>NZ_JANPGP010000040.1:0-5321 GCF_031424035.1 Novosphingobium sp.
TACACTGCTGTCAACAACGGAGAGAGACTGCATGGCCGCCAGCGAAGTGTTCGACATGATCATCGTCGGCGCCGGGATTTCCGGCATCGGCATGGCCGCCAAGCTGGCCAAGGGCTGCCCGAAGAAGACCTATGTCATGCTCGACCGGCGCGAGCAGCTGGGCGGCACCTGGGATCTGTTCCGCTATCCGGGCATCCGTTCGGATTCGGACATGCACACCTTCGCCTATGACTTCGCCCCGTGGCGCAAGGCAAACGCCTTTGCCACGGCGGAAGAGATCAGGGACTACCTCGGGCAAGTCGTTGCCGATAACGGCATCGCGGCGAACATGCGCTTTGGCCAGCACGTGGAAAGCGCCGCGTGGGATAGCGATACCGGCCTGTGGACCGTCCGCGCCCGGCAAGCCGACGGCAGCGACAAGGAATGGGCGGCGCGCTTCCTGTTCATGGGCACCGGCTATTACGATTACGACCAGCCGCACGAGGCCGATATTCCCGGGCTTTCCGCTTTCAAGGGCAAGGTCATCCACCCCCAGTTCTGGCCGCAGGATTACGACTACACCGGCAAGCAGGTGGTGATCATCGGATCGGGCGCGACTGCAGTGACGATCGTGCCGTCGATGGCGGACAAGGCGGCCCATGTCACCATGCTGCAACGCACGCCGACATGGTACGGCGTGCGCCCTTGGCAGGACAAATGGGCCAACCGGCTGAAGCGCTTCCTGCCGGAAAGGCTGGCGTGGAAAATCAACCGCGAAAAGGCGCAGTACCTCCACGAATACCTGTTCCACAAATGCCGCAGCGCGCCTGAAGGCGTGGCGAACTTCCTGCAAGGCGTGCTCAAGAAAGAGCTCGGCCCGGCATGGAACGCGCCTGATTACACCCCACCCTACAAGCCTTGGGAACAGCGCATGTGCCTTGTTCCCGGCGGCGACATGTTCAAGGCCATCCGGGAGGGCGACGCTTCGGTGGTGACCGCCAGGATCAAGCAGGTCGTGGCCGATGGCATCGAACTGGAAGATGGCCGCAAGCTGGACGCCGACGTCATTGTCACCGCCACCGGCCTCAGGCTCTCGACGCTGGGCAAGATCGCGGTCAGTGTCGATGGCGCGGCGGTGACCGTCGCCGAGCACTTCTGGTACCGCGATTCGATGCTGTCGAACGTGCCGAACCTGTTCGTGCTGTTCGGCTATCTCAATTCCGGCTGGACGCTACGGGTCGATATCGTCACCGATTGGGTAGTGAAACTGCTGCGCCACATGGACAAATGGGGCGTCGATACGGCCACCCCCGCCCTGCCCGCCGATCACGGACTGGAAGAAACCCAGCCGTTTGACCTGTTCTCGTCCGGCTATCTCCAGCGCGGCAAGCACATGATCCCCAAGAGCGCGACCACCGCGCCGTGGCGCATCCACATGTTCTACCGCGAAGACAAGAAAGAGCTTGAGACAGCCGAGATCAACGACGGCCTGATGAAATTTGCGAAGGTCAAGGCGAAGGAAGCGGCGTAGCGCGTTGTCCCGGATCAAGTCCGGGACGACGGGACTTCACCTGCACCCCGGTTTCCCCTAACCAACTTCGCATGGTCGAATCCCGCATCTACACCGCCGCCCTTGTCGTCATTGGTGACGAGATCCTGTCCGGCCGCACGCATGACAAGAACATCGCGCAGGTCGCCTCGTGGCTGCAGATCCAGGGCATCCGGTTGAAGGAGGTGCGCGTCGTCGCCGATGACATGGCAGCGATTGCCGAGGCGGTGAACGCGCTGCGTGCCCGCAATGATTACCTGTTCACGACCGGCGGCATTGGCCCCACACATGACGACATCACCGTCGACGCGATTGCCGCGGCGATGGGCGTGGACGTGATCGTCCACCCCGAAGCGCGTGCCATACTCGAAGGCTATTACGAAACGCGCGGCGGGCTTACCGATGCACGCCTGCGCATGGCCCGCGTGCCCGAAGGCGCGAGCCTGATTCCCAACCGCTACACCGGCGCCCCCGGCATCCGGGCGGAGAACGTGTTCATCATGGCCGGGGTGCCGCAGATCACCAGCGGCATGCTCGATGCTCTGTCCGGCACGCTGGAGGGCGGCGCTGTCTTGCTGTGCGAGACGGTTGGCTGCTGGGTGCAGGAAAGCGAAGTCGCCGATCTGCTCCGCGCGACCGAAAAGGCGCATGAGACCTGCCAGATCGGCTCCTACCCGTTCTGGCGCGATGGCCGCACCGGGGCGAATTTCGTCATCCGCTCGGTCGAACCCGAAGACCTTGCCGCCTGCTGCCGCGCCCTTGCCGAGGGGCTGGATGCAATGGACCGGCCGGCGATTCCCGGTGGCATTTGAACGTGGCATTTAGCGCCGCGTTGGCCCTGCTGGCGGCAGGGCCTGCCACTCTCGACGCTTTCGAAGCGAAGCTGGCCGAACATGACAGCGCCACCGTTGCCCTCGGCGAATGGTGCGCCATGCGGCAGATCGCCGATCCGGCACAGATCACCGTCAGCGACCGGCGGCAGGTGTCCTCGAACGATCCGCCGGCCAAGATGCGCCGCCTGCTGGGCATCGGCAGCCGCGACAGCTTCACCATGCGCCACGTCCACCTCGATTGCGGCGGCAAGACGCTGTCGATCGCGTGGAACTGGTACGTGCCGGGCCGCATGACGCCGGAAATGAATGCTGCGCTGGCCTCCACCAGCACGCCCTTCGGCAAGGTCGCCACCCCGCTGCGTTTTCGCCGGGAAGCTATCGACACGGTAAAAGGCCCGGCGGACAATTGCCCCGCCGAAACGATCAGCACCCACCTCGCCCGGCTGATCCTGCCCGATGGCAAGCCGCTGGCCTATCTGGTCGAGTGCTACACGGCGGCAAACCTCGCGCCCTGACGGGGACTGGACAAGCGCCGCCATGGCGCGCAGCTTGCAGCTTCCGGGTCGTTCAGGAGGAAGCATCATGCCGCAATTCGTGATCGAAAGAGACATGCCGGGCGTCGGCGGACTAGGCAGCGCCGACCTGAAAGGCGCGTCGCAGCAATCGTGTTCCGTGCTGCGGGACCTCGGCCCCGAAATCCAGTGGGTGCACAGCTATGTCACCGACGACAAGATCTACTGCATCTACCGCGCGCCGAGCGAGGACCTGATCCGCCAGCATGCCGAAACCGCCGGCTTTCCCGCCAACCGCATCAGCGAGGTGCGCACAATGATTGACCCGACGACGGCGGATTAGGACAGGTTCGGCTCCGGACGATAAGGGCGGTTCATCACCACCACAACCTCGTCATTCCCGCACAGGCGGGACAGACAAAGGGAGTTGGCGGAAAATTACGGGCCGCCCGTCGACAGCTCAGGCCGCAATCGTCTCCGTCCCGGCAATCGTCGTGCGGTGCATCATGCGGCCCGAGCGTTCGTCATAGGGGATGACCCGGTGCATGGCGCCGGTGTTGTCCCAGACGGCGAAATCGCCTTCTTCCCAATCGTGGCGATAGGAATAGTCCGGCTGGGCCGCCCATTCCTGCAGGCGGATCAGCAATGCGCGCCCCTGGGGGACCGGCATGTCGGCGACGTGGTCCGCAGTGGTGCCGATGATCATCGATTTGCGGCCCGACGTGTGGGTCCAGACGATCGGGTGCTCCTTGATCAGGCCGATGCCGATCACCGCATTGCGCACCTTCTCCGGGATGGCATCCTCGATATGGCGCAGGCTGGCCTTGACCGAGTGCACGGCTTGCAGCCCTTCAAGCGCGGCCTTCTCCGCTTCGGGCAGGCCTTCATAGGCGGCATAGGTGCTGGCGAATTCGGTCTGGCCGCCAGCGGGCGCCTTGCGGCGGCACGACAGCAGCGTGGCGAAGGGCGGCGGAGTATCGATGGTGATACCGTCCATGTGCCAGAAAAACGTGCCGAGCACATATTCGGGCTGCGGGTTGATCTTGGCGTCGAGCGTCACCTGATAGACGTCGTCGTTTTCGACTTCCTGCACATTGTTGCGCCCGGTGATGCGCACGCGCCCGCCCATCAGGTCGGTGATGCGAAGCTGTTCCTCGTCGGTCAGGTCTACCTTGGGAAAGACCACCACGGTGCGCTCTTCCACCTTTGCGCGGACGGCGGCGGCGGCTTCCTCGGTGAACAGGTCTGCGCGGTCATCCCACAGGATGCGGCTGCCGATCTTCGGCTTGATGTCTTCGAAACGGATGGCCACGGCTCTTCTCCCGACAGGTCTTCGCGCGCTGGACGCACGTATTTGAACACATGTTCAGCATAATGCAAAGATTCGGTCAAGTACCAACGAAAAGGCCGGGAAGGTCTCCCCTCCCGGCCTTTTGGTGAGTCCCCGCGCAGGCGGGGACCTCAGGCGGTTGCGCGCCAAGGCATGAGGCCCCCGCCTGCGCGGGGGCTCAGCTTTGGATCAGGCGCCCTGAATTTCCGTCAGGTCGATCTTCAGGCCCGGGCCCATCGACGAGCTGACGCCCACCTTCTGGACGTACTTGCCCTTGGATCCAGCCGGCTTGGCCTTGACGATGGCATCGACGAAAGCGTCGAAGTTCGCCTTGAGCTGTTCGTTGGTGAACGAAAGCTTGCCCAGACCGCCGTGGATGATGCCGGCCTTTTCAACGCGGAATTCGATCTGGCCGCCCTTGGCTGCCTTGACCGCTTCAGCGACGTTCGGGGTGACGGTGCCCAGCTTCGGGTTCGGCATCAGGCCCTTGGGACCCAGCACCTTGCCGAGGCGGCCGACGACGCCCATCATGTCCGGCGTGGCGATCACGCGGCCATAATCGAGGTTGCCGTTCTGCATGTCTTCCAGCAGGTCTTCGGCACCCACCTTGTCAGCGCCAGCGGCGAGAGCGGCTTCAGCCTTGTCACCGCGAGCAAACACGGCGACCTTGACGGTCTTGCCCGTGCCCGAAGGCAGCGTCACCATGCCGCGCACCATCTGGTCGGCGTGGCGCGGATCGACGCCCAGGTTCAGCGAAACTTCGAGAGTTTCGTCGAACTTGGTGGTCTTGAGGTCCTTGAGCAGCTGGATGGCTGCATCAACGCCATGGAGCTTCTGGTTGTCACCGAGCTTTTCGGCCAGCGACTTCTGCTTCTTGGTCAGCTTTGCCATGATATCAGCCCTCCACAACCTGCAGGCCCATCGAGCGGGCGCTGCCTTCAATGATCTTCGTCGCCTGTTCGATGTCGTTGGCGTTCAGATCCTTGAACTTGGTCTGGGCGATTTCGGCGAGAGCCGAGCGCGCGATGGTTCCGGCCGAGATCTTGCCCGGCTCCTTCGAACCCGACTTCAGGTTTGCAGCCTTCTTGATCAGGAACGATGCCGGCGGCGTCTTCGTC
>NZ_JANPGP010000041.1:0-8798 GCF_031424035.1 Novosphingobium sp.
TGCTCAACGCCTTCGGGTTCTATGACCACTTGCTGGCGTTCAACCGCCACATGATCGAGGTCGGCTTCATCCGCGAAGCCCATGCCGGCATTATGATGGCCGAGAATGATCTCGACCTGCTGCTGGCGCGCATGGCGGCGCACGTGCCGCACACACCGATCTTCGCGATGAAAGCCAGCGACCTTTAAGGCGCGGAAACCGGGTGCGCTGCGCCGGGCTTGTTGAGCCGGCGGAACAGGCGGCCCTTTTCGCTGAACAGCACCAGCGCCAGCGTGAGCACGCCTGACAGGACCAGCGCCTGCGAATATGGCACTGCCGTCTGGTCATAGGACTGGCCCACCGCCCAGCCGATCAGCGATGCCAGCACCATGCGTATGAACGCCTGAACCGAACTTGCCGCGCCAGCGATCCGCGCGAAGGGCTGCAGCGCTATCGAACCGAAATTGGCCCCGACGAAGCCCATCAGCATCATCGACAGCGTCTGGACAATGACAAACTGCCAGAGGGTCTGATGACCGCTCTGCGCTAGCCAGAACTGGACCAGCGAAATTGTCAGGTAGGTGAGCAGCGCAGCGTGTGACACGCGCCGCGCGCCGAAGCGTTCGACGATGCGCGAATTGGCGAAGTTCGATGTCGCCATGGCCAGCGCCATGCCGCCAAAAATCACCGGGAACAGAGTGCCCGCGCCAAAGTGTTCGGCGACCAGCTGCTGGCTCGACTGGATATAGCCCCAGCCGACGCCAAGCATGCAGGCGCTGCCCAGCACATAGCCGATCGAGCTGCGGGTCATCACCGCCTCGCCCATGTTGCGTGCGATTGTCGCGGGGCGGATGGTCTGGCGGTATTCGGGGTGCAGTGTCTCGGGCAGGCGCTTCCACGCCCAGCCCATCATCAGCATACCGACAAGGCCCATTGCGCCGAATATCCAGCGCCAGCTGGCAAACAGCATGATGGCCTGCCCTATCGACGGCGCGAGCATCGGCACGACGAGGAAGATCATCGCGATCATCGATTGCAGGCGCGCCATGCGGTCGCCTTCGAAACGGTCGCGGATGATTGCTTGCGGCAGCACGGACAGGCCCGAACTGATGATGCCGAGCAGGAAACGCATGCCGATCAGCACGTCGATATCGGTGACTAGCGCAGAGGCGAGCGAGAGGACGACATATCCTGCCACGCAGACCAGCAGGATCGTCTTGCGACCAAAGCGGTCTGCCAGCGAACCCGGAATCAGCGAACCCACGCCCAGCCCCAGCAGGAACATCCCGATGATCAGCTGCCGCTTGTTGGGATCGGTAACATTGAGCTCGTTGGAGATCAGCCCGAGCGCGGGGAGCATGGCATCGACCGCGAAGGCATGCAGCGCTTGCAACAGCGCGAGCATTATGACGAGCTCGCGCTCGCTGATCGCGATTTGCTGTTTGGGTTGGTCGGGAAGCATCGAGCGTCAATGAACGCAAGTGCAGCATTGTTCCATCCCCAAGACGAAAAATTGCCGCGCATCAGTCAAAATCGAATAGGCTGCACGAATGACGGACGACGATTCCGACACTGCTTTCGAACCCATGGGGCTGCGCAAGATCATCCATGTCGACATGGATGCCTTCTACGCCTCGGTCGAACAGCGCGACGATCCCGCCTTGCGCGGCAAGCCGGTGGCGGTGGGCGGTGACGGCATACGCGGGGTCGTGTGCGCGGCGAGCTATGAAGCGCGCAAATTTGGCGTTCGCTCGGCAATTCCTTCTTCGATGGCAAAACGGCTTTGCCCGCAACTGCTTTTCGTCCGGCCGCGTTTCGCCGTTTACCGGCAGGTTTCCAAACAGATCAGGGCGATTTTCGATGAGTTCACACCGCACGTTGAACCGCTCGCGCTGGACGAAGCCTATCTCGACGTTACCGATGATCTGAAGGGTATCGGATCGGCCACTCGCATTGCCGAGCTGATCCGCGCGCGGATCGAGGCAGAGACCGGGCTGACTGCCAGCGCGGGGGTGTCCTACAACAAGTTCCTCGCCAAGATCGCCAGCGACCAGAACAAGCCCGACGGGCTGTGTCTGATCCGCCCGGGCGAGGGTGCGCGCTTCGTCGCCGATCTGCCGGTGCGCCGTTTTCACGGTATCGGCCCCAAGGGCGCGGAGAAAATGGAACGGCTGGGGCTGCACACCGGCGGCGACATCGCCGCGAAGGACATGATCTTCCTGCGTGAGCATTTTGGCAGCCAGGCCGATTACCTCTACCGCGCGGCGCGGGGCATCGACCTGCGCCGGGTTAGTGCCAACCGGGCGCGGAAGTCGATCGGGGCCGAGCGGACCTATGACTATGATCTGTCGACCGGCCCCGCCATGCACGAAGCGCTGGAAAAGATCGTTGCCCTCGTCTGGGCGGACATTGATCGGCTCCGCGCGCGGGGGCGGACGATCACGCTGAAGCTGCGCTATGCCGATTTCAGCCTGAAAACCCGCGCCCGTTCACTCGATGCGCCGGTGGCCTTCCGCGACCAGTTCGCCGGGATCGGCCATGCCCTGCTGGATGAACTGCTGCCCCTGCCGCAGCCGGTGCGGCTGCTGGGCCTGACCCTGTCCTCGCTTGAGGGTGCGCGGGGCGAGGGGATCACGCCGCCGCGCGACGAGCAGCTTTCGCTGCTTTAACCCAGTCGGGGATTCGTCCCTGAAGTTGCCGGGCGAGGTCGTCGGGCAGGTCCGCCACGGCAAAGAACCGCGCTTCCGCGATCTCGCGGCCATCGGGCACGGGGGCTTTATCGGTCCAGCCGGCGACAAGGTGGATATGGTTGCGTCCGGCGCCGAGCGGCTCGATTGAAAAATCGACATCGACCAGCGGCACGAGGGTAAGCGCGACTTCCTCGCGCACCTCGCGCTGCGCGGCGACCAGCACGTCCTCGCCGCGCTTGATGCCGCCTCCCGGCATCATCCAGCGGCGCGAGCCATAGGAATGACGGATCAGCAACACGCGGTCGTCCGGGTCGATCACCAGCACTCGGCAGCCGGTGACTGTGCCGCTTGTCGCGTGCCACCACAGTGACCGGATGGAATGGGCGGTGCGCAGCGCGGCGATGTGCAGGGGGCGGGGAATCAGGTGAAGCATGTTACCGGCGCGCTCGCGACTCTGAGCAGGCGGGTAACCGGCAGGTCATGCTCGCCGGCCAACGCAGCCTCGAACAGCGCCCGCTTTTCGCTGCCGCGCATGACAAAAATCAGCGCGTCGCAATTGATCAGTGCCGGGATTGTCAGGCTCAGCCGGTCGAACGGCGCTTCGGGAGGCAGCGGATCGGGCGTTATGCGCCGGACGCGGAGCGGATCGTCGGCTCGCGGGTCAATGTTGGGGAACAGCGAGGCGATATGCCCGTCTCCCCCCATGCCCAACCAGGTCAGCGCGAAATGCGGCGGCGCGGCATCTTCGGTCAAAGATACGATCTGCGCGCCGACCGGTTCCATCAGCGCCCGGATGCGTCCGACGTTCGACGCAGTGTGATCCTCGGGCACGATCCGGTCATCGCCGGGCCAGATGGAAATTCGGGACCAGTCAATATCGCGGCCTGCCAGTTCGGCCAGGATCGGGAAGGGCGTCGATCCGCCCGGAATGGTCACGGCAATGCTGTCCCCGGCGGCGAGGGCCGAGTTCAGGCGGAGTTCGATCCAGTCGGCAATTTCGCCATCGCTGGCGTTCTCGATAATTTGTGCAGGCATGGGGCCGCACCTAGCACAAGTGCGGCCCCTGCTAAGGCCAAAAGTCAGCCAATTACGCTGGAAAGGAACCAGACGCGCTGCTGCGCCTGATCGGTCCAGTCATCGATCACGCCATCGGTGGCATTGTCGCCCGCATTGCCGGCCGCTTCCTTGGTGGCGCGCAACTGGGCGATGTAGGCGGTGTTGTCGGCCACCAGTTCCTTGACCATGGCTTCGGCGGACAGATTGCTGGCATCCTGATCCTTGATTGCGGTGCGACCGGCGATGGCCCCGATCGAGGTGAGTGTCGGCGCACCGTTCTTGCGCACGCGCTCGGCGATGAGGTCGGTCAGCGCGAAGATTTCGGCAGCCTGTTCGTCAAACAGCAGGTGCAGATCGCGGAACTGCGGGCCGCGCACGTGCCAGTGGAAATTCTTGGTCTTCAGGTACAGCGCAAAGCTGTCAGCCAAGAGCTGGTTGAGCTCGTCAATCAGCACCGTGTGGGCGTTCGTCTTGCTATCGGTCATGATGTGATCCCTTCATTTTTCCCTCGCAACGAAGAGTATATGGGGCGGGTTCCGTGATCTGCTAAATTATTTAATCCGGCCACATTGATTGCCTCAGACGATCAAGGAAGCCCCCGCCATACCAGCACCAGACCGGCGATCAGCAGGAACGCCCCCGCCATCCGCCGCAGGGTCGCCATCGCGGGGTGGGCCATCACCTCGGGCGCTATCCACGCGGTGGTCAGGCTGGCCGTGCCGGCAGCGAAGGCGCCGAGTGCCGCAGTCACCGGCGATGCCGTGAGCAGGGCGAGCGCGACAACCATGAAGCGCACCGCGTCAGTTACCTGCTGCGCGGCGATCACTGCCAGCGCGGCGAACAGCGATCGCGTCGGCTCCTCGGGCGGCTTCTTCGCGCCTAGCAGCACCGCCTCGCCGCCAGCGAGAACCAGAGCGATACCGGCGAAGATCATCTTCGCGCCGCTGCCGGGAACCTGCGCGGTGAGCGTGGTGGCGAGCCAGGCGGCACCAGCGCAGGTCAGCGCGGTGGTTATTACGCCGACCGCAAGCAGGCCCGGGCGCGGCCCTTGCCGCAGGGTCATCTGCGCCACCAGCAATTGATCACGCGCCCCCAGCGAAGCCAGAAGCGCGGCAAGAAAGGCGAAGAAGAAACCGCTCACTCCGGCAGCTTTAGACAGGCTGCCGGAGTGATCAAGCGGTTACGGGCAAGCGCTTACCAGACCTGATACCACCGGCGCGGGCGGGTATCTTCGTAAGTCAGCGTATCGACAGGGACTGCCATGCCAGCGGGAGCGGGTGCAGTAACCACCTTGGTGTGCGTCTCCACCGGCTGGGTCACGACGGTAGGCGATGCTGCAACGCGGGTCGCCATGTCGGCGCGACCTTCGGCGCGGGCGGCGCGCAGTTCGGCATCATGACGGGCGGTCTCCGAATCAAGCTTGGAACGGTCGCGTTCGCGCGACAGGCGCATGCGATCATACTGCCAGAGCGAGAGCTTGTGGGCGATGACCATGAACAGCCCACCGACCAGCGCGACATGGCTGAGGATCACCGGCACCTGCGCCGGGTCGCTGAACTGGTTGTGGACCATGACAATGGTCAGCGCGGTAAATACCGCCAGCGCCGTCGCGGCAATCCCGGTGACGATGCCGATTGCGAGGCAGATTCCGGCAGCAAGCTCGAAAATTGCGACCGGGACGACGAGTGACTGGCTCATTCCCATCTGGGCAAAGCCGGCGGCGGCGACGCCGGGGGCCATAAGCTTGTTTGCGCCTGAAACGATGAACAGCAGCGCGATCAGGATACGGCCGATTGCAGCGACGAAAGCGGACATGACGGCTCTCCGAATGGGTGTCTTGTCGACCCCTAACGGACGGATGCGTCCAATGTTCCCCTTAGAGCTTGGGCAGCGTCACTCCCCGCTGGCCCATGTACTTGCCCGCGCGGTCGGCATAGCTCGTCTCGCAGGGTTCGTTGCCTTGAAGGAACAGGAACTGGCACGCGCCTTCGTTGGCATAGATCTTTGCCGGCAGCGGCGTGGTGTTCGAAAATTCCAATGTGACGTGGCCTTCCCAGCCCGGTTCGAGCGGGGTGACGTTCACGATGATGCCGCAGCGGGCATAAGTGCTCTTGCCGAGGCAGATCACCAGCACGTCGCGCGGCACGCGGAAGTATTCGACCGTGCGGGCCAGGGCGAAGGAATTCGGCGGGATGATGCAGACGTCGGTCTTACGGTCGACGAAGCTGTTGGGATCGAACTCCTTGGGATCGACCACAGAGCTGTTCACATTGGTGAAGATCTTGAACTCGTCCGCCACCCGCGCGTCATAGCCATAGGACGACAGTCCATAGGAAATGCAGCCCTCGCGCCGCTGGCTTTCCACGAAAGGCTCGATCATGTGATGATCGTTTGCCTGCTGCCGGATCCACTTGTCTGAAAGAATCGCCATCCCGCTCTGATTCCCGAGTGCAGGGGCGGGGGCAAGCGCCGGGGCCGGGTTTATCCCCCTTACTTGATCTCTTTCGCCCCTAGGTGGGGGTTGAGGCGGGTCACCTGATTGAGCCACAGCTTCGGCCGGCGCACCATCTTTTGAGGAACGTCCGATTTCAGCCCTACGATCTGCGCGATGCGGGCGACGAAATGGATGCAGTTGCGCTGGTCGAGCAGGTAACGCTTCTGTCCGGGCGCATCCTTCCACGCATTCACCTCGGCAACGATCTCGCGGTACTGGGCGTCGCTGATCGCCACGGTAAAATGCCGGTTGGTGGAGGCGATGTACTTTTCCTTTTCCACCTGAATGATGCCGGGGACCGGGCCGGACAGGTCCGAGAGCGCCGATGCGCTGGTGGAGTAGCCGTAGTTCTCATGCACCCGCGTGCCGTTCGCCAAGGTGCCGTCGAGTACGATGAAGGCGTGCGGATAGCGCCCGCCGAGGTAGGACCCGTTGAACGAATGGAACGCCAGCATCACCTGCGCCAGCGCGACTTGAGGGATCAGGACGGTGAGGGCGAAAAGGAAGACAGCTAGGAAGCGGTTCATCACCGCTTCCTAGCCGCCGGGGGGAAGGCCGTTAAGTCCCTAAGAGACGATCAGAAGTTCAGCGACGCCGTAACGAAGACCTGCCGCGGGTTGCCGTAGAACGCGGTCAGCACGCCTTCCTTGCCGAGCGCCGGGATCAAGGCGCCGCCGCTGGTGGTGGACAGTGCGCCTGTGGTCGCATTGGCCGCCATGAAGGTATAGCCCGAGGTCTTGTAGCGAGTGTTCGTCAGGTTCTTGCCGAACACGCCCAGCGTCCAGCGATTGTCCGGCGCGTGATAGACGATGCTGGCATCGAACAGCTGGTAGGCCGGCTGGTCGAGGTAGGGGTTGGGCACTTCGAAATTGGTCGTACGGCTCTTGAACGACATGCCGCCGGTCACGTCGACGCGCCCTTCACCCACGGCCACGCCGTAGCTGAGCGAGGCATTGCCGGTCCATGCCGGAGTGTTCTGCACCTTGCGGAACGCGGCAACGTCGGTCGGGACCGAGGCGATGTTGGTGACGTACTTGAGGAACTTGGCGTCGATATAGCCCAGCGAACCGGTGAAGGTCAGGCCGGTGCCGGCGCTGCCTTCGATCAGCTTGATGCGGGTTTCCAGCTCGAAGCCTTGCATCCGGGCCTGACCGGCGTTGGAGACGACGCCGCAGAAGTTGGGCAAGCCGCCGATCAGGCAGGCGACCGATCCTGGGATCTGCACGTCGCTATAGTCCATGCGGAAGGCCGAGGCGGCGACATAGACACGGCGGTCCAGTAGGCTGGCCTTCATGCCCACTTCGTAGCTGTTGACCTTCTCGGGCTTGAACGAGAGGAAGGCAGCAATTTCGTCGTCCGACAGCGCCTTGTCGCCATTGAGGTCAGGCGCGTTGACGCCGGCACCGCGCGGGTCAAAGCCGCCGCCCTTGAAGCCCTGGCTGAAGCTGGCGAAGATCGTTGCGTCGTCGCTCGGCTTGAAGCTTACCGTCGCTTTCGGCGTGAACTTGGTGAACACGCGCTGGCCGCGGAAGTTGGTCGCTGGCGCGCCAAAGGCCACGCCGGGGCTGCCGAACACCGGCGAGCCACCGCCGAGGAAGGACTGGCGCAGGATATAGCCCTTGCGCTTGTCCCAGGTGTAGCGGCCGCCGACCGAGACACTGAACTGCGGCGTGAAATCGTAAGTGATGTCGGCGAAGCCGGCCGCCGTGTCCGTGCCGATGTCGGCATTGGTATAGGCCGCAAAGCCCGGCGAGGTGGTGTAGAGCCGCGATTCGAACTGCGTCAGCGCAGTAGCGTCAAGGTAATAGAAGCCGAACAGGGCCGAGAGGTTGCCGGTTTGGACCAGCGCCTGCAGTTCCTGGCTGAACTGGCGGTTGCGGTAGATGCCCGGAACGTCGAGGTCGGCCGTAGGCAGGGCGTCGAAGTCGATCGGCGTGGTCGTGTCGTCCTTGCGATAAGCAGTGATCGAGCGGAAGGTCAGCCATTCGGCGGGGTTGGCTTCCATGAACAGCGACAGGCCCCATGCCTTGACGTCCTGGTCAGGCGTCAGCAGCGCACCGCGCGTGTCATAGACGTTTGCCAGCACCGGTGCGGTGGAAAGCTGCGCCGGGATCAGGCGGTGGCCACCGCGCGGGTTCGACTTGTCATGCGTGAAATCACCCGAAAGGCGCGCGAAGAAATCGGTGGCGTGGACTTCGATTGTGCCGCGACCGGCCCAGATGTTCTTGTCATAGTTGTCGAGCCCGGTGGTCAGGTTCTTGCCGAAGCCGTCGCGGGTCAGCCGGGCGACTGCGCCGCCGAAGCGCAGCGTGCCGTCGCCGATCGGCGCGCTGGCGCTGAGCACGCCGTCGGCCTGATTGTATTCGCCGTAAGTCGCGCGCGCCGAGACGGTTGCCTTGTTGGGCAGCCGCTTGGTCACGTACTTGACCGCGCCGCCGACGGTGTTGCGGCCGTAGAGCGTGCCCTGCGGCCCGCGCAGGACTTCGATCGACTCTACGTCGTTGAGGTTGAAGTTGCCGCCGGTGTTCGTGCCGAGGAACACGCCGTCGATGGCCACGCCGATAGCGGGATCGAACGTC
>NZ_JANPGP010000042.1:0-21174 GCF_031424035.1 Novosphingobium sp.
GCTGCTGAAAGAGCGCGAAATCGCCAAGTTCACCGGTGCGGTTGAGCGCAAGGGCATGACGCTGGTCCCGCTGTCGATCTATTTCAATGGCCGCGGGCGGGCGAAAGTCGAACTGGCGCTCGCCAAGGGCAAGAACAACGCCGACAAGCGCGCAACGATCAAGGACCGTGACTGGAAGCGCGATCAGCAGCGCATCTTGCGCGAACACAAGTAACGGTTGTTTCCTTTTGGGGTGCCGGTCGCGCTAATGCCGGTCTTCATCGTGTTGCAATGAATTTCGCCCTAGGGTCCCCTTTCGGGAGCCCTATCCAATGACTACATCAGCGAGACCAATGGGAATGTTCGCGCGCATCGCTGCCTGGAGCCACCGCAACTTGCCCAAGCGCGAGGATCTGGAGAACGTGCGCTTCATCGCGCCGCTCGCCCGGCGGGCCGAATTGTGGCGCTTTACCCGGCGCTCCGTGCCGCGCGGCGTGTTTGTCGGGCTGCTGGTTGGCATCTTTGCATTGATCCCGGGCATCCAGATCATCGGCGCGGCATTGATGTGTGTGCCGGTGCGCGGCAATATCCCGATTGCCGCGGCGATGACCTTCCTGTCCAATCCGGCGACTACGCCGCTGATCGTGGCTGGATCTATCTATCTCGGCAACTCGCTAGGTTATCACGCTGATCTTTCGACCTTCCAGTCGCTCTACGCGCACGGCGCGGGGCTGGACCAGTGGCTGTCGTGGCTGTTTTCCGATGCGGCCCCTGCACTCGTTTCCGGGCTGCTGATCATCAGTCTCGTAGTTTCGGTTGTGGGTTATTTCATCGCGGTCTTTACCTGGAACTGGTGGGTGCGCCACAAGCGCCGCGTGAAACTGGAAGGCATGAAGGCGGAGCAAGGGTGAGCGCTTCGGCGCCGAACCCTTCCAACTCCCTGAACGAACGGCTGGCCGTGGTGCTGGCCGTAGCGCTTTCGCTTGCATTGATATGGTATGCGACCCGCTCAATTGCCGCGCTCGCCGGCTTTGGTGGCGGCGTGATTGCGCTGGGCGGCATCGGTTATCTGCTGACCCGCCGCGATACCCCCGAAAGCAAGGCTGATTGGGCAATGCCCGATTGGTCGGTGACTGTCGCCGCGATTGCCCGCCCGGACGCCGGCATGTGCATCACCGACCGCGCCGGCCGGCTGACCTGCGCCAATGCGCTTTACGAAAGCTGGTTCGGCACCAGCCAGTCACCCCCCAAGCTCGACGTCGACGGCGCCTCGCTCGAACGCCTGACCAAGGCCGCCCGCACCGCCTGGCGCGATGGCATGGGACAGGCCGAAATGGTCGAGAGTGGCGTGGGGCGCTGGCGTGTCGAGGCTGAACGCGTCGGCCGGGCCGACGACTACCTCATCTGGCGCTTCACCGCGCTTACGGTCGCCGATCCGGTGGCCGACACGGCGCGGGCCATCGAGGGCAAGACGGGCCGGGCTCTGGGCAAATACGGCATTGCCGCAGCCCTGGTCGATGCCGAAGGCGATATCCGCAGCGCCAGCCCAGGCTTTGCCGAACGCGCCACCGGCGATGCCCGCGCGGTTCTGGTCGGCAAGCCGTTCGTCTCCTACCTCCAGCAGGACGACCGCGAGCGCCTGACCTGGGCGCGCGAAGGCCGCCGCGGTTCGGCACTGACCATGTATTACGTGCCTGTCGCCGATCCCGATGCCGGCGATCCCGATATGGAGAAAGTGCCCTCGCTGATGCTGGTGGTCGATGCTGGCATCGCCATCGGCGGCGGGGCGGAGCGCGACGCGCCAACCGCCGCGCCGCATCTTGAAGCGCTGCTGGGGCAATTGCCGCTTGGCCTCGCCATGGCCGACCGGGACGGGCACCTGCTCTTCGCCAACCCGGCCTTCATGCGCGCTGCCGGGATGGAGGGCGAGGCGCCTCCGACCTATCCGACCGACCTTGTGGTCAAGGAAGACAAGGGCGCGCTGTCCGACGCCGTGCGCCGCTATGCGCAGGGCTCTGCGGCGAGCGGCGACATCGCCGTGCGGCTGAAGCACCAGCCGGACGAGCCGGTATCGCTGAGCCTTGCCGGAGTGCGCGGGCTGGGTGAGGCGGCGGTGCTGCTCGGCCTGACTGACAGCACCGAGGAAACCCGGCTCAAGCGGCAGGTTGCCCAAGCCACCAAGATGCAGGCCGTGGGGCAGCTGGCGGGCGGCGTGGCGCACGATTTCAACAATGTGCTCACCGCGATCCTTGGCACCTGCGATCTCATGCTGCTGCGCCACACGCCGGGGGACAGCGATTACGACGACATCCAGCAGATCCGCGCCAATTCCAACCGCGCCGCCAGCCTGACGCGTCAACTTCTCGCCTTCAGCCGCCAGCAGACGCTGCGCCCCGAAGTGCTGCAATTGCCCGACGTGGTTGCTGACATTGGCCAGATGCTCAAGCGGCTGGTGGGGGAGAAAATCCACTTCACTATCAGCCACGACCGTGATCTGGGTGCCGTCCGCGCCGATCCGACCCAGCTTGAGCAGGTCATTATGAATCTCGTGGTCAATGCCCGCGATGCCATGGCGGGCAAGCTTGACGGCCATGCCAAGCTGACGCTCTCCACCCGCCGGGTGACCTCCGACGCGGTGCGCGCCATGCGCAGCGAGATCATTCCGCAGGGTGATTATACCGCGCTGATCGTCGAGGATACCGGCAGCGGCATCGCGCCCGAACACCTCGGCAAGATTTTCGAACCGTTCTTCACCACCAAGGAACAGGGGCGCGGGACCGGGCTGGGGCTGTCGACTGTCTATGGCATCGTCAAGCAGTCGGGCGGCTTCATCTTTGCTGACAGCGAGCCGGGCCGGGGCACCAAGTTCACTGTCTACCTGCCGGTGCATCACGGTGAACCCGCCAATGCCGGCCTGCTCGCCAAGCCGGAACCCAAGGCGGCATGGTCAGGCGGCGGCAATGTGCTGCTGGTCGAGGACGAGGATACCGTGCGTGCCGTCGCCGAACGCGCGCTGACCCGCGCCGGTTACACCGTCACCACCGCCAGCGACGGCGAGGAAGGGCTGGAGCGTGTCCAGGCGGGCGAGATGTTCGACATCGTCGTCTCGGACGTCGTCATGCCGGTGATGGACGGCCCCGCCATGGCCAAGGCCATCCGCGCCATACACCCGCAGATGCCGGTGCTGTTCATGTCGGGCTATGCCGAGGAGCAACTGCGCAAGGAAATCCACCTCGACGGCGTGCATTTCTTGCCCAAGCCGTTCTCGGTTCAGCAGATCAGCGACAAGGTGGGCGGTGTGCTGGGCACGGCGCACGGATAAGGTCTCGGCTCCCGCCGCGCCGGCACAAGTGTTGCCGCGCTGCATCGCCTGAACGCAGAATGACTATGTGTGAGAGCAATTCTCTTGACCTATGCAAGGGCTTGCATAACGTCCGTTTCACCAGACAATAATGTTGCAGGGTGAGGACAGATGCGAAACTTTACACGTGGCGTGATTGCTTTGATGCTGACCGGTGTTTCGATGCCAGCCATGGCACAATCGGACAGCGGTGATCCCCAGGCCAACGACGGCGCGCTTTCGGAAATCGTCGTCACCGCGGAACGCCGCGAGCAGAACCTGCAGAACGTGCCGATCTCGGCAACCGTGCTTTCGGGTGAGGAACTGCAGCGCAAGGGCGTAACCAACCTCAACGATATCCAGCAGGTCGCCCCCTCGATCGCGATCAACACGTTCAACCGCTCGACCTTCGTTAACATTCGCGGCGTGGGCATTGCCCAGTCGGCACCGACGTCCAACCCGGGCGTCGCCTATTACATCGATGGCGTGCTGATCCCGCACGAACAGTTCATCGGTCACAGCTTCTATGACATCGCATCGATGGAAGTTCTGCGCGGCCCGCAAGGTACTTTGAGCGGCCAAAACTCTACCGGCGGCGCAATCTATGTTCGCACGCCCGATCCTAAGTTCAATTCGCACGGTGCCACTGCCGATGTGACAGTCGGTGACTATGGCCGCGTCCGGGCAATTGCCACGGCAGAAATGGGCGGCCAGTCAGTAGGACTGCGCATTGCCTACCTTCACGAGGAACGCGACAGCTTCACCCGCAACATCGCCGCCAACGCCCAAAGCCAGCCGGGCAATCTCGATATGGACGCGATCCGCGCCAGCCTGGTGATGGAAGGTGCGGATGGGCGCTTGAAGGTCAACGTCCGCGGCGAATACTTCGATGTGAAGTCGGACAACAACGCGGTGAAGAACCGCAACGATCTCGTCACCGCGAACCCCTTCGTGATCGAGGAAGACGCCCGCTCCTATCAGGATCAGGCCGGTTATCGCCTGTCGAGCGAAGCGCGCTATGACCTGTCGGATGGCGTCGCCGTTCGCGGCATGGTGTCATGGCAGGATGGCCATACCTATGACCAGACCGACGGCGATCGCACCGCCACCGCGCTGCCGCGTCCACCTGCCGGCAACGTCGGCCGGGTCAGCCGCGCGACGACCGAATTCAAGACCTTCATCAGTGAAGTGAACCTGCTTTCAATCGGCCAGGGGCCCTTGCAGTGGGTGCTCGGCGGCTTCCTGATGGATGAAACCGTGCCGGTCACCCTGCTGCGTGACAATAACAACACGCGCGATTTCGTCAGTTCGACTTCGACGATCATCTCGTCGGCGAAGAACTCCAGCGAGTCGTTGTTCGGGCAGGTCAACTACTTCGCAACTGACAAGCTCGAATTGATCGTAGGCGGACGCTATTCTTGGGACAAGCAGGTCTACACCCGCACTGCCGTTCCGGGGGCGGGCTTCACCTTGCCCTATGTCAGCCAGATCGCGACCAGCCAGCTGACCGGCAAGTTGGGTGTCAACTATCACGTCAACGATGACAACCTCATCTACCTGACCGCCTCCAAGGGCTACAAGGCTGGCGGCGTGAACCTGACGCCGAACACGCCCAACTTCCTGCCTGAACGCAACTTCGTCTACGAACTCGGCTTCAAGACCGAATTCCTTGATCGCCACCTGCGCGTGAACGGCGACGTGTTCTATTCGGTTTACAAGGACATCCAGCTGTCCAGCCTCGTCGGCGGCCTGCCGGTGACCCAGAACGCGCTGGCCGGCCATGCCAAGGGGGCCGAGCTGGAAATTACCGGCCAGTTCGGCGGGTTGGGGTTCAACTTCGGCCTCGGCTACCTCGACTCCAAATTCAGCAATTCGGCTTGCATCTCGGACACGAATTCGCCCGGTACTGACGCCGGCTGCGCCACTAACCTGCGCTTTGTGCCAAAGGATCGGGGCCTGCCGTTCTCGCCCGAATGGACGATGAATGCGGGCGTGCAGTACACCTTCGCATTCGGCGGCATCGACATGACCCCGCGTGTGCAGTGGTCGCACATCGCCCAGCAGTATGCGACCCCGTTCCCCAGCGTGAACACGCTGGTTCCCGGGCGAGACATTTTCGATGCGCGGCTGACCTTTGACCTCGGAAGCAAGTACAAGCTCGAAGGCTACGTCAACAACCTGGGCAACAAGACCTATATCGCCACCCAGATCCAGAACAGCTCAAGCGCCGATGGCGGCATCATCTATGGCGCCCCGCGGACCTGGGGCGTGCGGCTGAAGGTCGCCATCGGCGACTGACCGGCCAAGCTGCCGTTTCCCTGGGCCCTGCCGCACCGCCAGTCCCGGTGCGGCGGGGCTTTCATTTATACGCCGATGATTCGCGCCGAGATATGGAACGGATCCGGAAATACCTGTGGTGGGACCCGGTGCGCGATGGCGAGAGCCAAAAATACTCTTTATTTCAATAATGTATGAAATGTTCCAAAAATGTTCTCGTTCCCTTCTTGTTCCATAAGAACAAATGCGATACATCGATTCGCAGAGGTTGACCTTTCCGGTCGCCGCCACCTAGGCAGAGGGGACTAATCATGGCAGCGCAGCTCAAGCTGATTCAGGAAGGCAAAGACGGTAACATGAAGGATTCAGACCGGCAGAAGGCGCTTGAAGCCGCCTTGGCCCAGATCGATCGTGCATTCGGCAAGGGCAGCGCGATGAAGCTCGGTTCGAAGGAAACCATGGAAGTTGAGTCGGTTTCGACCGGCTCGCTTGGTCTCGATATCGCCCTTGGCGTCGGCGGGCTGCCGCGCGGACGGGTGATCGAGATCTACGGTCCGGAAAGCTCGGGCAAGACCACTCTGGCGCTGCATTGCATTGCCGAAGCGCAGAAGACCGGCGGCACGGCCGCTTTCGTCGACGCCGAACACGCGCTCGATCCGGCCTATGCCAAGAAGCTGGGCGTCAACATCGACGAACTGATCGTGTCGCAGCCCGATACCGGCGAACAGGCACTCGAAATCGTCGATACGCTGGTCCGCTCTAACGCGATCGACGTGCTGGTGATCGACTCGGTCGCCGCGCTTGTGCCCCGCGCCGAAATCGAAGGCGAAATGGGTGACAGCCACGTCGGCCTGCAGGCCCGTTTGATGAGCCAGAGCTTGCGCAAGCTGACCGGTTCGATCAGCCGTTCGCGCTGCATGGTGATCTTCATCAACCAGCTGCGCATGAAGATTGGCGTGATGTACGGCAACCCGGAAACCACGACTGGCGGTAATGCGCTCAAGTTCTACGCTTCGGTCCGTCTCGACATCCGCCGCACCGGCCAGATCAAGGATCGCGACGATATCGTCGGCAACACGACCCGCGTGAAGGTCGTCAAGAACAAGGTCGCCCCGCCGTTCAAGCAGGTCGAATTCGACATCATGTACGGTGAAGGCATCTCCAAAATCGGCGAAATCCTCGATCTCGGCGTCAAGGCCGGCATCGTCGAGAAGTCGGGCGCATGGTTCTCCTACGATTCAATCCGCATCGGTCAGGGGCGTGAGAATTCGAAGACCTACCTCAAGGAACACCCAGAAGTTTGCGACCGTCTGGAAGCCGCTATCCGCGGCCAGACCGACAAGGTCGCCGAAGAGATGATGACGGGTCCGGACGCAGACGACGACATCTGATCTTCAAGGAGCCATCAAGCCCGACCAGTCCCGGGTGGCTCGGAACAAGCAACCGGCGCGAAGGCATCCCCTTCGCGCCGGTTCGCTTTTGGGCACGGGCGATCAGGCCGCCTGTGCCGTTCGCGCCTTCACCACTTCGTCCGCCTGCTTGCCACCCAGTTCGGCCAGGTGATCAAATTCGGCGTGGTACCCGGCAAGACCCTGGCTCAGCGACCGCAATTCGGCATCAAGTCCATGAATGCCAGCTTCGGGCAACAGGGCATCAACCCGCTCCCAGCGAGCCCAGTCCGGATGCGGTGAAAGGCCAAGGATCCGTCCGCGCCGGCTAGACAGCACCGACCCGGCTTTCGACCCGGTTCCGGAAGGCGTATCGACACTCACCCGCATGACCGGTTCGAGCAGGTAAGGCGCGGACTTGGCCAATGCCTCAGCCATTGCCATCCTTCCCGCCACCCGGAACGCCAGCTCGCTCGAATCTACCGAATGGAATGACCCGTCGGTCAATGTCACCGCCACGTCGACCACCGGAAAGCCCAGCGGACCCTTCTCCATGGCATCCCGAATGCCCGCCTCAACCGCCGGAATATACTGGCGCGGGATGGCGCCGCCGGTGATCCGGTCCTCAAAGCGGAAGCCTTCGCCGCGTCCCAATGGCCGGATTTCGATCACGCAGTCACCATACTGGCCGTGTCCGCCCGACTGCTTTTTGTGCCGCCCGCGCGCGCCCGCCGGTTTGCGGATCGATTCCCGGTAAGCGATGCTCGGCGGATGCCCCTCGACGGCCACCCCGTATCGCCGATCCAGTCGCCCTAGCACGACAGACAGGTGCTCGTCGTTGATCCCGCGCAGGATGGTCTCGTGGCTGGCATCATCCTGCAGCCAGTGCAGCCCGGCATCCTCCTCGCAAAGTCGGTGCAGGGCGGTCGACAGCTTTACATCGTCCTTCCTGTCCCGCGTCGTGATGGCCAGCGCCGCATTGCGCACCGGCGGGGTCACGCCGAACTCGCCGCGCAGGCTCGTTTTCCGGCCCCCAAGCAGCGATCCGGCCCGCGCCCCATCCACCTTCGCTACGGCGACGATGTCGCCCGGCGCAGCGGCAGCCTGCTTGGCCGTCTTGTCACCCTGCATGAAGAAGATCGATCCGGTGCGCGAAGGCTCACCGTCGACCAGCAGTTCCGCCCCTTCGCTCAGCGGCTCGCCCAGCACGCGGGCCAGCGCCAGCCTGCCCATCGCACCGGCATTGGTTACTTTGAACACGTGCAGCGCGCCGCCCTCAGCCAAGCCAAGCCGCTCCCCGGCGGCGGCAGGAGCTGGTGCCTCATGCCGCAGGAACTTGAGCAATCGGTTGACCCCGCCATCGGTCAGTGCCGAACCGAGCAGGATCGGAACGATCTTGTTGCTCCCGGTATCGACCGCGAGATCGGCCATGATGGTGTCCGGATCAGGCTGCTCATCCATCAGCAGCGCTTCCATCAGGTTATCGTCGAAGTCGGCCAGTGTCTCGAGCAGGTGCGACCTCTCGGCCTTCTCGCGCTCCAGCACTGCGCCGGGCATGTCCACCCGCTCGCTCGCCTTGCCCGGACGGTAGCGATAGGCACGTTCCAGTGCCAGATCGACATAGCCGGTCACCTGCTCGCCCTCCCAGATCGGTATCTGGCGCAAGGCCAGCGGTTCGCGGCTCATCGGTTGCAACTCGGCGATCAGGTTGCGGACCGCACCGGATCGGGCTGTCTCGATCTTGTTGACGAAGATGGCATGGGGAATGCCCAGTTCGTCCAGCCGCCGCAGCATCGGTTCGGCCAGCGCCGCGCGTTCAGGGGCCGGGTCTATAACCACGATCGCCATGTCGGCGGCGGGCAATGCGGCAAGGCCATCGGCGGCGAAACCGGCCGCGCCGGGCGTGTCGATCAGCGCGAAGCGATCGCCCAGATAGTCGAAATGCATGCAATTGATTTCGGTCGAGCCGCGCCGGCTGCGCGCCTCCGGGCTGGCATCGCCCACGGTATTGCCGGCCTCGATCGTGCCCTGCCGGTTGATCGCGCCGCTGGCATAGAGCAGCGCCTCGGCCAGACTGGTCTTGCCCGTGCCGGCCGGCCCGACAAGCGCGACCGCACGGGTGGATGTACTGCCATTCGTTCCAGTGGTGTTTGGGGTGTAACCCATGATCCGCCTCCTCTTGCGTGAAGGCGCGCCGGGCGCGGTCCAGCGTCAGACGCGCTTGGGACATGGCGGGATGGTCTGCCTCTTGACGGTGAGTCGCAAGCGGATTCTGTTTGTTTATAGACTATCCGGCACCTAGACCGGGCGAATGACAGGCAAGAGCGAATGGCAAGACCGGGTTGGCAAGGCCTGGGCGCAGAGCTGGCAACTGACCGACCGCAGCTTTGCCGGGCTGACCGAGGAACTGCTCCACGTCATCGCCGCCCTGCCGGGCAGCCGCGTGGTCGACATCGGCTGCGGCGCGGGTGAGCTTTCGCTCGCCCTGTCGCGCCAACGCCCCGAAGCACAGATTATCGGCGTCGACGTTTCGCCTGACCTGGTCGAGACCGCCAACGAACGCGCTGGGGCCAAAAGCGCAGCACGGTTCCTCTGCGCGGATGCGGCGAGCTGGGAGCCGGAGGGTTTCGCACCAGACCTTTACGTCTCGCGCCACGGCGTCATGTTCTTCGACGATCCCGTCGCTGCCTTCACGCACCTGCGGACCATTTCCGCGGCTGATGCCCGGCTGGCGTTCTCCTGCTTTCGTTCACGCGAGGAGAACCCGTGGATGACCGGGCTTGCCGCGCTGCTCCCTGGAGTTCCCGCACCCTCTGATCCATATGCGCCAGGTCCGTTCGCCTTCGCCAATCCCGAGCGCATCAGCGACATCCTGACCCAGGCCGGTTGGAGTGGAATTCGCATCGAGCCCTGCGATTTCGCCTATGTCGCAGGCAGCGGTGACGATGCCGAGGCGCAGGCGACGGATTTCTTCGCCCGCATCGGCCCGCTCGCCCCGATCATCCGCGAGCTTCACGGCGAAGCGCGTGAAGTTCTGGCGGGCCGACTCGCCGGATGGATCAGACGGAATGCGCGCGAAGGCGTGGTGGCTTTCGCTGCGGCCGCGTGGATTGTCACCGCCCGCCGCGACTGATCCGGACGTAGTGGCGGGAACGTCGACACGTTTCAGACGTTTGACCCGGATGCATCGCCAGGTCCTTCCTGTCGTGATCAATTGCGAAGGTGGCACGGCTGCCGGGCTTGGCGATACGCTGCCTGACGCGATCCACGATGCCTTTGCCCCGACCGGACAAGCAATTGACCTGAAACTGGTCAAGGCCAAGGACCTCGATCAGGCCATTGCCGCAACCAGCGCCCCGGTCGTCGCGGTCGGCGGCGGCGATGGCACACTCGCCAGCGCCGCGGCGCGGCTCGCTGGGGAGGGGCGGTGCCTTGCTGTGCTGCCATTAGGCACCCGCAATCATTTCGCGCGCGACATCGGCCTTGATGGCACGCTGGAACAGGCGGCGCAGGTCGCGGCCCATGGCCGCTGCGACGCGGTAGATGTCGGCTATGCGGGTGAGCGGCTGTTCCTCAACAATGCCTCGCTTGGCCTCTACGCACGCATGGTCGAAGACCGCGACCGACGAAACCTGCCGAAATGGCTGGCAACCTTGCCGGCTGCCCTGCATGTGCTGGTCCGCCCCGGAACGCGGCGGCTGGACCTGGACGTTGATGGCACGCGCCGCCGGGTGAAAACACCGCTGCTGTTTATCGGTAACAACCTCTATTCGTTGGAAAAGGGCCGCATTGGCCAGCGCGAAACCCTGCAGGACGGCGAGCTTTCCCTGTTCGCTGTAGCCCAGCGCGGCGGACCGGGGTTGCTGCTGGCGGCATGGCGGATCATGCGCGGCAAGGTCGACCGACGGGCGGACTTCGCGGCAATCGAAAGCGCGCGAGAAGTGGTCGCCTATCGTCACGGAACGCACCACCTTGCGCTTGATGGCGAGGTGATCGAGCTCGAATTCCCGCTGACCTTCCGCATTGCCCCCGGCGGCCTCAAGGTCATGCTGCCCGCCATCGCCTGATTGGTTCACCGCATATGGCTTCGCACTTGCCGCAAATCCGCGACTGTCCTATCGGCGCAGCATGACTTCGACGAACGAAATCCGCCGCTCATTTCTCGATTACTTCGGCTCGAACGGGCACGATGTGGTGCAATCTGCGCCGCTGGTGCCGTTCAACGATCCGACGTTGATGTTCACCAATGCGGGCATGGTCCCGTTCAAGAACGTCTTCACCGGGCTTGAAACGCGCGCCAACCCGCGCGCCACGTCCAGCCAGAAGTGCGTTCGCGCCGGCGGCAAGCACAACGATCTGGACAACGTCGGCTATACCGCGCGGCATCATACGTTCTTCGAAATGCTTGGTAATTTCTCGTTCGGCGATTACTTCAAGGAACAGGCGATCACCCACGCCTGGACTCTGCTGACCAAGGAATGGGGCCTTCCCAAGGACAAGCTGCTCGCCACCGTCTATCACACCGATGACGAGGCTTTTGCCCTGTGGCAGAAGATCGCCGGCCTGCCCGACGATCGCATCATCCGAATTGCGACCAAGGACAATTTCTGGGCGATGGGCGATGATGGACCGTGCGGACCCTGCTCGGAAATCTTCTTCGATCACGGCGATCACATCCCCGGCGGCCCTCCCGGATCGCCAGACGAGGATGGTGACCGCTTCATCGAGATCTGGAACCTTGTGTTCATGCAGTTCGAGCAGGCCGCGGGCGAGATCGTTGCCGACTTGCCCAAACCCAGCATCGATACCGGCATGGGGCTGGAGCGCGTCTCCGCCGTTATGCAGGGCGTGCACGACAATTACGATACCGATACCTTCAAGGCGCTGATCGCCGCATCGGAAAGCCTCACCGGCGTGGCCGCACGGGGCGAGCATCAGGCGAGCCACCGCGTGATCGCCGACCACCTGCGCTCGACCAGCTTCCTGCTGGCCGATGGCGTGCTGCCGAGCAACGAAGGGCGCGGCTATGTCCTGCGCCGCATCATGCGCCGCGCCATGCGCCACGCCCACCTGCTCGGTGCGAAGGACCCGTTGATGCACCGTCTGGTGCCTGCACTGGTGATCGAGATGGGCCAGGCCTATCCCGAACTCGGCCGCGCTGAACCACTGATCCGCGAAGTTCTGGAGCGCGAGGAAACCAAGTTCCGCCAGACTCTGGCCAACGGGCTCAAGCTGCTCGACGAAGCCACAGGCGACATGAGCGATGGCGGCGAGCTTCCGGGCGAAACCGCATTCAAGCTCTATGACACTTTCGGCTTCCCCTATGACCTCACCGAAGATGCGCTGCGCGCGCGCGGCATCGGCGTGGACAAGGCCGGCTTCGACGCCGCGATGGAGCGTCAGAAGGCCGCTGCCCGCGCCGCTTGGAAGGGTTCGGGGCAGGCGGCGGATGCCGAAGTGTGGTTCGACATCGCCGAACGCGTCGGCGCGACCGAGTTCACCGGCTACACTGCCACCACGGCAGAGGCGCAGGTCGTCGCTCTGGTGAAGGACGGCAAGGAAGTGACCTCCGCCGCTGCGGGCGATGTCGTCACGGTCATCACCAACCAGACGCCATTCTATGGCGAAAGCGGCGGCCAATCCGGCGATGCCGGTACAATCACCGGCGCGAATGGCCTGAAGCTGACCGTTGCCGACACCGGAAAGCCGCTCGGCCGCCTGCATGCCCACAACGGCACGGTGGAAAGCGGTTCGATTTCGGTCGGTGACACGATCAAGCTCGATATCGACGTCGAACGCCGTGACGCGATCCGCGCCAACCACTCGGCCACGCACCTGCTTCACGCTGCGCTGCGCAACCGGCTGGGCGGACATGTCACGCAGAAGGGCTCGCTCGTCGCGGCGGACCGTCTGCGCTTCGACTTCTCGCAGCCCACGGCGCTCACGGCTGAGGACATTGCCGCGATCGAGGCTGAAGTGAACGCCGAAATCCGCGGTAACGAAGCAGTCGTCACCCGCCTGATGAGCCCCGATGACGCCATCGCCGCCGGTGCCATGGCGCTGTTCGGTGAGAAGTACGGTGATGAAGTCCGCGTGCTGTCCATGGGACGCAATGCCGGCGGCCAGACCTATTCGGTTGAACTGTGCGGCGGCACCCACGTGCGCGCCACGGGCGATATCGGCCTGTTCCGCATTGTCTCCGAAGGCGCGGTCAGCTCGGGCGTGCGCCGAATCGAGGCGCTTACCGGTGAAGGCGCTCGCCAGTGGCTGGTCGGCCGCGAGGACGCGCTCAAGAGCGTTGCGAGCCTGCTGCGAGCCACCCCGGACGAAGCCGAGGCACGCGTTGCCGCCCTGCTCGACGAACGCCGCAAGCTTGAAAAGGAACTGGCAGAGGCCAAGAAGGCCCTCGCGCTCGGCGGCGGCGGAGCCAAGGCATCTGCGGCTGACGAGGAACTGGGTGGGGTGAAATTCTCCGGCCAGGTCATCGACGGCCTCGACGCCAAGGAGCTTCGCGGGCTGCTTGATCAGGAGAAGGCGCGCATGGGTTCGGGCGTTGCCGTGGTCATCGCGGTCAATGACGGCAAAGCGAGCATCGCTGCAGCCGTGACCGAAGACCTGACCGGCAAGGTCAGCGCCGTCGATCTCGTCCGCGCCGGCGTCGAAGCGCTCGGCGGCAAGGGCGGCGGCGGACGTCCCGACATGGCGCAGGGCGGCGGGCCGGATGGTTCGGCGGCTGGGGCGGCATTGTACGCGGTGAAGGCTGTCCTCACAACCTGACGCAGGTCAGGTGTCGATCAGGACGAGGTTCTCCAGCAAAAACTCGAGGTGTGCCCGGCCAAGCCGGCTCCACACGTTGTACGTGCACGCCTGCCCGCGCACCCGTGCATAGGCGACCGAATTGAGGCCGCGCCCTTCGGGGTTGTCCTTGGGATAGGCACTCGCGCCTTCCACGCCGTAGCCGGCGAAGGAGGGGCGGGGGAATTGGTCAAGCTCGCGAAAATGCGGCCACTGCCTAACCAGCCGCGCGCGCTGCCGGGCAGGGGTAAGGCTGTCCGTGCCAAGCAAGCCGGGTCCGGCGACACCATAGGCGCTGCGGACTTCGGGGGTGTCGTAAGCGACACCCCAGCCGCCGGAAAATTCCGCCCGCCGCACGCGCGCGGATTGGTCGCCGGTCTGCTTGAAGGCGAGCGGGCCGCAGAGCTTCGCGGCTTTTGACAAACGCCATTCGTGCAGAGTCAGAGCGACAGCGGCGGGATCGGGCACGGTTGGGGTGGCGGATGGTTCGGGGCCGATATGATCAGCGGGCGGCTCTGATGGTTGCGGAGATGCCGATGCCCCCGGATCACCGGGACTGCCGGGCGGCGTATTGGTCGAAGCAGCCAAGGCAGCCTCTTCCTTCGTCTCTCTGGTTCCGCAGGCGCTCGCCGCCAAAAGCACAGAGAGGAGGGCAATTGCGAAGGAGCGGGTCTGCATTGCAGCCAAACGTTTCGCGCACGAGGGTGTTCCGGCTGCGTCCCTCGCTGCCGGAACTCGTTTATTCCCTCTGGCCAGCCGCGCGAGGGCTGGTTAGTCTATGCCTCTGATTTATGGGGGACGTTACCTTGCGCACCATTGTACCGATCATATTCACGCTTGTCGTATCGACAGCCGCTTCGGCGCAGACTCGGCCGGTGCCGATGCCTCCCGCACCGCCGCCGCCCGTCATGGTTGCGCCGCCCATGCCGGTGCCAATGATTGCTTCGCCAGCGCGGATTCCTGCAACCGTATTCCAGGTCGAAGTTCTGGGCGGCGCGGAACGCCTGTGGGCGGGCGACCTGCGGGTCGGATCCTACAATAACGCTTCGTTCAACAGCTCGGTGAACGAGGCGCCGGAAACCTGCCCGGCCGACAAAACCAACCTTGGCAGTTATGCACCCAATTACGGCCGCTCGGTTCGCGTGTCTTTGAGCCGCCGCGGGTACGGCGCCGAGAACACGTTCAGCGTTTCGTCCAGCTGGACGCGGCCCGGCGTAGCCTGCGAAGAAGGCGCATCCACAGTGTCGTTCGACCGTTCATTCAAGCTTGAGGTCGGCGGCAAGACCGAGATCAAGGGCGACGGCGGACTTGTCGTCCGACTGACGCGCCTGAAATAGCTTCAGCCGCTCTGCCGTGCACCTTCACGGCATTCAACCTCCGACCCGCGAGCGAGATCGACTTCGTTCATCGTTTGGTCGGTGCGCTGCGGGCGCTTGATCTTGCCGTGGCTCTCGCCCGTGGCGTGAGCAGGGTTGGTATCGGTTCGGCTCGCGGGATCGGCTGGGTTGACCTTCTTCGACATTGCAACGCTCCTTACGAAAAGTTCAAAGCACCGCGCGTCGCAAGGTTGCCCTATTCGGTGACACGCTCCCGCATACTGGCGCTCTTAAGCTTTGGCTTTTCGTCCAGCCCGCCTTCCTCCATGATCTGCGCGCGGAATTCGTCGCGCTTTTCGTGGATCGAGGCGATGACGAAGCCCATCGGTACGCCCAGATCGACCAGTACCGCTTCTGAAAGCTGGAGCGAGCTTTCCAGCGTTTCGGGCACGGCGGTGCTTGCACCGGCCTTGTAAAGCAGCGCAGCGTGGCTGGCATCGCGAGCGCGGGCAATTATCGGCAGGTCAGGGTATTGCCCGCGCAGGTTCCGCACCAGTCGCTGCATCGAATAGGGTTCATCCATGGTCAGAATGACCGCGCTTGCCCGGTCGACGTGCAGGTGGCCGAGCACGCCGCCGCGCGCGGCATCGCCGAACACTACCGGATAGCCATCGCGCGCGCCCTGGGCGATGATGTCAGCATCGGCATCGAGCGCGATGAACGGCTTGTCGTGATTGCGCAGCATGTCCGCCACCATCCGCCCGACGCGGCCAAAGCCGATGATGATCGCGCGCGGAACGGTATCGTCACCGCTGTCCTCGGTGGCGGGTGCCGCCCGGTCGATCCGGCTGCCGAGGCGCTTGCCCAGCTTGGCCAGCAGCGGGGTGATGGTCAGGCCGAGCGCGGTAACGATCTGCCAGAATTGCGCGGCATCGCTATTGATCAAGCCGACCGAAGTCGCCGTTCCGAGCACAATAAGCGTCGTTTCCGAAGGGCTGGCCATCAGGATGCCTGTCTCAGTCGACATGCCGGCGCGCGCGCCCATCATGCGCAGGATCGTGCCGGTGACGATCGCCTTGATGCCCAGCACCGCGACTACCGCCAGCGTCACTTCCCAGATGCGGTTCCACACTTGATCGAGGTCGAGGCTCATGCCCACAGTGATCAGGAAAACCCCGAGCGCGAGCCCTTTGAAGGGTTCCGTCATCGATTCGACCTCACCGGCGTAGTCGGTTTCGGCAATCAGAAGGCCCGCGATCAGTGCACCCACGATCGGCGAAAGGCCACTGGCCCCCGTGGCGAGTGCTGCAACGATCACCACCAGCAGGCTGGCGGCAAGGAACAGTTCGGGACTCTTCGTGCGGGCGGCCTGTGCGAACAAAATCGGCAGGAACAACCGTCCGCCGACCATCAATGCGCCCACGGTGAGCCCGCCGATCATCAGCGTCCGCCAGATGTCGGCGCCTTCGCCGCCGCTTCCCATTGCGCCGAGCAGGAAGATGATCGGCACCAGAGCGATATCCTCGAACAACAGCATCGACAGCGCGGCGCGGCCTACCGGCGTGCGGGTATCGGTGATCTTGAGCACCAGCGCGGTCGAACTTAGCGCCAGCGCCAGACCGAGCGCCAGCCCGGTGGGCAGCGAATTGCCCATCGCGAACAGCACTGCGCCGATCAGCAGGGCACCGATGATCAGCTCCAGCGCGCCCAGTCCGAAGACCAGCCGGCGCATGGTCCACAAGCGCCCGAAAGACAGCTCCAGCCCCACGGAAAACAGCAGCATGACAATGCCGAACTCCGCATAGGGGGCAAGGCCTGCCGGGTCCGAGATGGTCACGTAAGACAGCCAGGGTATGTCTTCGACCTTCGCGCCCAGTCCGAACGGGCCAACCAGCATGCCAACCAGGATGAACCCGATCACCGGCGTGATCCGAAAGCGCGCGAACAGCGGAATGACAAGGCCGGCGGCACCAAGGATGACCAGCGCATCGCCGAGCGGGGAATTGGGTGCGAACTCTATCGGTGAAGCCATGCCTTGCACCTAAGGCATTGGCGGGGCATTTGTCACGGCGGGATTAGGGGGATCGGCATGAAGACCGAAGCGCTATGGATCGCGGCCATCTTTGCGGCCTTCGCCTTGCTTGAGGCGATGCGCGGCGGATTTCTGCGCAAGGCGGGACAGACCAGAAGCGACATTCTGGTCGAATTGATCGGATCGCCCGTGCTGTTGCTGCTTAACCAGCCGCTCGTGCTGTTCCTTTCCTATCAGGCCATGGCATGGGCGGCACCGGAACAGGCCGGCGCGCTGATCGGCATTCCGCTCCTCGCCAAGATCGCACTGCTGGTCGTGTTCGATGACATGGCGCAGTATTGGTGGCACCGCGCCTCGCACAGCTTCACCTGGCTCTATAACCTGCACCGGGCGCACCACAGCGGCAGCTACATGTCGGTGCGGATCGTGTTCCGCAACAACGTGTTCTATTACCTGACAATGCCCAGCCTTTGGTTTTCCGGGGCGTTGATCTACCTGGGGCTAGGCGCGGTTTACGTGCCCTATGTCATAGTCAAACAGCTGGTGATCATTTCTGCCCATTCTGACGTGCCGTGGGACCGGCCGCTGTACCCCATCGCATGGCTGTCTCCGCTGATGTGGCTGGTCGAACGGACGATCTCAACGCCGTCGACGCACTCGGCGCACCACGGCAAGCACAAGGCGGATGGAGTCACCCATTACAAAGGCAACTTCGGCAACCTGCTGTTCTTCTGGGACGTAGTGTTCGGCACGGCCAAGATTACCCGGCGCTATCCCGATGAGATCGGTATCGAGGACCTGCCGCAGATAACTGCCGCTGAGCAGCTGGCCTGGCCGCTGTTCCGCTCGGAAGGCACGCGGCGGACTTGAGGCCGGGTAATGCACTTCACTCGTCATTCCCGCGCAGGCGGGATCCCATTTTTTGACCTCTGATCGCCCGAATCGTCAGCGGGAAAGGCAATGCCGGGAGATGGGTTCCCGCCTGCGCGGGAATGACGAGGGTTGGGGGGATCGGCCTACTTCGCCTCGGCAAACAGTCGGTCAACATCACCGCCATTGCGCGCCAGTTCAGCGGCCACTTTCTTGCGCCCTTCATAATAGACCATGGCGGGATGATCTATCCCGCGGGCCTTGAGGTCAGCGGCGCGCGCGTCACTCAGCGTGCTCTCCTGCGCAACGTGATCGCAATAGCCTTCGACCAGCCATGTCGGCTTGGTAACCGACATCAGCGGGCCATAGCGGCGGCGCTCCATGCCGTGGCAGGTCTCGTGCGCGATGATCGAGGACAGCGTCCGTGCTGCGCCCACCGGCCGGCTGTTGGTCATGCGGTTGGCGGCGAGATCGCTGCGGTTGATCACGATATAGCTGGTTGCGGCGCGGGTCAGCCCAAACGACTTGCGGCTCTGCAGTGCCAGCCAGGCCCAGCGCCAGCCGCCCTGCGTCAGATAGATCGGCCGGTTCTCCCCCTGCTGATCGGCGATCGCGCTGGTCGCGATGCGGCGATTGGCATCGGCGATCACGCGTTCAATCTCGGCGCGGGGCAGCGGGGCCTCGCTGCGGATATCGAACGTGCCTACCTGCGCGCGGTAAGGGAAGGCCAGCGCCGCGGGCATGATGACCGGCAGGGCAAGAAAAAGGGCCGCACCTGCAAGCAGGAGCGGCCCCTTTTTAACTGGCTTGGCCAAGAGCCTTAGCCCCCGTTAGCCATTGCGGCTTCGAGGTTCTCGACGATGGCCTCGAAGAAGCCTTCGGTGGTCAGCCAGGGCTGCTCAGGGCCGATCAGGATCGCGAGGTCCTTGGTCATCTTGCCGCTTTCGACGGTTTCGATGCAGACGCGTTCCAGCGTCTCGGCGAACTTCACCACGTCAGGCGTGCCATCGAACTTGCCGCGATACATCAGGCCGCGGGTCCAGGCGAAGATCGACGCAATCGGGTTGGTCGAGGTTGCCTTGCCCTGCTGGTGCTGACGGTAGTGGCGGGTAACTGTGCCGTGCGCGGCTTCGGCTTCCACGGTCTTGCCGTCCGGGGTCAGCAGCACCGAGGTCATCAGGCCCAGCGAGCCGAAGCCCTGTGCGACCTGATCCGACTGCACGTCGCCGTCGTAGTTCTTGCAGGCCCAGACGAACTTGCCCGACCACTTGAGCGCCGAGGCGACCATGTCATCGATCAGGCGGTGTTCATAAGTGATGCCGGCTTCGGCGAACTTTTCCTTGAAGCCTTCGCCGTCAAACACTTCCTGGAACAGGTCCTTGAAGCGGCCGTCGTACTTCTTGAGGATGGTGTTCTTGGTTGAAAGGTACACCGGCCACTTCAGGCCGAGGCCGTAGTGGAACGAAGCGCGCGCGAAATCGCGGATCGATTCGTCAAGGTTGTACATCGCCATGGCCACGCCGGCGGCGGGGAACTTGAACACTTCGAGGTCAAGCGATTCGCCGTTGTCGCCATCGAAGACCAGGCGCAGAGTGCCGGGGCCGGGGATCAACGTATCGGTGGCGCGGTACTGGTCACCATAGGCGTGACGGCCGACGACGATGGGGTCGGTCCAGCCCGGGATCAGGCGGGGCACGTTCTGGATGACGATCGGTTCGCGGAAGATGGTGCCGCCCAGAATGTTGCGGATGGTGCCGTTCGGGCTCTTCCACATGGCCTTGAGGTTGAATTCCTCAACGCGGGCTTCATCCGGGGTGATCGTCGCGCACTTGACGGCAACGCCGTACTTCTTGGTCGCTTCGGCGGAATCGATGGTGATCTGGTCACCCGTTTCGTCGCGCTTTTCGACCGACAGGTCATAATACTTAAGGTCGATGTCTAGGTAAGGCAGGATCAGCCGCTCGCGGATCCACTGCCAGATGATGCGGGTCATTTCATCGCCGTCCATTTCGACGACGGGGTTGGCTACCTTGATCTTGGCCATGTCTGTCCTTCCCGGGGAGAAAACTTTCGCCGGTCCCTTAGCAGGGAAAAGCCGCATCGCAAGCGCGGTTAAGCGCCGGTGCGCTCGACTTCGCATCGGCGGCACGGCAGGGATGGGCCGGAAGAAATCAGGTTGGGAGCAACACAGTGAGCGAACAGGTGCTGGTCGAGGCCCGCGAAGGCATTCTTGAGGTGACGATCAACCGTCCCGAAGCGAAGAACGCGATGACCAAGGAGGCGGCAGAGGCCATTGCTGCGGCCATGGACCGGCTTGATGCCGATGGCGATTTGCGCTGTGCGATCTTGACCGGGGCAGGCGGCACGTTCTGTTCGGGCATGGACCTCAAAGGCTTCCTCAAGGGTGAATACCCGGTTGCCGGAAATCGCGGATTCGGCGGACTGACGACGTGGACGCCGAAGAAGCCGGTGATCGCGGCGGTCGATGGCTTTGCACTGGCGGGCGGCATGGAACTTGCCATGGCCTGCGACATGATCGTCGCCAGCAAGGGCACGAAATTCGGCATCCCCGAAGTGAAGCGCGGCATGGCCGCTGGCGGCGGCGGCATGGTCATCCTGCCGCGCCTGCTGCCGCGCACTCTAGCGATGGAAATGGCGATCACCGGCGATCCGATCACCGCCGAGCGCGCGCATGAACTTGGGCTGGTCAATGTGCTGACCGATGGGCCGGCCATCGAAGGAGCGCGCGAACTTGCCGCGCGGGTTGCCGGCAATGGCCCGCTGGCGGTGATCGCATCGAAGGGCGTGGTGCGCGATTCGTGGCTCTGGGCCGACGAGGACGTGAACGCAAAGCAGAGCCCTTACATAGCCGGTGTCTTCACCTCCGAAGACGCGCGCGAAGGCGCGATGGCCTTTGCCGAGAAGCGCAAACCTCAGTGGAAGGGTCGCTGAAGGCCTGAATCGACAGCCATAAACGACGAAGCCCGCCGGTTTCCCGGCGGGCTGTCATGGAATGGTGGGCGTAGCAAGGATTGAACTTGCGACCCCTACGATGTCAACATAGTGCTCTACCACTGAGCTATACGCCCGCACCAATCTGGTTCTGCCCGAAGCCGTCGCCCCGGGCAGGGGTGCGCCAATAGTTTAGCCTCCCGGCCAAATCAAGAAGTCTTTTGC
>NZ_JANPGP010000043.1:0-3187 GCF_031424035.1 Novosphingobium sp.
ATGGCCACGGCAGCCACCGCGATCAGGATCGAGCCGACCCAGATTACGTCGATGCCGAGAACGGTTGGTCCAGGCGGGGTCTTCAACATGATGGTTGTCTTTCCTCGCTCAGATTTCGAAGCTGACCATTTTGGCCATGATACCGACGCCGATGGTCATCCACACAAGCCCGCCAAGGCCTGCCATGATCAGGCGGTCGTCTTGAAAGAACTTGCCGATGTAGTCGGGGTTGACCCACCACAGCAGCGTAAAGACCACGAAAGGCAGCGAGCCGACAATGTAGGCCGAAGCCTTGGATTCGGAGCTCATCGCGCGGATCTTGAGCTTCATTTGCGCTCGCTTGCGCAGCACGTCGGCCAAATTGCTCAGCGTTTCCGCCAGGTTGCCGCCGGTCTCGCGCTGGATAGCCAAGGTGATGCAGAAGAACTGGAATTCCGGAATGCCCATGCGGTCGGCGGTTTCCTGAAGGGCGTCTTCCATGGTCTTGCCGATGCGGATGCGCTCGGTGATCATCTTGAACTCCTCGCCAACCGGGCCCGGGACTTCACCCGAGATGATCTGCAGGGTTTCGGTGACCGGAAGGCCTGAACGCAGACCGCGCACGATCAGTTCGATGCCGTCGGGGAACTTGGCGATGAAGGCATTGAGGCGGCGGTTGATCATGAAGCCTACGGCCATGTGCGGCAGGCCGGCTCCCAACAGCAGGCCGGCACCCAGCGACAGCATCGCGGCGTGCGACTTGAAGTAGATGATCACCGTCATCGTCAGGCCAATGCCCAGCGATGTGTATAGGTAGTTCTGCAGCGACCAGCCCTTGCCGGTGCGGTTCAGGCGCAGCATGAGCGCCTCGATCCGAGATCCCGAGCCGGCAATCTTGTGCATCTTCGGCTTGCGTGCCGCCACGGCCTTGCGCAGCTGCGCCTCGACCTTGTCGACCGTGCTGTCCGAATGGCGATAGCGCAACGCCTTGAGGCGGCGATTGCCCTCTTTTACCGGATTGGGACCGGTTAATGCCGACCAGCCAAGCACCATCATGGCCATCAGGCCGGCGGCGATCAGCAGAAGTTGCAACAGGCTCATGCGCCTATACTCCGGCTTGGTTCATGTAGGACCGGCCCATGCCGGCCCGCGAAATTCACGGGGAAGGTCAGGCCACCTTTTCGGCGACCTTGCCCTTGCCCTTTTGCTTGCTGGCCAGCATCGACTTGAGGTCGAACTTGCCAAGCAGTGACTTCTTCGCCGGCGTACCGACGACCGCTGCAGCTTCCTCGGCATCGCCCACACCAAGGATCTGGCTGGCGACATCGCGGACGACCTGCGCAGACTTTGCCGTGCGGTTGGCTTCAGCGAAGGTCTGGCCAAGCTTGGCTGCATTGGCCGCGCCCTTGACGTCGAACGGTATCACGAAGTTCACCTTGCGCTCGATCGAGGCTTCAAAGTCTGCGCGGCTGATTTCCTGCACGCCGGGCTGGACCTTGTTGGCGACAACGATGGTCTGGGCATGGGCGGCATTGGCCTTCAGCCACGAAAGCAGGCGGATCGCATCACGCGCCGATGCCAGGGTGAATTCGGTGGCCAGAACCACTACGTTCACGTCCGCCATCAGGTGCGGGAAGTTGATCAGCATGTTGCGCGGCAAATCGATCACTGTCATTTCGAACGCCTGGCGGAATTCTTCCTCCAGCTGCACGAAGGCGGTACCGTCGGTCATCAGCGGCGAATTGATCGGCGCTTCGGCGGACAGGATCGACAGGTTGTCGTTCGCGCGGATCATGGCGCGTTCGATGAACAGGCCGTCGATGCGGCTTGGGTTCTCGATCGCGTCGGTCAGGCCGCGGCCCGGCTCGAGATCGAGGCTGAGCGCACCTGTACCGAAGTGCACGTCGAGATCGAGCAGCGCGGTCGGCATCTTGTGATCGGTCGAAAACAGCCAGGCCAGCGAGGTCGCCAGCAAAGACGCTCCGACACCGCCGCGTGTTCCAACCACGGCGGTCGACACGTGGCGCTTGGCCGTCGTGCCGTCGGAGTGACGGGGTGCCGAGAATACCGCCTGCGCCTGGATCAGCGCATCGCGCAGCTGGCCGGGCGAAAGCGGCTTGAGCAGGTAGTCGTGGATACCGCTGGCGACGAGATCGCGATAAAGGCGAACGTCGTTGACCTGGCCGACCGCGATCACCACCGTGCCGGGTTCGCAAACCTCGGCGAGGGCGTTGATGTCGTTGAGCGGATCGCCGCTTTCCGACAAGTCGACCATGAGGATGTTGGGGCTGGCCGAGATCGACAGGGACTGGACCGCATTGCGCAGGCCGCCCTTGTTGCACTTCTCGGGCTGCCAGCCCATCTCGATGACGACTGGACGCAGGACTTCCAGCGCCGCTTCGTCACACAAGAATGAGGCGAAGGGATCGCGGTTGCCGGGCATCGAGGCTTTCCATGGCGCGTTCATGGTCAATTACTCCCCTTTGCTCGACTGCTTGTTGACGGTTGTGCCGCCACCACCAGTCGGCTCTGCCTTGCGATAGCCTTCGATCGCCTTGTTCGAACTCATCACGGTCGTGGTGCTCGGACCGCTGGTGCCCTTGATCAGGTCTTCAGGGTTCGCGACCATTGCCGCCATGTTGCCGTTGACCGCGCAGCCGTAACCGCTTGCCGTGGCATTGTGCATGTTGGTGTCGGACTTGGTGCCCCAGTCAGGGCAGCCGCGAACCGAAGCTGAAGTGCGCGATACGACCACCCGGACCGTGCCCGGATTGACATAGCCCGGAGTGGCTGGCGCTTCGCCGCTCAGCAGCATGCTGAAGCGCGAAACTACGGCTTCGACCGTGGCGCGGTTGGCGCTGGACCCGGTCGGATCGTCAACGCTGATCTTGTCGCCGTAGCGCAGGTCGAGCGCTTCGAACCAGCCCGACAGGCGGCGCTGTTCGGATGGTGCCAGGCCGGTGCCGTTGGACACCAGGTCCATCGTGTAATTCGTGCGCTGGACCACCGGCTGGTGGACGCTTTCGAGGCTGCGGTTGAGCGGAACACCGGGGCTGGTGCAGCCCGTAAGGCCGCTGCCGAGGGTGAGGAGGAGGGCGGTGGCCGCCGTACGATGGAAGATCTTGGTCATGGTGCTACCTTCCTCAATTCAGCGAGAAGCCGGGGCGTGCATCGCTGCCCGCGTCGGCGGTCTTCGGCTTGGACGTCT
>NZ_JANPGP010000044.1:0-9139 GCF_031424035.1 Novosphingobium sp.
CTCCCAAAGATCCGGTCTGCGTAACCGTGTATCGATCTCGGACTGTGACTTTCGCCAAGCCGCGATCTTCGCATGATCCCCCGATCGCAGCACTTCGGGGATCGTGCGTCCTTCCCACTCGGCAGGCCGGGTGTAGTGCGGATACTCAAGGAGGCCGTTCTCGAACGACTCCTCAGTCCCGCTGGAAGCCGCGCCCATTACGCCGGGAAGCAGGCGAATGCAAGCATCAAGCAGCATCAGCGCGGCCGGCTCTCCACCCGACAGGACAATGTCGCCAACCGAGACTTCCTCCACCTGCCGCCCGGCGAAGATCCGCTCGTCAAAACCCTCGAACCGGCCGCACAGCACGATCACGCCGGGACCGGCGGCAAGTTCACGTACGCGGGTCTGAGAGAGCGGCTTTCCGCGCGGGGTCATGGCGATCACGGGGGCATCCGGATTGAGGCTGCGGGCATGATCAATGGCGCTTGCGAGTACATCCGCCCGCAGCACCATCCCCGCCCCGCCGCCAGCGGGTGTGTCATCAACTGTGCGGTGCTTGTCCGCCGCGAAATCGCGGATCTGGATCGCATCAAGCGCCCACTTGCCCTCGTCCCGCGCGCGGCCGGCAAGGCTGATGCCGAGCGGGCCGGGGAACATCTCGGGATAGAGGGTGAGGACGGCTGCACGGAATGTCATGGCACGCGCCTTTCGGCCAAATCGCGCGGCGGCGCAATTGCCGACTTGCAGGCGCCTCCCGCAAGGGCGAAGGTGGAGGCATGCGCAAGTCCCTGATTTTGCCTCTGGCGCTGATCGCCGCTCCCTTCCCCGCCCTTGCCGAGGAAATCGGCGAATGCCGTTTTGACCGCGACACCTTGACCTTTGCGGGAACGCCGATTGAGCAGGCCAGTTGCCTGCTGCGCAAGATCGAGAAGTTCGCGGTGAGGAAGCCGCAGCCGGTGCCGCCGGTCTTTTCCCGGCTGCTGACGAACGCGCCGTCGCCCAGCGCCGCGCACAAGGCGGCGGCGATCGCGGCATTCCCGGAGCCTTACCGTGCTTATGCCCAGGTCCACGCCGATGCGCCGGTGTCGCAGACCGAGGAGGGCGTCCCGCTGCAATACTACGTGATTCACGATACCAGCACGCCGTTCTACAAGTCCGATCCGTTTCCCAAGCGGCTGGATCAGGATCTGAAGGTCAACTCGTTCCAGCCCTATATTTCGGACGAGATCGCCAATGAGCCCGTCGCGCACATCTTTCTCAACCGCGTCGGGCAGATCTGGGCCGGGCATGAATTCCAGGAACCTTGGCGCGCGACCAAGCTGGAAAGCCGCGTGGTTGGCCCCCGCGCGCGCGGGCGGTTTGTCCATATCGAGACGGTCCAGCCGCGCCGCTTCGTGGGCGATGCAACCACCCGCGCGGCGACCGAGGGGCCAAAGCCGGGCTTTTCCAAGGCGCAATACCGGATGCTGGCAGCGCTCTACGTCTATGTCAGCGCACGTGCCGGTCGCTGGCTGATCCCGGCCCAGCACAACACCGTCGACGCCGGTATTCCCGATGCCCACGACGATCCGCAAAACTTCGACATGAAGCAGTTCGGCAAGGAAGTGGAAAAGTTGGTGAAGGTATCATGAGGCAAGCGTGATCGTCGGCCCGAGAACAAGGGCGAACGCCAGCGATGCCGCGAGCCCCACCAGCACGATTATCCAATTCCGTTCGATACGGAAAGGCAAGGCTGCGCCACTGCCGGTCCGGGCAGAAAAACCGATCGAGATCATCCCAGCCTTGCCGCCAAATGTAGCCGCCAGCGCAGATGCCAGCGTCACGAACAAGCCGACCGGGTTGGGCAGGCTGGCAAGCACCGCCGAGAGGCACAAAACGGCGTAGAACACATGAGCAATCTTTCTGCGTGTCACCCTCGTTCCGATTCCTTGGCCAATCATTGCCGTCAAGCTCGCTGTCCCCGCCCTGACCAGCATGACGTAGGCAAGCCCTCCACCCAGCGCGAAGCCAAAACGCCAGATCCCCGAATGCGGCAATAACCCGATGCCGCCGCCTACGCCCGGGCCCAGATCGCCCATTCCGGAAATGCCGGAATACAGGACATAGCCCGCTGCTGAGAAGGAAAAGCACAAGGCGCAATACCAGACCACAAGTCGTGCCAGATCGCTCTTGAACCGCCCGCGCATTTGCCAGAATATCAGGCCAAGCACTGCATCGATGCCGGGCCCGGCAAGAGCAACCAACCGGCGTGTGGAATCATCGGGACTATGACAGGTTGCGTAGAAAGCGCCCAACTTGGTCACTGTTCCGCCAGTGGCAAGGCACATTGCAGCGTGGCCCCCGATCTCGTGAACCATCGTAGTGATTGACATGAGCAGCAGGGCGAGCCCTGCGATCGTCAAACCATCGATATCCTGCTTGTTTTCCAAGACTTGCGCCCCCGCTGCCTACTTGGAGATATAAGGACGTAGCGCCGCCTGTCACCAGCAGGTTTTTATCATTGCAGGATTATTGTTCATATCGCCCGCAAACAGCGGCGCCTGAACGGTGGGGATCATTCCCGTGAAAAGGCCTCGGCGATGACCATGCGCGCAGCATCCCATTCGGGAACCGCATGGTCTCGCATCGGCACCATGAAGCGCTTGCCGTCCGGACGCTGGACTTCGACCACGTCGCCAGCGCCGAAATTCTCTACCGCCACAACCGTACCGAGCGCGTCTCCGGTGGTGGAAACCGCTGGAAGGCCCAGCAGATCAGCGTAGTAATATTCGCCCTCGGCCAGCGGCGGCAGTGCCGAGCGGGCGACTGTCAGCGCGGTGCCGCGCAGGGCCTCGGCGGTGTTGCGGTCCTTAACCTCGGCAAAGCGGGCAATCGCGCCGCCCTTGCCGTCGTCCTTCAGCTTCTCGACGCTGAGCGCCTTGCCGCCGCCAAAATCGTTGAAGGCGCGGAATCGCTTGAGCGAGTCCACGCCTTCACCGAACAGTTTGAGCCGGACTTCGCCCGCGATGCCATGCGCGCCGATGATGGCGGCGAGCGTAACGGGCTTATCCTGCGCCAAGGATCAGCCCTCGGCCGGAGCCTGAGCGCTTTCGCCCGAAGCGGCATCGGCTTCGTCGCCGGCATCGCTGTTGGGGGTCGCTTCGTTGGCTTCTTCAGCAGCCGGGGCTTCCTCGGCAGCAGCTTCTTCAACGGCGGGAGCAGCAGCAGCGGCGGCAGCAGCTTCAGCGGCTTCAGCCTCGGCAGCCTTCTTGGCTTCTTCGGCTTCAACCAGCTTCGCAGCCTTGTCTTCAGCGCGGTCCTTGGCCTTCTTGCCGGGTTCGCCCTTGCTAGGGTTCACCGTGGCAGCGCGTTCCTTGATGCCGGCCTTGTCGAGCATGCGGGCAACACGGTCGGTCGGCTGGCCGCCAACGCCGAGCCAGTAACGCACGCGGTCCTCGACGAGGCGAACGCGGTTTTCGTCGTCCTTGGCGAGCAGCGGGTTGTAGGTGCCGATCTGCTCAAGATACTTGCCGTCGCGCGGGGCGCGGCTGTTGGCAACGACGATCTTGTAATAGGGGCGCTTCTTGGAACCGCCACGCGAAAGACGAAGGGAAACAGACATTTGAACTACCTTTCGAAGTAATCAGTTTATTTCGGTTGTACTTATTTCTTGAGAAGATCGTTGAGGTTGGAGGGCATCGAACCGCCGAGGCCGGGGAGCGCGCCACCAGCTCCGCCCATACCGCCGCCGCCGCCCATTCCACCCATTCCGCCGCCGCCCATTCCGGGCATTCCGCCCTTGCCGAACAGCTTGCCGAGCGCGCCAAGGCCGCCCATCTTGCGGATCTGCTTCATCGCCCGTTCCATTTCCTGATGCATCTTCAGGATCTTGTTGACGTCCTGCACCTGCGTGCCGGAGCCCTTGGCGATGCGGATCTTGCGCTTGGCGTTGAGCAGGTCGGGCCGGGTGCGTTCCTTGGCGGTCATCGAACCGATGATCGCATCCATGTGCAGCAGAACCTTGTCGTCCATGCCCGACGACGCCATCGCCGCCTTTGCCTTTTTCATGCCGGGCATCATGCCAGCCAGCGCACCAAGGCCGCCCATCGACTGCATCTGGCGAAGCTGGGTGCGCAGGTCGTTCATGTCGAACTGACCCTTGGCCATGCGCTTGGCCATGGCCTCGGCCTCTTCCTCCTTGATCGAGGCAGCCGCCTTTTCGACGATGGAGACAATGTCGCCCATGCCAAGGATGCGGCCAGCCACGCGGCCGGGGTGGAAGACTTCGAGCGCGTCGAGCTTTTCGCCCATGCCCGCGAACTTGATCGGCTTGCCAGTGACCGCGCGCATCGAAAGCGCCGCGCCGCCGCGCGCATCGCCGTCCATGCGGGTCAGGATCACGCCGGTGAGGTCAACCTGACCGGAAAAGCTCTGCGCCACGTTCACCGCGTCCTGACCGGTGAGCGAATCGACGACGAGCAGCGTTTCCTTAGGAGAAGAGATGGCGGCAACCGCCTTCATCTCTTCCATCAACTGCTGATCGACGTGGAGGCGGCCCGCAGTATCGAGCAGCAGCACGTCGACTGCCTGCAGCTTGGCCGCCTGCATGGCGCGGGCGGCAATCTCTACCGGCTGCTGGCCGGCGATGATCGGCAGGGTAGCAACACCAACCTGCTCGCCGAGCACCCGCAGCTGTTCCTGCGCGGCGGGGCGGTTGACGTCGAGCGACGCCATCATCGCCTTCTTGCCGTGCTTTTCCTTGAGCAGCTTGCCCAGCTTGGCGGTCGAGGTCGTCTTGCCCGAGCCCTGGAGGCCGACCATGAGGATGACCACCGGCGGCGCGGCATTGAGATCGAGGCCGGGAACATCTTCCCCGCCCAGCATTTCGACCAGCGCATCGTTGACGATCTTGACGACCTGCTGGCCGGGCGTAACCGACTTCAGGACCGACTGGCCGACGGCCTTTTCAGTGATGTCATCGATGAAACGGCGGGCGACGGGCAGCGCGACATCGGCTTCGAGCAGCGCGATTCGCACTTCGCGCATGGCATCGCGAACGTCCTGTTCGTTGAGCGCGCCGCGCCCACGCAGCTTGTCAAAGACACTGCCGAGGCGGTCTGACAAGGTTTCGAACATGGAACCAATTCTCCAAAACGCGAAAAAAGCCGGTGGGCGAAACCTCGCCAACCAGCTGCCTTCAAAAGCATATTTTATGAATGGTGGAGCCTAGCGGGATCGAACCGCTGACCTCCTGCATGCCATGCAGGCGCTCTCCCAGCTGAGCTAAGGCCCCGTACCATTCATTCCGGTCCGCCTGAAAGGTGAACCACCCCCGTGCCATTGCCCGGGAAGGCCCGCCCATTAGAAGCGGCTCCCGAGCTTGGCAAGAGGGTTTTAATTTTCGTCGTCGTCGCCATCAACCCCGGCAACGCCAAGGTCATCGTCGCCGCCCAGATCGACGTCGTTGTCCGGGCTGTCACCGTCCTCGTCGATGTCGATATCGTCTTCGGCCAGATCGGAGTCGGCCACGACGACGTCCTTCTTGACCTCTTCAAAGGGAATCGGCTGCTTTGACTTCAGCACCGGATCGATGTTCCAGGCATAGCCGCATTCGATGCAGGTGATCGGATCGTCCTTGCCGAGATCGTAAAAGCGGGTGCCGCACTTCGGGCAGCCGTGCTTGGCACCCCATTCAGCCTTGACCATGTCCATTCCTCGTGTGCGCCGCGCGGCGCGAAAATCGCTTGAAACCTTGCGGCGAAGGCTTGCGCCAACGCCCCGCCCATCCTGAGCCTGTCGAAGGACGCGCGCCTTGCCATAGTGCGCCCGCGCTGTCAAAAGCCGCGCGCATTTCCGCCTGCCCTGACGAAAGCTCCGACCCTTGAGCCACTCCGATGCCGCCGCCATGCGCCCGCGCCGCTTCCGCCCTGCCGGAGCCTTGCGCGGAGAGATTCGCGTGCCGGGCGACAAGTCGATCAGCCACCGCTCGATCATGCTTGGCGCGCTCGCCGTGGGCGAGACCCGCGTCACTGGTCTGCTTGAGGGCGAGGACGTGCTGTCCACCGCTGCCGCCATGCGCGCAATGGGCGCGCGGGTGGAGCGCGAGGAAATCGGCGAATGGGTGGTGAACGGCGTCGGCGTCGGCGCACTGCTGCAACCGCAGGCGCCGCTCGATATGGGCAATTCGGGCACTTCCACGCGCCTGCTGATGGGCCTTGTCGCCAGCCATGCCATCGACGCAACTTTCGTGGGCGATGCCAGCCTGTCCAAGCGGCCGATGGGCCGGGTGATCGAGCCGCTGTCACGCATGGGCGCGGCGTTCGATTCGGCTGAGGGTGCCAAAGGATCTCAGACCCTCCCCCTTACCGTGCGCGGCGCTTCGCCCGCCGTGCCGATCGAATACCGCCTGCCCGTCGCCTCGGCGCAAGTGAAGAGTGCGGTCTTGCTCGCCGCGCTCAACACGCCGGGAATCACGACGGTGATCGAGCCGGTGCCGACCCGCGACCATTCCGAACGGATGCTGCGCGGATTCGGCGCGGAACTGGACGTTGAGGAAGTGGATGGGACGCGCGTGATTCGCCTGCGCGGCGAGGCTGAATTGCGCCCGCAGGTGATCGAGGTTCCGGGCGATCCCTCGTCCGCCGCCTTCTTCATTGTCGGCGCACTGATCATTCCCGGCAGCGAACTGCTGATCCGCAATGTCGGACTTAACCCCACCCGCGCCGGGCTGATCGGCCTGCTACGCGACATGGGCGGGCGCATCGATGAAGAGAACCCACGCGTGGTTGGCGGCGAGCCGGTGGCGGACCTGCGCGTCCATCATTCCCCGCTGAAGGGCATCGAGGTCGATCCCACGCTTGCCCCCAGCATGATCGACGAATTCCCGGTGTTCTTCGTCGCCGCCGCGCTGGCGGAAGGCCGCACGGTCACCTCGGGCCTCGACGAATTGCGCGTCAAGGAGAGCGACCGCCTCTCCACCATGGCCGCCGCTCTGACGCTCGCCGGGGCGAGCGTGACCGAGAACGAGGACGGCCTGCTCATCGATGGCACCGGCGGTGATCCGCTGGCCGGCACCGAAGGCCCGATCACCACGCACCTCGATCACCGCATTGCCATGGCCATGGCCATTGCCGGCATGGCCAGCGTCAAGGGCGTCGAAGTGGACGATACCCGCCCGATCGCCACCAGCTTCCCGGTGTTCGAGGAACTGCTCGAGGAGGTAACCCGGTGACTTTCGACTGGGCCAATGTGGTCGGACTGATCGGCAGCACCCTGTTCCTCGCGGCCTTTGCCTATGCCAATGCTGCGCCGAAGATGGACAAACTGCTGTTCAACGCAGCCAACCTTGTCGGCGCGGTGCTGCTGCTCGCATCGCTGTCGGTCCACTTCAACCTTGCCGTCGTGGTCCTGGAACTGTGCTGGGGGGTCATCGCCCTGATCGGGCTGGTTCAGGCAATCCGCGCCCGCAAGGCGGCCCGCCCATGATCATCGCCGTCGACGGCCCGACCGCCTCGGGCAAAGGCACCATTGCCAAGGCGCTCGCCGGGCATTTCGGGCTGCCGCATCTTGATACCGGACTGCTTTACCGCGCGGTCGGGCGGCAGTGTTTTCTGGACGGTGGCGATCCGGACGACAGCGCCGATGCCCTTGCCGCCTGCTCCTTTCCGGACAGCCTGCTGGGCGATGCCGAACTGCGCTCCGAGGCGACCGGCGGTCTCGCCAGCCGGGTCTCGGTCCACCCGTCCGTGCGGCAGGCGCTTTACGAACGCCAGCGCAGCTTCGCCACCCAGCCGGGCGGTGCAGTGCTTGACGGGCGCGACATCGGCACGGTGATTGCGCCTGAGGCCGAAGTGAAGCTGTTTGTCATCGCCTCGGTCCCGGCCCGCGCCGAACGGCGCTTCCGCGAGATGGAGCAGGCAGGGCGCGAAGCCTCGCTCGATTCGATCGCCGCCGACCTCGAAGCACGCGACCGCCGCGATGCCACCCGGGCCGCCGCGCCGTTGCTCGCCGCCGAAGACGCCGTGGTGCTCGACACCTCGCTGCTCAACCGCGAAGAGGCCATCGCCCGCGCCATTGCGCTCGTCGATCTTATCCGGGAACGCGGCTAAAGGTTAACCGCGTTGGCAGGGCGTTTACCTCGTTGTAAACGCTGGCAATGGCCCGCCAGATAGTCCCCGGCTACCTCGTGATCGACGATTTCCTGCCGGATGACCTAATTTCCCAACTCGATGCACAGGTTGCCGCTGAAGAGCCGCGCCTGTTCGAAATCGCCATCGATAGTGACATCAACGGCCACGGCTATGCCGGATCGCGCCGGCTATGGCAGGCACCCGGGGGCCTCGGCCACTGCGAGCCAGCCTTCACAGCCGCCGTCTCCGCGCGGCTCGGCGACCTGTTCACTGCCACTGGCATCCAGCCCTGCCCGCCCGCTCGCTATGAATACGAGCTCAACGCCCAGTTCGACGGCGCCTTTTTCGAGCGCCACATTGACAGCGACTTCGGACCCGCCGCCGCCGCGCGCACAACTGACCGGGTGATCAGCGCGGTCTATTACTTCTCGCGGCCATCCGCGCGCCATACTGGCGGCGAACTGGAGCTGTTCGCCTTCAACGGCACCGAACCGGCGGTATCCATCGCTCCCCGTCGCAACCGCCTCGTCGCCTTTCCCAGTTTTGCCTGGCATCAGGTCGCGCGAGTTTCAGCGCAGGACGAGGGCCTCGCCAATGCGCGGCTGTCCATCAACTGCTGGATCCACCGCGCCCGCCCGGGCACGGCCGACTAGGCTTCGGAGCCCCGCTCGGGCTGGCGCAAAACCGCCCAATTTCCTTGCTTTTCGCCGCCCCCTCACCTAGGGCCCAGCCGTCCTGACGGCCTTCGGGCTGACGGGATGCTGCGGCAGGCAATCCGGCCTCTGCAGGAAACGGCCCTTTTGGCCCACGCCGGCAATCCCGCCGGGGTGGAGAAAAGACCAGCGGATACAACCGCTTGGCCGGAAACATCGATGCTAAGGAAACTGAAAATGGCAACCACTGCCACACCGACTCGCGACGATTTCGCCGCGATGCTCGACGAATCGCTGGGCGGCGCCGCCAGCGGCGGCTTCGAAGGCCGCGTAGTCAAGGGCACCATCACCGCAATCGAAGGCGACAAGGCCGTCATCGACGTTGGCCTCAAGAGC
>NZ_JANPGP010000045.1:0-142759 GCF_031424035.1 Novosphingobium sp.
CAACAATTACGGCATCCGCTTGCTAGAACCGTTTTCGAGCCAGTGGTTCTACGGCGATACGCTGTTCATCATCGATCCGTGGATATGGGCGATACTGGGGGGGGGATTGTGGTACTCGCTGAAGCGAGAGCGGGTGGACGCTTGGAATCCTTACCAACCCGCAATTGTCGCCCTCTGTGCTACCGCCGTGTACGTCGCCTTGAACTTTCTGATTTCGATCACCGCAGCAAATTCCGCTCAGGAAATCTTGTCCAAATCCGATCCCACCATCGTGCCAAAAGTAATCGTAGCGAATGCGAAGCCCGTTGCATTTTGGCGCAGGGAGATACTGTGGCGGAGCAGCGAGAGGTATGGACGCGGTGAGTACGGTGTCTTCAGTGCGCTGACTTTGGACCGAGACAAAGTCTACATCCATTTGCCGCCGCCGAAGCAAGATATGGTTCACTTCTCCGACAACACGCCGCGCAGTTCCTCGCCTATTGCCAATTTCGATATAGGGATGTCCGACCCCCGCATCGCCGAATGGTCGAAGAATGATCCCGCCGCCAAAGCGTTCCTGTTCTGGAGCCGGATGCCTGTCGCGGAACTCCACGAAGATCACATCATCCTGCGCGACCAGCGCTTCCTTGGCTCGCCCGCTTCTGGCCAGTTCACGGTGACCTTGCGAAAGCCCAAGCCATGACCGCGCCGGTAATCGTTTGGCTGCGCCGCGACTTGCGGCTTGCCGATCAGGCCGCGTTTCATGTTGCGGCGGAGAGCGGCGCGCCGGTCATCCCGGTCTATATGCTGGACGACGAAACGCCCAAGCATCGCGCGATGGGCGGGGCTTCGCGCTGGTGGCTGCTCCACTCGCTCGCCAGCCTTGATGCGGACCTGCGCAAGCTGGGCTCGCGGCTCGTCCTGCGGCGCGGGGTGAGTGCGGATGTGCTGGCGGAACTGGCGGGTGAGACCGGCGCGCGCGAAGTCCACGGCCTGCACCACTACGAACCGTGGTGGCGCAATGCCGAGCGGGCGGTGGCGAAGGTGATCGACCTGCATCTGCATCACGGTAATTACCTTGCCCCGCCGGGTTCGGTGCTGACCGGCGGCGGGACGCCCTACAAGATTTTCACGCCGTTCTGGCGGGCGCTGAGCGAAACCTTGCCGCCGCCCGAGCCACTTCCTGCGCCGGGCAAGCTGCCGGCTCCGGAAAGCTGGCCGAAATCGGACGATCTTGCCGATTGGGGCCTGCTGCCGACCAAACCCGACTGGGCTGAGGGCTTCTGCGAAGAATGGACTCCCGGCGAGGCCGGCGCGGCCGAGCGACTGGTGGAATTCACCGATCAGGTCTCCCGCTACGCCGACCAGCGCAACCTGCCTTCGGTCGAGGGTACATCACGCCTGTCACCGCACCTGCATTTCGGGGAAATATCGCCCGCCACGATCTGGCATGCCGTCGCCCAACATGAAGGCAGCACCAGCACCTTCCTTGGCGAGATCGGCTGGCGCGACTATGCGACCAATGTGATTCAGCAATTCCCCGATTACGGCGCGAAATCGTACAAGGCGGAGTTTGACAGCTTCCCTTGGCGGAGCGGCCCGGAAGCAGAGGCTGATCTCAAGGCATGGCAGCAGGGCCGCACCGGCTATCCCATCGTCGATGCCGGCATGCGCCAGCTTTGGGCTACGGGCTGGATGCACAACCGGGTGCGGATGATCGCCGCCAGCTTCTTGATCAAGCATCTGTTGATCGACTGGAAGCGCGGCGAGGAGTGGTTCTGGGATACGCTGGTCGATGCCGACTATGCACAGAACTCGGTGAACTGGCAGTGGTCAGCCGGAAGTGGGGTCGATGCCAACATGTTTGTGCGGATCATGGCGCCGCTGACGCAGAGCCCGAAGTTCGATGCCGCCGGCTACATCCGCGAATGGGTGCCGGAACTGGCAAAGCTCCGGGATGACGTGATCCACGATCCCACGGTGCGACCCTCTGGTTATCCAGATCGGATCGTGGACCACGCCTTCGCCCGCAACCGGGCTTTGGACGCCTACAGGATGGGACGGTAAACCGAATCGCCGCGCCAGCGGGCGAGGATATTGTCGTGGACGATCGGGCTGAGCAGGTTTTCAAAGGCGCAGCCGGCCAGGCTGTTGTCCCACCACACCACCTGAGCAGGCAGGGCTTCAAGTCCGGGCAGGGTCAGCCAGCACACCGATCCGGGGTGCAGGCGGTTGATCGCCGAGCAGCAGAAGCCGCCCAGTGACAAGTCATGCACGACTGTGGTGAAGCTGCGCATGCCTGATGCGCGGAAGCTGCCGGGAATCTGGATGCGCGTCCGCGGGGCGCAGCGATCTTCCTGTGCCGCGATGTGATAGCGATCTGGGGCGAGATAGTCTGTGCTCATTGCCGTGCTCCGGTGTTGGCAGGCCGACCTCCCGAAAGCGGGAAACCGGACAACAAGCGCACGCGACCCTTTGCGTCCGCTGCAAGCATTATCCCAGATTGCGGTTGCGGGGAGTTTATGAAGCAGTGTTAACGGATTGGCGGCTGCCGGTGGCAAATTGTTTACCAAGCAGCGCAACAACCTGTTCAGCAACTTCCGAGGGAAGTTTGACCGTCTGCGGGTCTTCGCCCGGATAGGCCTTGGCGCGCATCGCCGTGCGGGTCGCGCCCGGATCGACAATGGCGACCCGTATCTTGCTGATATTCTTTACTTCTTCGGCGTAGCAAAGCAGCAGGGTTTCGAACGCGGCCTTGCTTGCGGCATAGGCGCCCCAGAAGGCGCGGGGCTTGGTTGCCACGCTGGAAGTGACCGCGATCACCCGCGCATCCTTGCTGGCCTTCAACATCGGATCGAAGGCGGCAAGCAGGGCCTGCTGGGCCAGGACGTTGGTTGTTAACGCTTTGTTGAACCCGGCTGATTCGATCTGCGTTACACCCATGAGCTGCGGCAGGACGGCAGCGTTGAGCACGAGAATATCGAGCGCTTTCCAGCGGCCCTGCAGCGCGACAGCAAGGCGGACGATCCCGTCAGGTTCGGCAAGGTCGACAGGGGCGATGGTGGCGTGGCCGCCGGCGGCAAAAATGCGCTCCTCGACCGCTTCAAGCGCCTTGGTATCGCGTCCGGTGAGGATTACGTGCGCCCCGGCAGCGGCCAATGCTTCGGCAGTGGCCGCACCGATGCCCCGGCTCGATCCCGTGACGAGGGCAAGCTGGCCAGCAAATGGCAGATCGCTCATGTCAGTTCGTCAACCGCCAGTGAAAGCTGGTCGGGCGATTCCTTTTCAATCAGATCGGTAAGTCGTGTGGGATAATCGCCGGTGAAGCAGGCATCGCAATAGCTAGGCTTTGCCGCATCGCGCTTGGCTTCGCCAACTGCGCGATAGAGCCCATCAATTGAAACGAAGGCGAGGCTATCGGCATGGATGAATTCCGCCATGCCCTGAATGTCCATGCGCGCAGCGAGCAGCTTGCTGCGTTCGGGCGTATCAACGCCGTAGAAGCATGAATTGTTGGTTGGCGGGCTGGCGACGCGCATGTGGACTTCGGCCGCGCCGGCATCGCGCATCATCTGAACGATCTTCAGGCTGGTGGTGCCGCGCACGATTGAATCGTCGATCAGCACGATGCGCTTGCCCGCAACGAGCGCGCGATTGGCATTGTGCTTGCGCTTTACATCGGCATGGCGCGCGCCGTCTTCAGGCTGAATGAAAGTGCGCCCGACATAGTGCGACCGGATGATGCCAAGTTCAAAAGGAATGCCCGATTGCTGGGCATAGCCAATTGCGGCCGGCACGCCGCTGTCCGGCACGGGGATTACCAGATCTGCTTCGACCGGGGTTTCCTTGGCCAGTTCGACGCCGATCTGCTTGCGCACTTCGTAGATCGAACGGTCACCCGTTACTGAATCCGGACGGCTGAAATAGACGTGCTCGAAAATGCAGGGGCGCGCTGCATGATTGCCGAACGGGCGATGGCTGGTGACCCGGCCATCGATGCGGACTTCGACGATTTCACCGGGTTCGACTTCGCGGACGAAATCGGCACCGACAACATCAAGCGCCACGGTTTCGCTGGCGAAGATCGTCGCATCGCCCATCTTGCCCATGACCAGCGGGCGGATGCCCAGCGGATCGCGGCAGGCAACCATACGCTTGGGCGTGGTGCAGATTAGCGAATAGGCGCCTTCGACCATTCGCAGGGCATCGACAAACTTGTCGAGCAGGGTGGGATAGCGGCTGGTGGCGATGAGGTGAATGATGACCTCGGTGTCAGAGGTCGACTGGAAGATCGAACCCTTGTTCACCAGCTCGCGCTTGAGCGCCATCGCGTTGGAAATGTTGCCATTGTGCGCGATGGAAAAGGCCCCGCGCGCCAGATCGGCGTGGAGCGGCTGCACGTTGCGCAGGCCTTGTCCGCCGGTGGTGGAATAACGCACGTGGCCCGATGCCATGGTGCCGGGAAGTTCGGCGAAGATCGGCGGGCCGGAGAACACCTGCGCCACGTGGCCGATACCGCGGCGGGCATAGAAATCGGCACCGTCAACGCTGACAATACCGCAGGCTTCCTGCCCGCGGTGCTGCAGGGCGTGGAGCCCCAGCGCCGTGATGGACGCTGCGTCCTTGGCGCCAATAACGCCGAAAATGCCGCATTCCTCGCGCAGTTTGTCGCCATCTGCGTCGAAAAATGGATGAGTTAGGTTCATTGGGATTCGCACCGGACCTTGCCTGGCCCGCGCTTTGGCCCGCTTGCCCGGGAAAGGCAAGCACGGCTTTACGCTTCACCATTGCCCTGTGCGGGGGAGCGCCCTAAATGCCGGTTGCGCTGCGAAAATCTGCCCGCCAGCGAAAAGGAAGTTGGACCTCTTGCTGCTTTCCCCCTTCGAATGGATGATCGCCAAGCGATACATGCTACCCGGCAAGGGCGAGCGGATGATCGCGCTGGTCGCCTCGATCGGCGTCATCGTCGTAATGCTCTCGGTCGCGCTGCTGATCGTGGTGATGAGCGTGATGAACGGCTTTCGCGCCGAACTGGTCGACAAGATCGTCGGGCTCAACGGGCACGCCATCGTCCAGGCCTATGGCGGGCGGCTGGAAAACTGGCAGGACATCCTCAAGCAGATCAAGGCCACCGACGGCGTGACCGAGGCCGCTCCGCTGATCGAACAGCCGCTGCTGACCACGTTCAACGGCCGGGTCGAAGCGATCCTGTTGCGCGGTAACACGCCTGAAGACATTGCCAAGATCAAGCCGAAGGTCGTCGATGGCGACTTGTCCGGCCTAGTGCCTGAATCCGGTGCTGTCGCGATTGGATCGCGGCTGGCGGAAAACCTTGGCGCCCGTGTCGGCGATACCATCACCATCATCAATCCGCAGGGCCGCTCGACCCCGTTCGGCACGGTGCCGCGCGAAATCGCTTACCGGGTCGACGCGATTTTCGAGATCGGCATTTACGACTACGACGAACGCTTTGTCGTCATGCCGATGGCGGACGCGCAGACGCTGCTGCTCACCGGTGATTCCATCGGCATGATCGAGGTGAAGACCGACGACGCTGATACCGCTGCAGAAACGCTCGCGCCGATTGCCGCAAAGCTGGAAGGGCAGGCGGTGGTTTCTGACTGGAAGACGATCAATTCGGGCCTGTTCGAGGCATTGCAGGTTGAACGCGTTGCCATGTTCTTCGCGCTGTCACTGATCGTGCTGGTCGCGGCGTTCAACATCCTCTCCTCGCTGGCGATGATGGTCCACACCAAGTCGCGCGACATCGCCATCATGCGGACCATGGGCGCGACGCGCAAATCGATGTTGCGGACGTTTGTTACCGCCGGCACAGTGGTCGGCACGGCGGGAACGTTGGCCGGTCTGGCGCTGGGCTTCATCATCCTGATTTTCCGCCAACCCATCGTGACCGGCATCGAACTGCTCACCGGCCAGTCGCTGTGGGACCCGAAGATCCGCTTTCTCACCGAACTGCCGGCGCGGACCGATCCGATCGAGGTTATGGCCATCACCGGGCTCGCCATCGGGCTGAGTTTCCTCGCCACGCTCTACCCCGCCTACCGCGCGGCGAGCACCGATCCTGTGCAGGTGCTGCGTTATGAGTGACCCCGTCGTCAAACTGGACAAGCTGACCCGCAGTTTTGAACAAGGTGATGTCCGCATCGACGTGCTTAAAGGCGTGGACCTTGAGGTGCATCCGGGTGAGATCGTGGCGCTGCTCGGGCCTTCCGGATCGGGCAAGTCGACCATGCTGCAGGCGATTGGTCTGCTTGAAGGCGGATTTGGCGGTCGCATTCTGATCGCCGGGCAAGATGCCTCCGCCCTTAATGGCGATGAACGCACGACGGTGCGGCGTGATCACATCGGCTTCGTCTATCAGTTCCACCACCTGCTGGCTGATTTCTCGGCGCTGGAAAACGTCATCATCCCGCAGATGATCGCCGGAACCCCGCGCGCCGATTGCGATGTGCGGGCTCGCGAACTGCTCGGACTTCTGGGGCTGGGTGAGCGGCTGGAGCATCGGCCCAACAAGCTTTCCGGCGGCGAGCAGCAACGCGTCGCCGTGGCGCGGGCGCTGGCGAACAAGCCGGCGCTGGTGCTGGCGGATGAGCCGACAGGCAACCTTGATGAAGGCACGGCGGACAAGGTGCTCGCCGAATTCATCAAGCTGGTGCGCGATAACGGCAGCGCCGCCGTGGTGGCGACTCACAACGAACGGATGGCCTACGCGATGGACCGCGTGGTCCGCCTGCATGACGGGGTGCTGGAATGACGACGATTGCCGATTTCTCCGCCCGCCTGCCGAATGGTCAGGAAGTCAGCCTGGCCGATAAGCTGGGCAAGGTCCTGCTCGTGGTCAACACCGCCAGCAAATGCGGATTTACCCCGCAGTATGACGGGCTGGAGGCGCTGTGGAAGCAGTACGGGGAGCGCGGGTTTGAAGTCGTCGCCTTTCCCTGCAACCAGTTTGGCGGGCAGGAACCGGGCACTGCGGAAGAGATCGACCAGTTCTGCAAGGTCAACTTCGGCCTCAGCTTCCCGCTGATGGGCAAGGTTGAGGTCAATGGCGATGGCGAGACGCCGCTGTACCATTGGCTGAAGCAGGAGGCTCCGGGCCTGTTTGGAACCAAGAAGATCAAGTGGAACTTCACCAAATTCCTCATCGGCCGCGACGGCAAGGTCGTGCGGCGATATGGTCCGACGGACAAGCCGAAGAGCATTGCAGCGGATATTGAGGCGCTTCTCTAGCTCTGCTCAATCATCCACACACCCAACTCTACCCGTCATCCCCGCGAAGGCGGGGATCCATCTGCCCTTGCGCTTGCAGGCGTACTTTGCGCGTTAGACTGGCGCCGATGGTTCCCCGCCTTCGCGGGGATGACGAGGTTTGGGGCAGGCGGGCGGCGTGGGTATAACCCCGACCTTCAACGTTTTCCCCAACGCCAGCACATCTGACCTTGAACCTGCAGCCCTGCCGACCATAGTGCGCCAATGGCCTACGTTCCTTTCGTCCCGCTGCGCGTGTTCTCCAGCTATACCATGCTGGACGGCGCGATCGATCCGAAGGCGATTGCCAAGCTGGCGAAGGAACGCGGCTTTCCCGCCATCGCCATGTGCGATCGCAACGGGCTTTACGGCGCGATGCAGTTTGCTTCGGCCTGCAAGGATATCGGCATCCAGCCGCTGATCGGCGCGTTCCTTGGCGTGTGCCGGGGGGATGGCAAGATTATCGACTGGCTGGCGCTGCTCGCCCAGAACGAGGACGGCTGGAACAACCTGTGCTACCTTGTCAGCCGAGCGCATCTCGATCGCCCTCTGGAACGTGATCCGCACGTCTTGATGGCCGATCTGGACGGCCGCACTAACGGCCTGATCGCGCTGTCCGGCGCTGGCGAGGGCGCACTCGCCCGGCTGCTGGCAGAAGGTCACAAGGATGAGGCCGACCACCTGTGTGAACGGCTGGAGGCGCTGTTTCCGGGGCGGCTCTATATCGAAATCGCCCGCCGCAACGATCCCATCGAGGAAGCGTCCGAAGAGGCGCTGATCGATCTCGCCTATGCGCGGAACCTGCCACTCGTCGCGACCAATCCCGCCAACTACGCCGAGCCCAATTTCTCCGCTGCGCACGACGCACTGCTGTGCATCGCCAGCTCCACCCACATCGACGCCGCCGAACGCCCGCGCACCAGCAAGGATGCCTGGGTGAAGAGCGAGCCGATGATGCGCGAGCTCTTTGCCGACTTGCCCGAAGCGCTGGCCAACACCCTCGTCGTCGCGAAACGCTGCGCCTTCATGCCGCCCAAGCGCAAGCCGCTGCTGCCCAGCCTTGCCGGTGACAAGGAAGGCGAAGCGGCGATGCTGATCGCCGATGCGCGAAAGGGCCTCGAAAAGCGGCTTGAACCCTATGGAGAGATGGATCCGGCCGATCGCCAGACCTATTTCGACCGGCTCGATTTCGAAACGAATGTCATCAACGGCATGGGTTTCGCCGGCTACTTCCTGATCGTTGCCGACTTCATCAAATGGGCCAAGGACAATGACATTCCAGTGGGCCCGGGGCGTGGTTCGGGTGCCGGCTCGGTGGTCGCGTGGGCGCTGACCATCACTGACCTTGATCCACTGAAACTGGGCCTGCTGTTCGAACGCTTCCTCAATCCCGAACGCGTGTCGATGCCGGACTTCGATATCGACTTTTGCGAAACGCGGCGTGGCGAAGTGATCCGCTATGTCCAGCAGAAGTACGGCCACGATCACGTCGCCCAGATCATCACCTTCGGCAAGATGAAAGCCCGCGCGGTGCTGCGTGATACCGGGCGCATCCTGCAGATGAGCTATGGTCAGGTTGACCGGCTGTGCAAGATGGTGCCCAACCATCCGACCGACCCGTGGACCCTGCCGCGCGCGCTCAACGGCGCCGCCGAATTCCGCCGCGAATACGAAAATGACGAGGAAGTGAAGCGCCTCGTCGATCTGGCCATGCAGCTCGAAGGCCTGCCGCGCAACTCGTCCACCCATGCCGCCGGTGTGGTGATCGGCGACCGCCCGCTGGCCCAGCTGGTGCCGCTCTACCGCGATCCACGCGGCGACATGCCGGTGACCCAGTTCGACATGAAATATGTCGAGGACACCGGCCTGATCAAGTTCGATTTTCTTGGCCTGAAGACGCTGTCAGTGCTGCAGAAAGCGATCCAGCTGATGCGGCGGCGCGGGATCGAGATCGATCTCGGCCTGCTGTCATGGGACGATGCCGAGGTTTACCAACTGCTCCAGCGCGGTGACACGGTCGGCGTGTTCCAGCTTGAATCGGAAGGCATGCGCCGCACGCTGGCGGCGGTTAAGCCGACCAATTTCGGCGACATCATCGCGCTCGTCTCGCTCTATCGCCCGGGGCCGATGGACAACATACCGCTGTTCGGCCGCCGCAAGAACGGGCTGGAAGCGATCGAATATCCGCACGAAAAGCTCGAAGGCATCCTCGCGGAAACCTACGGCATCTTCGTCTATCAGGAACAGGTCATGCAGGCCGCGCAGATCCTTGCCGGCTATTCGCTTGGCGACGCTGACCTGCTGCGCCGCGCCATGGGCAAGAAGGTTCAGGCGGAAATGGACGCCCAGCGCCAGCGCTTTGTCGATGGTTGCAAGGAACTGTCGGGCATCGACAAGACCAAGGCGAACGAACTGTTCGACTTGATCGACAAGTTCGCCGGCTATGGCTTCAACAAGTCGCATGCCGCGGCCTATGCACTGCTTGCCTATCAGACCGCCTGGGTGAAGACGCATTACCCGCACGAATTCTATGCCGCATCGATGTGCTTTGACATGCACCAATCGGAAAAGCTGGCGGTCTATGTCGATGACATGCGCCGCGCGGGGCTGACGCTCGCCGGGCCGGACATCAACCATTCAGAGGCCGAATTCTCGGTCGACCAGACCGATGAGGGGCTTGCCGTTCGCTATGGCATGGCCGGCATCCGCAACGTCGGCGAAAAGGCGATGGACGCCATTGTTGCCGAGCGGGAGGCGAACGGAGCCTTCACCAGCCTTGAGGATCTGTTCAAGCGCGCGCCTTACGGCTCGATGAATCGCCGCCAGCTGGAAGGGCTCGCTGCCTCGGGGGCGTTCGACGCGCTGGATAGCAACCGCGCGCGGGTCATGGCCAATGCCGACATGCTGCTCGCCGTGGCGGACGAGGCCGAGCGCAGCCGCAATTCGGGGCAGGCGGCGCTATTCGGCGGGGATGATCACGCCGCGCCGGCGCTGCGACTTGCCGACGTGCCGCCGTGGAGCCGGGCCGAACAGATGGCCAAGGAGCGCGAGAATTTCGGCTTCTACTTCGCCGCCCACCCGGTCGAACAATGGCGCGCTATCGCCAATTCCAATGGAGCGCGGACCTATGCCAGCCTGATGCAGAGCGGCGTACCGGGCGGCGGCCGACTGCCCGCAACGATGGCGGCGATGATCGAAGGCGTGCAGCGGCGCAAGACCAAGCGCGGCAAGGACTTCTGCATGGCCGATTTCTCGGATTCATCAGGCCAGTTCTCGGCCTCGTGCTTCGAGGAATCTCTGGTCCCGAGCTTCCTCGAATGGGCGCGCGACGGCACCTGTATCCTGCTGCAGGTCGAACTCGATGCGCCCAGCCCGGACGAGCCGCCGCGCATCACCGTGCGCAGCGCCCAGCCGCTGGCGGAAGCGAAGCAGGCGGCGCGGATGGAACTGCGGCTGGAAATTGACCGGATCGAGGCGATCAGCGAATTGGCGTTGCTGCTGCCGCGCTCCGCCGAGGCTAACGGTGAAGTGATCGCCGTTCTGCGCACAGGCGGGGCGAAAGATCCGACAATGCGGCTGGGCGGCGATTTCCAGCTCGATTCCGAATTGGTCGACCGACTGACCATGATCGACGGCCTGCGCAATCCCGTGCTGAGCGCCCGGCGCGGCGCGGCGCACCTGCGGCTCGTAGCCTGAGCGGGCGATGGACTACGTCAATCCCAACCGCGAGAACTTCGACCTGTTCAAGTCGCTTGCGCGCGATGAACCGGTGCACTTGCTCAACATGATCCGCTTTCGGGGGGCCGCCCTCTACTCCGAAGGCCACCCCTGCGCTGGTCTGGGCTGGAGCGGCGAGCGGGCGTTCGAGGAATATTTCACCCGCCTGCTCCCGTTCATCGAGCGGCTCGGCGGGGGCATCGCATGGCAAGGCACGTTCGAGAGCGTGATCACCGGTCCGGCGCAGTTCGAATGGGACAAGGTCTTCGTCATGGGCTTCCCCACCGCCGGTGCCTTCCTCGCGCTCGTGACCGACCCGGAATACAAGGCCGAGGTTGTCGATCACCGGACGGCGGCGGTGCAGGACAGCCGGCTGGTGCGCTACCGCCCGGCCTAGAATAGCTGCATCTGGCCACCCACCGCAGGCCGCCGAAACTGCGTGCTGTCCAGCTCCAGCCGGGCTTCGTTCATTCCCATACGCCGGGTGGCCAGCCGGAAGCGGGTGCGGAACAGGTCGGCCCAGACTCCTTGCGGCTTCATCCGGCTGAAGAAGTTGGCGTCGTTATCCTTACCGCTTCGCACCGACTGGACAATGGCCATCACCTTGCCCGCCCGGTCCGGATAGTGCGCCGCCAGCCATTCGCGGAACAGCGGCGCCACTTCGTGCGGCAGGCGCAGCATGATCCAGCTGGCCGATGTGACACCAAGGGCCGCCGCGCTCTCAATTATGCCCTCGATGAATTCGTCAGTGATCGACGGGATGACCGGCGCGATGGAAACATGCGCCGGGACGCCTGCTGCGACCAGCTTGCCCAGCGCCGCCAGCCGCTTGCCCGGCGCTGATGCGCGGGGTTCGAGCAGGGTGGAAAGGCGCGGATCGAGGCTGGTCACCGAAACGCCGACCGCGACAAGGTTCAGTTTTGCCAGCTCGCCCAGCAGGTCGATGTCGCGCAGCACCCGGTCGCTCTTGGTAGTGATCGTCACCGGATGGCGCGCTTCAAGGCAGACTTCGAGAATCTGGCGGGTGATGCCGTAACGCGCTTCGATCGGCTGGTAGGGATCGGTATTGGTGCCCATGGCAATCGGGGCAGGGCGGTAGGACTTGCGCCCCAGTTCCGCGCGCAGCAGCTCTGCCGCATTGGGCTTGGCGAACAGCTTCGTCTCGAAATCGAGCCCAGGCGACAAGTCATGATAGGCATGGGTCGGCCGCGCAAAGCAATAGATGCAGCCATGCTCGCAGCCGCGATAAGCGTTGATCGAGCGATCAAAGGGAATGTCGGGTGAAGTATTGCGGCTGATGATTGACCGCGCCGCTTCCTCGGTCACCGTGGTCCGCAGCTTCGGCGCACCGTCATCGACTGCCACTCGCGCATCAAGCCAGTCACCATCCGCCTCGCGCATGGCAAGGCCGAAGCGCTGCGGCACCTGCGCTGACTGTGCACCGCGGCCATGGGTGATGTCGAAGCGGGACATCGCTGCATCAGAACATAAACGGAACGAATTGGCAAGCCGCGTGGGCTCGCTGCGAACCTAGACTTCCTTCAACCTCGGCATCAGTTCGACGAAATTGCAGGGCCGGTTCCGGCTGTCGAGCTGTTCGGCAAGGATGCCGTCCCAGCCGTCCTTCACCGCGCCGTTCGAACCGGGCAGGGCGAAGATGTACTTGCCGCGCGCGACGATAGCCATCGCGCGGCTCTGGATGGTCGAGGTGCCGATGGTACCATAGCTGATCCAGCGGAACAGCTCGCCGAAGCCGGGAATGTCCTTGCCTTCGCTCGATGCCTTGACGCGTTCGAGCGCCTCGGGCGTCACGTCGCGCCCTGTCAGGCCGGTGCCGCCGGTGGTGACGATGCAATCGACCGCGCGGTCATCCAGCCAGTTATTGAGCCTGCTGACGACACGCGCTGCATCGTCGATCTCGATCGCGCGAAACACCAGGTTGTGCCCTGCGGACTTGATCTTGTCGGCAAGGATGTCGCCGGAAGTGTCGGTTTCGGGCGTACGCGTGTCCGAAACGGTGAGAAGGGCGATGTTGATCGGCTTGAACAGCCGCGACGGGTCAACGGCCACGAATGAGCGTTCCGTTGGCGGCCATGCGCATGCCTTCGCTGCCCGTCAGACCGGGGAAGGTGGGCCACAGCCCCTGTGCCAGGGCCATGCGGCTCTCCGAAGGGCCGCCGGCCTGCCGCTCATACATCCAGTAATTGCGCATCACGATGTTCACGTAGCCGCGCGTCTCCCAATAGGGGATCGATTCGACCCACAGCAGCGGATCGCCGCCATCGCGGATTTCGCTGTTCCAGCGCGAGATTGGTAGCGGTCCGGCGTTATAGGCAGCCATGACCTTGGGCAGCAGGCCCTGCGTGCCGGGCGCGTTCTTGAGCGCCTGCAAATGCGCTTGCCCAAAGGCGAGGTTGACTTCCGGCTTGGCGAGGTCCGCTGCCGAGCCCGCAATACCAAGCTCTGGCCCGCGATCCTTTGCGGCCGCCGGCATGATCTGCATCAGGCCCTTGGCGCCCGCCGGGCTGACGGCGCGGGTGCGGAACACCGATTCCTGCAATGCGTGGGCATAGACCAGCGCGGGATCGACGCGCCAGCCGGTGGAGGGCGTCCACTTCGGCGTCGGATAGCGGATTGCGCGTTCAGGCTGGCCGCCGTTCGGTGCGTTGAACGCCATCCACAGCTGGGTGGAAGGCAGGCCAAGATCGCGCGCAAGGCGGGTCAGCGGCTGATACTGCGAAGGCTCACCGATGCGCGCCTGGTGGCGCAGGACTTCGTCGGCAAGCCCGTCGCGGCCAATCTCGGCGAGCGCCACGGCGGCGCGCACGTTGGGCACTTCGCGCAGTTTCTGCCAGTCGGCCTGGCTGAAATCAGCGCCTGCATGGGTTTCTGGGATCTTCAGGCCGAGCGATTCGGCGGCAAGCATTCCGTACAGAGTCTCGTCACGCGCGGCGGCCATGCGCAGCGGCGTGCTGGCCTTTTCAGGCTGGCGGCAGCGCACATGGGCGCGGCTCTGCCAGTAATAGGCGGCGCTTTTCAGTTCGCTGTTCTCGGCAAGGTCAGCCGCCTTGGTGAAGGCATCGACCGCGCTCTGGCAGTCGCCCAGGCGCCAAGCGGCAAGGCCGGTGGTCCAGTGGCCTTCCGCCACCCACGGACCGGCACCATCGGCGGCGGTGCGAGCAAGGGCGAAGGCGTTGCCGTCCTGATTCTCGATATAGAACGACCAGGCAATCTTGGTGCGCCATTCCGCGCGGGCATTGGGGCTGAGCGTCGCATCGATACCGTCGAGCAACAGACGCGCGGCGGCTGGGTCGTCGGCCTTGATCTTGGCGGTGATCGCGGCGGATATCGATGCCGGCATCGTCCCGTCATTCGTGTCACGCGGACGCAGGCGCTTGGGGCTGGATTGCAGGCTGATGAAGCGCTGGCTCTCAGGCAGAGAAGGGACCGTCAGCGATCCGCGCTTGGCGGCAAGCGAGGCGATCTGTTCGGCCGAGGGAAGCTGCGTGCCTTGCGCCAGCCAGCCGTCCAGCGCGGCCAGATCAATCTTCGGGCTGCGCGCGTCGAGGAAATATTCGGACTTGGCGACCAGGTGCAGCGGGCCATCGGGCTTCTGCGCCAGCATGGACTGGACCTTCACCCAGTCAGCCTTGTCAATCGCGCCGAACAGGTCGGTGTAATAGGCGCGCTCATCAGCGCTCAGCAGGCTTGGCACGGCAGTGCGATCGGCGCGACCCCGGAAATATTCGATCGCGGCGGAATTGGCCTGCGCCGGCGCGGAAATACCCGCCACCATTGCGGTGCCTGCGCCTGCCAGCAGTATCGTCCTGAACTGTGTCACGCCGATTGTTTCCCGATCTCTTCCGACTGGCCCCACTCCAGCCACTTGCGCCAGAACGCCGCCTTGGCGGTCGGGCGCACCATTGCATCGAGGCCATGCGCCGCGAGCAAGGGAATTGTCCGCCCCTCATGGTTAAAGGAGCGTAAACTTTGAGCGCTTTGCGCCGGATCGTTGCCGAGCAGCGGCAGGATGTTCGCGCCGAAGACAATCAGGCGCTGCGGGGCGGCCAGATGGACGTGGTGCCGGGTTACTTCGCCAAGCCCTGCCTCGGCCAGCGCCGGGATATCGGGGAGCGGTGTGTGGCGGACGAGCACCGACGCATGATAAACACTGTCGCGATCAATCCCCATCGCGGCGAGCATTGCGGCGAGTAGTTTGCCCTGCTTGCCAGAAAGGAGCTGATCACCGTCCTCTTGCTCGGGCTGTTCGACCAGCACCAACAGCGGAGCGCCTACCATGCCGCGCTGGGCGATCCGGCGCGCAACTTGCCCGCTATCCAGCGAGGGCTCTTCCATCCACCACAGGCGGAACGCATCGAGGTCCTGCGGCCAGCCTGCCGGATCGCCGCCGATACGCGGGCGGGGCGGGGGCGGCGGAGCGGCAAATTTCGCCACCAAGGCCGGACGATCTTCGCCGGGCGCGGGTTCCGGATCAGGCAGGGTGATCCACGCGGTCGCCTCATCTGCGAACGCGCAATCGACGCCGGCATCGCGCCACCACGCCATTGCAGCCGCGATATTGCCCGCGAGCGCCTGTTGAGATCCCACCACCATCGCCTTGACCCTTGACCTGCCTGCGCGCAGCAATCAAGGCGCAAGGCCGTGAGCCGCGCGGATTGCGGGACGAATACGGGAAAAGACGATGATCGAACGCGAATCGATGCCCTATGACGTGGTGATTGTTGGCGGTGGGCCGGCCGGCCTGGCTGCGGCAATCCGCCTCAAACAGGTCAACGCCGACATTACCGTCTGCATCCTGGAAAAAGGCAGCGAAGTTGGCGCGCACATCCTTTCGGGTGCGGTCGTCGATCCCAAGGCGCTTGATGAATTGCTGCCGGACTGGCGCGATGATGGGTGCCCGATGGCGGAAACTCCGGTGACCGACAACTGGCACTGGACCCTGACCAAGACCGGCAAGATGCCGATCCCCCACATCGTCATGCCTCCCTACATGTCGAACCACGGCAATTACACCGGCAGCCTTGGCAACCTGTGCCGCTGGCTGGCAGGCAAGGCCGAGGAACTGGGCGTCGAAGTGTTCCCCGGCTTCCCGGCGGCGGAGATCCTTTACGACGACAAGGGCGCGGTTATCGGCGTCCAGACCGGCGACATGGGCGTTGACCGCGAAGGCGAGCCCAAGGGCGATTTCATGGCGGGTATGAACCTGCTCGCCAAGTATACCATCTTTTGCGAAGGCGCGCGAGGTCACCTGACCAAGCGCCTGAAAGAAAAGTATGAACTGGAGCGCGATTGCCAGCCGCAGAAGTACGGCATCGGCATCAAGGAACTTTGGGACATCAGCCCTGACAAGCACGTTCCGGGCCGCGTTCTGCACACACAGGGCTGGCCGCTTTCGGAAAGCGGATCGGGTGGCGGCGGCTTCCTGTACCATCAGGCGAACAACCAGGTGGCGCTCGGCTTCGTTGTAACGCTCGATTACGCCAACCCCTATGTCTATCCGTTCGAGGAGTTCCAGCGCTGGAAGCAGCACCCGGAAATCCGCGCGATTTTGGAAGGCGGCAAGCGCGTTTCCTATGGTGCCCGCGCGATCAACGAGGGGGGGTGGCAGGCCGTGCCGCATCTCGCCTTCCCGGGCGGCGTGCTGGCGGGTTGCTCGGCCGGTTTCGTCAATGTGCCGCGCATCAAGGGCAGCCACACCGCGATGAAGAGCGGGATGCTGGCGGCAGAAGCTATCGCCGCCGCCGTGGCCGCTGGCCGTGAGCAGGATGCACTGGACGAATACGAGGCCGCGGTGCGTTCCAGCTGGATCGCCAAGGAGCTGGAACTGGTCCAGAATTCCGAACCGATCCTCGCCAAGTTCGGCGGAGACCTGCTCGGCACCGTGCTCGCCGGCATCGAAATGTGGCTGCGCTATCTCAAGATGCCGCTGGTGAAGCCGATGAAGCATCACACCGATGCTTCGACCCTGCAGCGCGCCGATCTCTACAAGCCGATTGCTTACCCCAAGCCCGACGGCGTCATCACCTTCGACCGCCTGACCAGCGTCAGCTTCTCGTTCACCAACCACGAGGAAGAGCAACCCTGCCACCTCAAGGTGGCCGATCTGGAACTGCAGAAAACCAGCGAACTGGGCGTCTATGCCGGGCCTTCTACCCGCTATTGCCCGGCGGGGGTCTACGAATGGCTGGTCGATGAAGCTGGCAAGCCGAAGTACCAGATCAACGCGCAGAACTGCGTCCACTGCAAGACCTGCGACATCAAGGATCCCAACGGCAACATCACCTGGGTCGCGCCTGAGGGCGGCGGCGGTCCGAACTATCCGAATATGTAATCCGCTCCGGTGATCGAAACCGCCTACGCCAAGATCAACCTCGCGCTGCATGCCCGCAAGCGGCGCGAGGATGGCTATCACGAGCTGGAAACGGTGTTCGCCTTTGTCGACGCTGGGGACACTGTTTCGGTCAGCCGTTCATCTCGCGATCAATTCAGAATGGTTGGTCAGTTTGCCTCCCAACTTACTGATCCTTTTGGTAACATCGTGATGCAGGCGCTTAACGCCTTGCCGCGCGCCGATGGCTGGGCAGTAACGCTGGAAAAGAACCTGCCGGTCGCCGCCGGGCTGGGCGGTGGATCGGCAGATGCCGGGGCGCTGTTCCGGTTGGTCGGACGTGAATACGGCTTGCCCAACGACTGGCACGCCCGCGCGGCAAAACTTGGTGCCGATGTGCCGGCCTGCGTAGCCTCGGTGGCCTGCATCGGGCGCGGAACGGGAACTGAACTGGAACCGGTCGCCAACGATCTGGCAGGCACACCGGTGCTGCTCGTCAATCCGCGCGTTCCGCTGGCGACTGGGCCGGTTTTCAAGGCCTGGGACGGCGTTGATCGTGGGCCTTTGCCCATTGGCAAGCTGCGCGAAGTGGCGCTGAATGGCCGCAACGACCTCGAATCCCCGGCGATCGCGCTCTGCCCGGTCATTGCCGCAGTCCTCACCGCGCTGCGGTCCACCCCGGCCTGGCTCGTCCGCATGTCGGGTTCAGGAGCGACCTGTTTCGCGCTGTTCGACTCCGATGACGCCATGACGCAAGCCGCCGAATCTATTGCACTGAGCCATCCGGACTGGTGGCAGCTGTCGGGGCACCTGCGATGAAGGACGCCCCCTGGCGCATCATCGGCACGCCGCGGTTTGGCGGCATCCTTGTGGTGTCCGACCACGCCTCGAACCATGTTCCGGACGGCATTGACCTCGGTATCGCACCGGACCTGCTAGACCAGCACATCGCCGTCGACATCGGCGTGCGCGAAGTTGGTGAACTGATGGCCCAGCGCCCCGGCGTGGCGGCGTTTCAGGCGACGGTCAGCCGGCTGGTCTGCGACGTTAACCGCGAAGAACACGCGCCGGGGGTCGTGCCCATTGCCAGCGACGGCCACGCGATCCCGGGCAATGCCATCGACCATGCCGGGCATCTCGACCGGCTGGAGCGGTTCTTCCACCCCTATCACCGCGCGTTGGCAGCGTTGCTCGATGAAAACCCGCAAGGGCTTATTCTGTCATTACACAGCTTTACGCCGCATCTTTCATCCCATCCCGAGGAAGTCCGACCATGGCAGGTCGGCGTGCTGTACAATCAGGACGACCGCGCCGCGCAGCTGGCGATCCCGATGCTTGAGGCCGAAGGTCTGACCGTCGGCGACCAGCAGCCCTATTCCGGCCAACTGCTTAACTACACGATGAACCGCCATGCCGAGGCAGACGGGCGGCCCTATCTGGGTATTGAAGTGCGGCAGGATCAGATCGCCGATGCGGCGGGACAGGCGCTCTGGGCGGAACGGCTATCGCGCATAGCGAACCGCGTGGCGATCGAGCTAGGCGGCTGATTTCCGCCGAAATCGTCTCAAATATTACTTTCGACTGTCACTCCGCTCTGCGCTAGGCCACCGCCTCGCTTTCAAGCTTGTCAGTAAAGAATCCAGAGGTCGCACCCATGCCCGCATACCGTTCACGCACATCCACTCACGGCCGCAACATGGCCGGGGCAAGGGGGCTGTGGCGTGCGACGGGGATGAAGGATTCGGACTTCGGCAAGCCTATCATCGCCGTGGTGAACAGCTTCACCCAGTTCGTCCCGGGCCACGTCCACCTCAAGGATCTGGGCCAGATGGTGGCTCGCGAGATCGAGGCGTCAGGCGGTGTTGCCAAGGAATTCAATACCATCGCGGTCGATGATGGCATCGCCATGGGGCATGACGGCATGCTCTATTCGCTACCCAGCCGCGACCTGATCGCCGATTCGGTCGAATACATGGTCAACGCCCACTGCGCCGATGCCATGGTCTGCATCTCCAACTGCGACAAGATCACGCCGGGCATGCTGATGGCGGCGCTGCGGATTAACATTCCAGTGGTTTTCGTCTCGGGCGGGCCGATGGAAGCGGGCAAGGTTATCCTCGACGGCAAGGTCAAGGCGCTCGACCTCGTCGATGCGATGGTCGCGGCTGCCGATGATAGCGTCAGCGATGAGGACGTGGCGAAGATCGAACGCTCGGCCTGCCCGACCTGCGGGTCATGCTCGGGCATGTTCACCGCCAATTCGATGAACTGCCTGACCGAAGCGCTGGGGCTGTCGCTGCCCGGCAACGGCTCGCAGCTCGCCACCCATTCGGACCGCAAGGAACTGTTCCTGCAGGCCGGCCGCACCGCGGTCGAGCTGTGCCGCCGTTGGTACGAGCAGGACGACGAAAGCGCCCTGCCGCGCAATATCGCCAGCTTCAAGGCGTTCGAGAATGCCATGAGCCTCGACATCGCGATGGGCGGATCGACCAACACCGTGCTCCACCTGCTCGCCGCCGCCTATGAAGGCGGGATCGATTTCACCATGGCAGATATCGACCGGCTGTCGCGCGGTGTGCCGTGCCTGTCGAAGGTCGCTCCCGCCAAGAGCGACGTCCACATGGAAGACGTTCACCGCGCCGGCGGCATCATGGCGATCCTCGGCGAACTGGACCGTGCGGGGCTAATCCACACCGACTTGCCGACCGTGCATAGCCCTACGCTCGCCGATGCGTTGAACCGGTGGGATATCAAGCGGACCAACGATCCGGCGGTGCAGCAGTTCTTCCTTGCCGCACCTGGCGGGGTGCCGACGCAGACTGCGTTCAGCCAGTCACGCCGCTGGGAGTCGCTCGATGCCGACCGCGAGAACGGCGTTATCCGATCCGCAGAGCATGCGTTCTCACAGGATGGCGGTTTGGCCGTTCTCTCGGGCAATATCGCGCTCGAAGGATGCATCGTGAAGACGGCCGGCGTCGACGATTCGATCCTCAAGTTCACCGGCCCGGCCAAGGTCTATGAAAGCCAGGACGCGTCGGTGGCCGCGATCCTCACCGGACAGGTTGTTGCCGGCGATGTCGTGGTGATCCGCTACGAAGGGCCCAAGGGCGGCCCTGGCATGCAGGAAATGCTCTACCCGACAAGTTACCTCAAGTCGAAGGGGCTGGGCGCCGCCTGCGCGCTGGTGACCGACGGACGCTTTTCTGGCGGCACTTCGGGCCTGTCGATCGGCCATTGCTCACCCGAAGCGGCGGAAGGCGGCGATATTGGCCTCGTCCGCAATGGTGACACGATCGAGATCGACATTCCCGGCCGCACGATCAACCTGTTGGTCAGTGATGAAGAACTTGCTGCCCGCCGCGCCGAGCAAGATGCGAAGGGCTGGAAACCGGTCGAAGTGCGCAAACGCAAGGTTTCGGTGGCCCTTCAGGCCTATGCCGCGATGACCACCAGCGCAGCGCGCGGCGCCATTCGCGACGTTTCGCAGTTGACGCGCGCGCGCGGGGCATGATTGGTGCGCGCATGATGCGCGCCGCCTGCCTTTCGCCCCTGATCCTGCTCGCTGCCTGCTCGGGTGGCGGGGAGGCGCAGGCTGGTTCATCTACTGCCGCCCAGTCCGAAGTGGCTGCCGCGCCCGAGGACACCTCCGTCGCTTGCGCGCTTGCCGGGGCAAAAACGTTTGGCCTTACCTGCACCCGCGACATATCGCGCGATGACGTGGGCGAGGTCTGGATCGTCCGCCACCCCGACGGCGGCTTCCGGCGCTTCGTGCTGATCGATGGAGGCACCCGAATCGCCACAGCCGATGGCGACAAGGAAGTTGCCACCCAGCGCGTCGGCGGCGAACTCGAAGTGCGGGTCGAAGGTGATCGTTATCGCTTCCCCGCCGCGCCGGAGCCTGCGGCAAGTGGTTCCTGATCAGGTCCTGACCGTCGCGCAGATGCGCGCGGCGGAAGAGGCACTGATTGCTGCCGGGTCGAGCGTGGATGCGCTCATGCAGATCGCCGGGCGCGGTGCGGCGGAATGGGTTTGGCGGATCGCTGCCGGGCGGCCTGTGACCGTGCTCTGCGGCCCCGGCAACAACGGCGGTGATGGCTATGTGATTGCCGAGGCGATCCGGGAGCGCGGTGGCGCGGTTGCCGTAATCGCCGCAACCGAACCCAAGACCGATGCGGCGCGCAATGCCCGCGCGCTGTTTGGCGGGCAGGTTCTGCCGCCGGATGCCGTGCCAAAAGGCGAGATATTCGTCGATTGCCTGTTTGGTAGCGGCCTGACGCGGGCATTGTCGGACGACTTGATGGCCGTCGTCGCGCGGCTGGCAGCGACCCACGCTAATCGTATCGCCATCGACGTCCCCTCCGGCGTGGACAGCGATTCCGGGGCAATTCTCAACCAAGGCCTGCCGCAGTTCGATCTCACCCTATCGCTTGGCGCTTGGAAGCCGGCGCATTTCCTGATGCCGGCCGCTGCCATCATGGGCCATCTGCGCCTCGTCGGGATCGGAGTGGCCCGCGTGGACGAAGCGGCGATTCTGATCCAGCAACCGCGCCTGAGGGCTCCGGCGGCCGATGCCCACAAGTACCGGCGCGGGCTTCTTGGAGTAGTCGCGGGCGCGATGCCCGGTGCGGCGCTGCTGGCGGCGCGGGCGGCGCAAGGCGCAGGTGCGGGCTATGTGAAGTTGCTCGGCGCTGTGCCCGCTGGCGTGCCCGTGGATATTGTCGCCGACCCGCGCGCGCTCACCGCTTCGCTAGCTGACAAACGCTGGTCCGCGCTGCTGGTCGGTCAGGGCCTTGGCCGCCATGCCGCCGCGCGCGATGCCCTGGTCGAGGTGCTGGCCCAGCCGGTGCCCGCCGCCCTCGATGCCGATGCCTTGATGCTGTTGTTTCCGAGTTTCGTGTCCGGGCGCACACATCCCCTGATTGCGACCCCGCATGAGGGCGAGCTTGCCGCGCTTGAAATTGCATTCAGCTGCACCGGCGAAGGCAGCAAGCCAGCCCGCGCGCTTGCTCTGGCGCAGGTCAGCGGAATGGTCATCGTCGCCAAGGGGCCGGACAGCGTGATCGCCGGGCCCGATGGACGGATCGCCTTTTCGCGCCGCGCGTCTTCGTGGCTATCGACCGCCGGAACCGGGGACGTGCTCGCCGGAACCATCGCCAGCAGGCTCGCCAGCGGGGTCGCTCCGTTCGAGGCCGCCTGCGAAGGCGTATGGCTTCACGGCGAAGCGGCGCGGCTGGCGGGAGCGGCATTCACGGCGGGAAAACTTGCCGAATCCGTGGGCGCGGCCTACGCGGCCTGCCTGTGAGCCCGACCGAAACCCCGCCCGCCGCCGAAGAGATCCTGCGCATCGCCGCCAAGGGCGACGGTATAACCGCGTCTGGCCGCTTCGCATGGGGCGTTGCGCCGGGTGACATGCTGCTGGCGGACGGCTCGATCGAACCCGGGCCGCATCACGTTACGCCGCCATGCCGCCACTTCGGCCAGTGCGGCGGCTGCCAGTTGCAGCAGTTGGATGAAGAATCGCTCGCCCATTTTGTCGAAACGCGGGTGGCCAATGCCTCGACCAGTCAGGAACTGGGCGCCGAGGTGTTTGCCCCGCCGCATCTTTCGCCGCCCGGCAGCCGCCGCCGTGCCTCGCTACGCGCCGAAAGCTCGGCCGGGCGCGTGGTGATCGGCTTCCGAGAGGCCAAGTCGCACCGGCTGGTTGAAGTGATAGAATGCCATGTCATTCAGCCCGAATTCGTCGAACTGCTGGTGCCGCTGCGCAAGCTGCTGATCCGGCTGGGGCAGCAGCAGAACGAATCGAGCAAAGGTCGCAAGGCTAACAGGGACAAACAGGGCAAGCATGTGCACGCCCGCATGGCTGCCGACATTGAATTTGCCATGACCGATCAGGGCGTCGATCTGGGCATCAAGAGTTTGAAGGCCGAAGGGCTGGCCGCGACCGAGCTGATTCTCGATTTCGCCAAGGATAACGGCCTTGCGCGTATCGTGCTCGATCAGGGCTATGGCCCCGAAGCGATCTGGGAGCCTGAGCCGGTCACCGTGATGCTGGGCGGCGTACAGCTGCACCTGCCGACGGGCGCCTTCCTGCAGGCTACCTTCGATGGTGAAGTGGCCCTGGTTGGCGCGGCCTGCGAATGGCTGGCAGGCGCGGTGAATGTGGCGGACCTGTTTTCGGGACTGGGGACCTTTGCCTTTGCACTGGCCAAACAGGGATCGCGGGTACTGGCCGTGGAAGGCGCGCGCGATCTGCACCAGGCGTGCAAATCGGCGGCCGAACGGGCGCAATTGCCGCTGTTTGCCATGCACCGCGACCTGTTCCGCAACCCGCTGCTCGCGGACGAACTGGCCAAGTTCGATGCCGTCCTGCTCGATCCGCCCCGCGCCGGGGCGCGTGAGCAGGTGGAGCGGCTGGTTGCCGCCGGTACGGTCGGGCGGATAGTCTATATCAGCTGCAACCCGTCCAGCTGGTCGCGCGATGCGGCCTTGCTGGTCGAGGCTGGCTACCGGCTCGCCGAAGTGCGCCCGGTCGGCCAGTTCCGGTGGTCAACCCACGTGGAACTGGCCAGCTATTTCATCAAGGATCAGTGAAAGACGGCGATCGCGGCGTGCAGGACCAGCGCCATCAGGCACAGGCTGGATAGCGCGAACAGGCTGAAACGCAGCACGACCTTGTTGATCGTTACCTGCACCAGCGAGTGGATCACCCGCAGGCCGACATAGGCCCAGGCAATTGTCGCGTTGAGGCCGGAGCCCTGTCCGATGATCGCCAGCACCAGAGCAATCGCGTAGAACACGGTCGGCGCTTCGTGCAGGTGGTTGTAATTGTGCGCTTTCCACTGGACGGAGTGCGGCAGCACGTCGTCAAGTGTCTTCTTCGGCGATCCTTTGACCAGATCGTCCGGGTTGACCTTTGCCGCGGTCATCGCCGGCAGGCGGGTGGCGTACATCCACAGCCACATGACCATCGTCCAGCCCGCCAGAACGACGACGGGTTTCAGGATTTCCATGTTTTCGAGAACCATCGTACTTCTCCCCCTTATGAACCTATGAAGGCCAGTTTCGCCGCATGGAGCGCCAGTACCAGCAGGCAGATCGATGACAGCAGGAACAGCGCGAAGCGGATCGGAACGCGGTTCACGGTTGCCTGCCAGATCGAATGGGCGATCCTGAGAACCACATAGGCCCAGGCGAACCACACATCATGCTCAACCGGCCCCAGGATCGCGATGATCGCGACCGTGGCGTAGAACAGCGTTGGCTGCTCCATCAGATGCGTATGGTTGTGCGACTTCCAGTTGATGCTGTCGGGCAGCTTGCCTTCAAGGTCCTGACCGCGTCCGCCCGGCTTGGCCTTGCCGAGTCCGCCGCCCATCTGTTTCATGGCGGGAAGGCGGGTGCCGGCCATCCAGAACAGCATGACGAAAGTCCAGAGCACCAGCACCGTGGCTGGCGCGAGCAATTGCGCTTGCATCGACATTTCTCCCCAATCGGCCCCTTGGCGAGGAGACTGCGGCGCGGCTAATCGATTGTCAATTGCAACTCAGTTTGTGCCTGCCAGCACCTCGGCAAAAGTGGCGGCGTCGGTGTTTCCGCCAGACAGGATGATCGCCGTGCGTCCGTCGAGGCTGATCTTGCCCGCCAGCGCCGCCGCCAGCGCCGCCGCGCCGCCGGGTTCGACGACCACCCGCAGCTCGCTGAACGCCAGCCGCTGCGCCGCGCGGACTTCGGCTGCGGTCACGCAGAGGCCGAAGGGCACGCGCCCCTTGAGCACGGCAAAGTTGATCGGGCGAGTGCTGGGGGTCTGCAAGGCATCGCAAGCGGTGGGGAACGAGGGATCGGGCACCGGCAGGATCTCGCCCGCTTCAAGGCTGAGCCGCACATCGTCCCAGCCCTCAGGCTCGACCGGCACGATCTCCGCGCCGGGGCAGGCCAGCGCAAGGCCCGCCGCCAGACCGCCGCCGCCGCAGGGCGTGATGATCCGCGTTGGCGCGCCGAGCCCGCGCGCCTCCATCTGGGCGGCCAGTTCCAGCCCGGCCGATCCTTGCCCCTCGATCACCCACGGATCGGCAAAGGCGTGGACGAGCGTCGCGCCGCGTTCCCTGCACAGCTTTTCGGCCACGGCATCGCGGTCCTCGCCGCCCGGGCGGTCGTAAAGCACCACCTCCGCCCCCAACGCGCGGGTGTTGGCGAGTTTCACTGCCGGGGCATCGACCGGCATGACAATCGCCGCCTTGATCCCCAGCCGCCGCGCAGCCCAGGCGACGCCCTGTGCATGATTGCCGCTGGATACGCCGACCACGCCGCGCAGCCTTTCCTCATCCGTCAAGTCGCTGAGCCGGTGCCACGCGCCCCTGATCTTGAACGCGCCGATCGGCTGCAGGCACTCCGCCTTGCACCACACGGTCACGCCGCGCAGGCTCAGTTCGAGCAGCGGCGTTTCGGGCAGGATTGCCGCCACCTTGGCCGCCGCGCGGGCCACGCCCTCTGCGGTGGGCCTCCGTTGTTCTTGAGAAGTCATGGAAGCGATCTATATGACGCCCCTTCGCTTCCCCCAAGAGGAGATGGGTCTTGAGCAAGGTTCTGGTGATTGGTGCGGGCGGCGTAAGCTCGGTTTGCGTGCACAAGATGGCATTCAACCCCGACATTTTCAGCGAGATTCACCTGGCCAGCCGCACAAAGGCCAAGTGCGATGCCATCGCCGAATCGGTCAAGGCGCGCTGCGGAGTTGACGTCGCGACCTATGCGATCGACGCCGAGGACGTGCCCGCGCTGACCGCGCTGATCCAGCAGATCGGACCGAAGCTCGTCGTCAACCTGGCGCTGCCGTATCAGGACCTGACGATCATGGAGGCCTGCCTGAACGCCGGAGTCGATTACCTCGACACCGCGAACTACGAGCCCAAGGACGTCGCCAAGTTCGAATACAAGTGGCAGTGGGACATGCACGACCGCTTCAAGGAGCGCGGCATAATGGCGCTGCTCGGCTCGGGTTTTGACCCCGGCGTGACCAGCGTCTTCGCCATGTGGCTCAAGAAGCACAAGCTGAAGACCATCCGCCAGCTCGACATTCTCGACTGCAACGGCGGCGATCACGGGCAGGCGTTTGCAACGAACTTCAACCCGGAAATCAACATCCGCGAAGTGACCGCCAATGCCCGGCATTGGGAGAACGGCGCGTTCGTCGAAACTCCGCCACTCTCCAAGAAGGTCGCCTTCGACTTCGACGCGGTCGGTCCCAAGAACATGTACATGATGTACCACGAGGAGCTGGAAAGCCTCGCCCGGTTCATCCCCGAACTGGAACGCGCGCGCTTCTGGATGACCTTCGGCGATGCCTATATCAACCACCTGACCGTGCTGAAGAACGTCGGCATGATCGGCATTGAACCGATTGAATATCAGGGCCAGCAGATCGTCCCGTTGCAGTTCCTCGCCGCCGTGCTGCCCAAGCCCGAAACGCTTGGCGCCACGACCAAGGGCAAGACCAACATCGGCGACATCGCTACCGGCGAGGCGCTTGATGGGTCGGGCGAGAAGACGTTCTACATCTACCAGATCTGCGACCATGAGGACGCCTATGCCGAAACCGGCAATCAGGCGATCTCCTACACCACCGGCGTGCCCGCCATGATCGGGGCGGCCATGATGCTGACCGGCGCATGGAAGGGTGAGGGCGTGTTCAACATGGAGCAGATGGACCCCGACCCGTTCATGGACATGCTGAACAAGCATGGCCTGCCGTGGCAGGTGAAGGAACTGCCGGGGCCGGTCGACTTTTGATGAACCCTGCCTTCCTCCTGCCGCCGCTGCTGTTGGCAGGTTCGAACCTGTTCATGAATGTCGCGTGGTATGGCCACCTCAAGGCCCCTTCACGGGCGCTTTGGGCGGCCATTGCCATCAGCTGGGGCATTGCCCTGTTTGAATATTGCCTCGCGGTTCCTGCCAATCGGATGGGCGCACAGGTCTATACGCTGGCACAGTTGAAAACGATGCAGGAAGTGTTCTCGCTGCTTGGCTTCGTGGTCGTGGCATGGGTGATGTTTGGACAGAAGCCGGGCCTGACTCAACTTGCCGGCTTTGCATTGATCATTGCCGGTGCGGCCTTGGTATTCAGGGGTAATTGAAATGGAAACCAGAGCCGGCGATCCGGGCGCCTTTTCCCGCTTCGATCTCAATCGCGTCGATAGTCCCGCTTTCGTCGTCGATGCCGCAAAACTGCGCGAGAATCTGCGCATTCTTGCCGATGTTGGCGAGCGTTCCGGCGCGAAAGTGCTGGCTGCGCTCAAGGCCTTTTCGATGTGGTCGACCGCGCCGATCGTTGGCGAATACCTCGACGGGGTTTGCACCTCCGGCCTGTGGGAAGCGCGGCTGGCCTCCGAATTCTATGACGGCGAAATCACCACCTATTGCGCCGCCTACAAGGCTGAGGACCTGCCGGAGATCCTGCGGCTGTCCGATCACGTCATCTTCAATTCGCCCGCCCAGATCGAGCGTTTCCAGCCAATTATCGAGGTTGCCCGCGCGCAGGGGCAGCACTTCGATATCGGCCTGCGGATCAATCCGCTGCACGCCGAGGGGGAAGTGCCGCGCTATGATCCCTGCGCGCCGCACTCGCGGCTGGGCTTCCCGATCGACCAGTTGACCGAAGAGCACATGGCCATGGTCAACGGCCTGCACATGCACACCCTGTGCGAGCAGGATTTCGAGCCGCTGGCACGCACGTGGGACAAGGTGTTCGATTTCCTCGAACCGCACTTTGGCGAGTTTTCGTGGATCAATATCGGCGGCGGCCACCACATCACCCGCGCCGATTACCAGCGCGACGAACTGGTCCAGTTCCTCATCGACATGGCCGAAGATACCGGCGCGCAGGTCTATATCGAGCCGGGCGAGGCCGTGGCGCTCGACGCTGGCATCCTCGTGGGCGAAGTGCTCGACGTGCAGATGAACGGCATGCCGGTGGCCATCACCGACATCTCCGCCACCTGCCATATGCCCGACGTGATCGAGGCGCCCTATCGGCCGGCGATGCTGGGCGAACAGCCGGTGGAAGACGACGGAATCGTCGATGAAGGTCAGGGCGGGGCGGTCCGTCTTGGCGGACCGTCATGCCTCGCCGGCGACGTGATCGGCGATTACCGTCTGCCGGTGCCCTGCGAGCCAGGCGCACGCTTCGCGTTCCTCGATCAGGCGCACTATTCGATGGTCAAGACCACGACCTTCAACGGCGTCCCGCTGCCCTCGATCTGGCTGTGGGACAGTGACAATGACCTGCTGGAATGCGTGAAGCGATTCGAATGGGACGCCTTCCGCGACCGGCTGAGCTGAAAAGCGGAAATTGCTGTCCTACATCAGGCGTTCCGCGCCAGAATCGGGACATGGCTCCAGTTTGTCCTTCTTCGCCGCGCGCGCTGGTTCGATCGAAAGGTGACACCTTTCGCCTGCAAGGTGACACATTCTGCCCGAATGGTGACACTTGCCCTCTGGACTGTGTCCAGTGTGTCCAGTCCATAAGGATTTCCGCCGCTTCAGCGCGATCAGCGCGGGCGTTCGTTCAACTGCACGGCAAGTTCGGCCAGTGTGCCGAACTGGTCGATGGTCTGTTCCAGCAACATCCGGTCCTTGTCCGCTTCCAGCCCACCGCTCTCGAACAGGTCGCCGGTCTCGACGAGGATCAGCATCTGCCCGCCGTGGAACAGCGCGCGGATTTTCTCGCCCGAAAAGGCCGTCTCGATCGCCAGCAGGCGTTCGACATATTCGGGATGGACAAGGTAGCGCGATTCGACCGGATCGTTCGACCAGACGGCGAACAGGTCCTGAAAGCGCGGGTCGACCAGATCGATGCGCGACAGGGCCATGCCGCCAAGCGTGATCTCGTCCTTGTCGCCCAGCAGGCCGAAAAAGCTGCGGCGGCGGCCAGCGCGCTCGATCAGGGTGACGCCCTGAAAGCGGCGGGCGAAATCGATGGTGATCAGCGAGCCATTGAACACGGTAACGTAGTGGGTCGATTTGCCCGAGCTGCGCTTTTCCTCAAGCTTGGCCTGATAGAGCTGGAACTGCTGGCTTCCGAGCTTTCCGCACCAAAGGTCCTCGAAGCTCTCCCTATCGAACGAGGGCAGCATGTCGAATTCACGGGCAAGGGTATATTCGGCGCCGGGGGTGACCTCGACCGTGAAGGTCATATCGAGCGCGCGGGCAATCGCGCCGTTGATCCCGCCCTTGATCGTGCGGGTGACGCCGCGCTTCGACCATTCGGCGATGCCAAAGCCGCCCGCGCCGACGAAGAAGCCGAATTGGGCGGCCGCGCCGATGTCGCCGCTGAACAGGACAATCAATGCGGCCACCGCGCAGGCCGCGATGATGCCCCATTTCTGGATCTTCGCCGCGCGCGCCTTCGCTGCCACCCGGTCGCCCTGCTTGCCCGAAAGCCATTGGCCCAGTTCGCCCGCCATCAGGGCATCTGGATCGGGGCGCACAATCATCGGGCGATCATCCGGCTTGCACGGCGGCGCGGCTGTGATAGCCCTTGCGCAGAGGTGAAGGGGAAATTGCCGTGACTACAGGACTGATTATCATCGCTGTTATCGTCGTGCTCATGCTGTTTGTCGTCAGCATCTATAACCGGCTTGTCGGGATGCGCCAGACGGTGAACCAGGGATTGGCGGATATCGATGCGCAATTGCGTCAGCGGCATGACTTGATCCCGAACCTCGTTTCAACCGTGAAGGGCTATGCTACGCACGAGAAGGAGACCTTCGACGCGGTGATCGCGGCGCGTAACCGGGCCGAGGCTGGCGGCGGTGTCGATGCCGGAGCGGAAGCAGGACTGGGTGCGGCGCTGGGCAAGCTGTTCGCGCTGGCCGAAGCCTATCCCGATCTCAAGGCGAGTGGCAACTTTCAGGCGCTGCAGGGCGAGCTTGCCGATGTCGAGGACAAGCTGGCAGCGGCGCGCCGGGCGCTCAATGCCGCGGTCGCGCGTTACAATGCTGGCCGCGAGTCGTTTCCGGCCGTCATGTTCGCTTCGGCGCTGGGATTCCAACCGGCGGAAATGCCGCGAATCGGCGAGTCCGAAAAGCAGATCGCGCAGGCTCCGAAGGTGGAGTTCTAGTCCCCGTAAGGCATGCGGGGGAGTGCAGTCGACAACAGAGATTTTACAGTGATATGACAATGGCTTGCGGAAAAATCTGCAACGATTTTGGTGTGTTACATTTTTGTGAAAATGACGGTGCCATTTTCACTTGCAGTTCACAATCACACCCGTATATCGACCCCCCGCTGCCCCAAGGGGACTTCCAATAACCGGGAAGGCAGCGTCGTCTCTGTGTTATCCGGCCGAAAGGCCTATTGGGGGTCCCTTGAGTTGCACCATTTCCACGACGCATCGGCTGTAGTTCGCGCCCTTTCGCCCGACGAACCCGTAATCATCAATCGCCCGCACGCCGCCGCGCGAGCTGCCCGCTTCTTTGTCGAGAAGTTTCCGGGCAAGTCGCTCTATGCGGTAAAAGCCAACCCTTCGCCTGAACTGCTGCAGGTGCTGTGGGATTCGGGCATCACGCATTACGACGTCGCCTCCATCGCCGAAGTCCGCATGGCCCGCACCACGCTGCCTGAGGCAGAGCTGTGCTTCATGCATCCGGTCAAGACCTCGTCGGCCATCCGCGAGGCCTATTTCGACCACGGCGTGAAGACCTTCAGCCTCGACACGCATGAAGAGCTGGAAAAGATCGTCGCCGCAACGACGCGCGAAGACGGCACCGTTGCCGCCGACCTGCGTCTCTGCGTGCGTCTGCGCGTCTCGTCCGAGCACGCCAAGCTGAGCCTTGCGGCGAAGTTCGGGGTCGATCTGGTCGATGCCGCCTCGCTGCTGCAGGCCGTGCGTCAGGTGGCTGACTGGCTGGGCGTCTGCTTCCACGTCGGCAGCCAGGCGATGACGCCGTTTGCCTATGTCCAAGCGATGGAGCGCGTTCGCGTTGCCATCGTCGATGCGGCGGTCACGGTCGACATCATCGATGTCGGCGGCGGCTTCCCGTCGATCTACCCGGGCATGGAGCCTCCGCCGCTGGAGGATTACTTCGCCTCGATTCACCGCGCGTTTGAATCGCTGCCGGTCTCGTACTCGTCGGAACTTTGGTGCGAGCCGGGCCGTGCGCTGTGCGCCGAATACAACTCGCTTATCGTCAAGGTGGAAAAACGCCGCGGCGACGAGCTGTACATCAACGAAGGCGCCTATGGCGCGCTGTTCGATGCAGCGCACATCGGCTGGCGTTTCCCGGTGAAGTTGCTGCGCGACAGCGCGGAAGAGCCTTCGGATGACTTCGCCTTCTTCGGCCCGACCTGCGACGACATGGACTACATGGAAGGGCCCTTCGCGCTTCCGTCGGACGTCCAGCCGGGTGACTGGATCGAGATTGGGATGCTCGGTGCTTACGGCGCTGCCATGCGCACGAAGTTCAACGGATTCGGCCAGGGCGCGGTTGTCGAAACCACTGACGAACCGATGTTCAGCCAGTATCTCGGTGACCGCCGCGATCCGCGCGTGTCGGACAATGTTGTCTCGCTGCGCTAAGCAGGCCTGAATCTGATCGCTCGGGCGGCGCTGGCTCTATAGCCTGCGCCGCCCGTTTTCTTTAGCTTTCGGGCCATGGAAGACTTCAAGGATCGCTACGGGCCGACGGCGCTCGTCACAGGTGCCAGTTCGGGCATCGGCACCGGTTTTGCCGAGGAACTGGCGGCGCGGGGGATGGACCTTGTGCTCGCCGCGCGGCGGGTCGATCGGCTCGAAGACCTGAAGGTAAGGCTCGAGGCGGAGCATGGCGTTTCGGTGCAGGTCATGGAATGCGACCTTGCCGATCTGGACGCACCTGCGCGATTGGCCGAGGCCTGTGCCAAGCATGACATCGGCCTCGTCGTCAGTAATGCCGGTTTCGGCGCGAAGGGCTGGTTCGAACAGATCGACGCGGCGGTGATGGCCGAAATGCTGACGGTCAATTGCCACGCCCAGATGCAGATCGCGCATGGCTTCCTGCCGCGCTTGAAATCGCGGGGCAGGGGCGGGCTGCTGATGGTATCCTCGGTTGAGGGATTGATGGGCGGACCGTTCTCCGCCGCTTATGCCGCGACCAAGGCGCTGGTTGTTGCGCTGGGTGAGGGGCTGTGGGGCGAACTTCAAGGCACCGGCGTCGATGTCCTGACCCTCACTCCCGGCGCGACCGAAAGCGAGGCGGCGGCAAAGCAGGGGTTCGATCCGGCGAAGATGACGAACGTCCAGCCAGCGCGGGAATGTGCGGCACTGGCGCTCGACAACCTCATCAATGGGCCGACCTTCTGCCCGAATCCCCATTACCGTGCCTTGTTCGAGCGGATGACCGCGATGCCGCGCCAGCAGGCGCTGCTAGCGATGGCGCAGGGGATGCGCCCCAAGGACTAGTCATCGGCGAAAACGTAAGGTGCCGGTGCGCGGCGCTGGTCGTCGACCATGATTTCCCGCCCGATCGGCGGCGCGGCCCGAGCGGTGCACTGAGCGCGGGGACAAATGCGGCAGGTCACACCGATGGGCGTAGCCTTGACCTTCGCCGGCTCGATACCCTGCGCATAGACCAGGGCCGGCGCGTGCTCGGCAGCGCAGGCGAGAGCGACCGCGTGCTGGACTTGTGGCTCGCCCCAGCGGGTGCCGCCAGTGCTGACTGCGCGGGCGATCGTGAAAAAGCGCTGGCCGTCCGGCAGGTCGAGCCATTGGGTGTGGATCTGGCCGGGCAGGCGGAATGCCGAATGCAGGTTCCACAGCGGGCAGCCCCCGCCGTGCGCGGCAAATGGGAAGCCTGCACCGTCCATGCGCTTGGACACATTGCCTGCAGGATCGACGCGAATGAAGAAGAACGGCACACCTTCTGCGCCTGGACGGTGAAGCGTGGTCAACCGGTGCGCCACCTGTTCAAAGCTCGCGCCGAACAGGCCGGACAGGGCATCGACATCATAGGCTCGCTCGCTCGCGGCGCGGGCAAAGCGATCATAGGGCATGCGCAGCGCCGCCGCCGCGTAACCCGCAAGCGCGCGCCGGGTGAGCACTTCCGCCGTCTTGCTGGCGAACTGTTCGCGGCGAAGCAGGGCGGCAATGTCCTCGCGCATGGAGGTATAGGCGATGTGCTGAGCCACCTGGAACTTGCGGCTCGGGCCGGGCAGGTTGTCGGCAATCAGCACCTGCTGGTTGTGCCGGTCAAACCGCCGCACCGCATCGACCAGCACGTGCGGCGGAACGAAGCGCAGGCGCACGCCCTTCGCCTTGAGCCAGTCCTGCGCGCCGCCGGCTTCCGCGATCTCTGCGGCCAGTTCCTCGGCGCGGGCGTCAAGGGTTGGGAAGAAATTGCGGTTCGCGGCGATGAACCGGCGCACTTCGCCAACGGGGTCGCTGGCTTCGTCATCGCCGCCGTTTTCGCGCAGGGCGGCAAGGGCGAGTTGCTCGCGCGCATAGGCGCCATGGAGCCGCAGCAACGCTTCGGTCACGCCGGGCGAACTGGTCGCAAGGTCGGCAACTTCAAGGGCGGGAAGATCAATGTCAGCAAAGAGCGGATCGCGAAGGATGGCGGTCAGCCGCTGGGCATAGTCCTCGGCGTCCTCACCGGCGAGGTCGGACACTTCCAGTCGGTACGTCTTTGCCAGCCTAAGCAGCAGCTCGGCGGTTAATGGCCGCTGGTTGCGTTCCAGCAGCGCAACATAGCTTGGCGAGACACCAAGATCATCGGCCATGACTTGCTGCGTGAGACCGAGTTCGCGGCGCAGGCGGCGCAGGCGCGGGCCGAGGTAGAGGGGGCGTGACACGTTCATCTGTGCAGTCTGTCATATCTGCACAACTTTACAAGGATATGTTGTCAAGATTGACAATCCGACTCTGAATCGCATTCCGCACTGCACAATTTTTCCATAGCCAAGGCCTCGAAGACAAACCCAATCTGCGAGGGACTACCGCCGTGACCTACCAGCAAAGCATCGTCGAAGCCGCCGGGGCCATCGAGCCTTTCCGCCAGACCTGGGACGGTATCGAGCCGGAATCGGTCGCCCGGATGCGTCTGCAGAACCGCTTCCACACCGGGCTCGACATTGCCCGCTACACGGCGAAGATCATGCGCCGCGATATGGACGCTTATGATGCCGATCCTGCGGCTTACACGCAGTCGTTGGGCTGCTGGCACGGGTTCATCGGCCAGCAGAAGCTCATTTCGATCAAGAAGCACTTCGGCACGACCAAGGGCCGTTACCTTTATCTGTCGGGCTGGATGGTCGCGGCGCTGCGCAGCGACTTTGGCCCGCTACCCGACCAGTCGATGCACGAAAAGACCAGCGTTTCGGACCTGATCGCCGAGCTTTATACCTTCCTCAAGCAGGCCGACGCCCGCGAACTCGGCATGATGTTCCGCGAGCTCGACAAGGCGCGCAGCGAAGGCAACGAGGTTGAGGCGCAGCGCATCAGCCACGCCATCGACAATTACGAAACGCATGTCGTGCCGATCATCGCCGATATCGACGCCGGATTTGGCAATGCCGAAGCGACTTACCTGCTCGCCAAGAAGTTCATCGAGGCCGGCGCCTGCTGCATCCAGATCGAAAACCAAGTCTCGGACGAAAAGCAGTGCGGCCACCAGGACGGCAAGGTTACCGTTCCGCACGAGGACTTCCTCGCGAAGATCCGGGCGGTTCGTTACGCCTTCATGGAACTGGGCGTTGATGACGGTGTGATCGTGGCTCGCACCGACTCGCTCGGCGCCGGATTGACCAAGCAGATCGCCTATACCCGCGAAGCCGGCGACATTGCCGATCAGTACAATGCCTTCCTTGATTGCGAGGAGGTCGATCCTGCAACGCTCGGCCACGGTGACGTGCTGATCAGCCGCGACGGCAAGCTGATGCGCCCGAAGCGCTTGCCTTCGAACCTCTTCCAGTTCCGCAGCGGAACCGGCGAGGATCGCTGCGTCCTCGATTGCATCACTTCGCTCCAGCACGGTGCCGACCTGCTGTGGATCGAAACCGAGAAGCCGCACATCGAACAGATCGCCGGCATGGTTGACCGTATCCGCGAGGTCATTCCCAATGCCAAGCTGGTCTACAATAACTCGCCCAGCTTCAACTGGACGCTCAACTTCCGCCAGCAGGTCTACGACAAGTGGGTCGAAGTAGGCCGCGATGTTTCAGCGTTCGACCGCGCCCGCCTGATGAGCGTGGATTACGATGCCACCGAACTGGCGGCCGAGGCCGACGAGAAGATCCGCACTTTCCAGCGCGATGCTGCGGCGCGGGCCGGCATTTTCCACCACCTGATAACGCTGCCCACCTACCACACGGCCGCGCTCAGCACCGACAACCTTGCCCGCGAGTACTTCGGCGAGCAGGGCATGCTGGGCTACGTCAAGAACGTCCAGCGCGCTGAAATCCGCCAGGGCATCGCCTGCGTGAAGCACCAGAACATGTCTGGCAGCGACATTGGTGACGACCACAAGGAATACTTCGCCGGAGAAGCCGCGCTCAAGGCCGGCGGAGCCCACAACACGATGAATCAGTTCGCAGCTTGATTTCAAGCAAGTCTGTACAAGGAGACTTTACCATGGCCGAACCCGCCCGCGCTCGCGCAGTCCTTTCAAACGAGGACTTCAAACTGATCCGTGAAGCTGTGCTGCACTATCTCAAGGTGATCGAGGACAAGCCGGAATCGGTGAAGTTCTCGAACCTCTTCCACCGCCTCGGCAGCGCTGCCGGACGGTAACATTCAGGTTCCTGGGGAGGAACTCCGGCCCGTCGCGCCCCCCTACTGCGCGGCGGGCCGGTTAGTGTCTGGCGTCAGTGAAGGACGCCGTGGAGGAACAGCCGAACGTTGGTCCGCGTCTGGCGCTCGACTTGTTCGTCTGTGAGAGTCACGCCCCAGGCGACGATGTTCGCCGGGCCGCCCGCAACCAGTTGCAAGTACGAATAGGCAACGTCCGCTGCTTCCATCGGATCGCTGAACCGTTCTGGCAAGCGCCGCTGGAACATGTCCGCCAGATAGGCGACTGTCGGGCCTGTGCCCTGCCGCAGCGCGTGTTCGCCAATCTCTGGCATACGGATCGATTCAGCATTGGTAATCCGCATCAGCCGCATGCCTTCGCGGCTGAGAATATTGGCAACGAGGATGCGGCCGATGGCCAGCAGGCTGTCTTCGAAGTTCTCAGCTTCCGCTTCACGCAGGCGGTCAATCGGGACGATCCATTCGTCGATTGCGCGTTGGAGCGCGGTGCGGAACAGCGTCTCCTTGTCGCCGTACCGGGCATAGACCGTGCGCTTGGCCATGCCGACCGCAGCGGTGATCGCCTCGATCGTCGTGCGCTCAAACCCTTGCTGCAGGAACAGGTCGAGCGACGTATCGAGCAACAGGTTGTTGCGCGCCTCCGCCTGCTTGCGCGTAGGGCGGCCGGGGCTGCGATGGCGGGTGAAAGAGGCGGGCTTGGGATTTTCCATAAGTCTTCTTGATTACATCTGCACTTGATTATTGAAACGCGCTGGGTGACAATACAGCCTAGTCGAGAAAACAACGAATGGCGAGGATGTCATGGCGATCAAGTCTGCACCGCTTACCCCGCGCACCGGCTCGGAGATGTTCCTGAGCCGTGAGGACTTGCTGAGCGGCAGCAACAGCGCCGACATACGCGAGCTGCTGGTGCAGCGCGGCGTCATCATCGTGCGCGGGGCTAACCTGTCGGATGATGACCAGCGGGCACTGGCGCGCTCGCTCGGCGACCTGCGGCTCGGCACAGTCAAGCAGGAGGGCGAGGAGGGGCTGATGAAGGTCACTTTCGATGAGAAGGTGAACCCGGAATACGCCAAGTTCTTCTTTGGCAGCCAGCTGTGGCACATGGACGGGACCTACGAGGAGGTGCCGCCCTTCGCCACCCTGCTGACGCCGCGGGTGCTGTCGAAAACCGGCGGGCAGACGGAATTCACCAACAATTATGCCGCCTATGAAGACCTGCCGGAAGAGCAGAAGTCAAGGCTCGACACGCTCAAGGTCGTGCACACGATGCAGGCCGCGCTGTTCCCAGGAAAGCCTGACTGCACGGTCGAGGAATTCGCGCTGTGGCATTCCTACCCCAACCGCGAACACCCGCTGGTCTGGCACCACAAGTCTGGCCGCAAGAGCCTCGTCCTGTCGACCTCGGGCAGTCATATCGTCGGCATGCACCCGGCGGAGAGCCATGACCTGCTGGCTGGCCTGATGCGCCATGCGACCCAGGACAAGTATGTCTATCGCCACACCTGGCAGATGGGTGACCTGCTGATCTGGGACAACACCGGCACGATGCACCGCGTGCTGCCATTTCCGGCGGACAGTGGCCGGCAACTCCACCGCTTCACGCTGAATGGCGAGGAGCCGGTCCGCGCGGTCGCCTGAAGCGCGGTGGACTTTTCGCGCCTTTCTTCTAAGGCGGCGTATGAATCCGCAAGACATCGCCGCCCAAGCCATCGCAGAACGCAAATGCCTGCGCGCTTCCTACAACGGCGATCTGCTGATCATCGCGCCGCACGTGCTCTACACCCACCACGATGCCTATTTCATCGATGGCGTGGTGTTGAGCCGCAACGGCGCACCGGCCAAGCAGGTCAAGATGGGCGTTTTCAAGCTGACGGGCCTCAAGAAACCAGCGGTTGACGAGCAGGCATTCACGCCGATCCGCAAGTTCCAGCCGTATGGCGCCGAGTTCAAGGGCACGGTCGTTGCCAGCGTCTGATCTGTAACCGGAGAGCCGGACCATGCCCAAGTTCAAATCCGAAGCGATCAAGCGCGGTGAATACGACGCCGAGACTCTGCGGCTGACCTTGTGGTTCCCGGATCGGCACACCGAGATCTTCGAGGATGTGCCCCAGAAGATTTGGGACGGCCTGCAATCGTCGCGGTCCAAGGGCGGGTTCTTCAAGCTGAAGATCATGGGCCAGTTCACGCAGGTCCCGCAACCGCCGCCGCCACCGCCGGCTCCGGTCAAACCCGCGAACAAGAAGCCGGCTAAGCGGGCGCGGTACTGACCAAAGGCTTCGGCATCCGCTTGCCCTTGGTGCGGCTGGTGAGGTGGAACTTATCGCAGCGGTCGCAGCGATAGGGCCGCAGCGGGTAATCGGCAGCAAATACCACCTCCAGCGCCTCGGCCTCAGAAGCAAAGCGTGCCTTCTTGCGGCAGATGCTGAGGCGGGTTCGCATATTCGCTCCAAAGAAAAAGGCGGCAGGATCGCTCCCACCGCCCATTCTTATCGCAAGCGCCTGAAGGCTTACAGCCCGAGGTTGTAGAACCGGCTCGGATTGTCCTGCAGCACCTTCTTGGCGATGTCATAGCCATGATCGGCAAACACATCCTTCAGATGCGCCTGCACGCCCGGATAGAGCGAAGTCGGGTGCGGGAAATCCGTTTCGAACATGACGTTGTCGTAGCCAACGGTTTCCAGCAGCAGCTTAGGGCCGACGGATTCAAACCAGAACGAGCACATGAAGTGATCGCGGAAGTACTGCCACGGGCGGCGCGTCAGCTGCTTCGAGAAACGCGGCAGCATTTCATTGAACTGGTGCTCCAGTGCTTCAACGGCAAAGGGAACCCAGCCCATGCCGCTTTCGATCAGGCCGATCTTCAGCTTGGGGTGACGATCAAGCCGGCCCGAAACCATCCAGTTGCCCATGGTCGCGGCGTTACCGATAGAGAACATCGTCGCCACGACTGACAGCGTCTGTTCGAACTGGAAACCGTCCCAGGTCAGGGTATTGGGATCGACCGAGGAATTGAGGTGGAAGTTGAGCGAAGTGCCAGTGGCCTCGCACATTTCGAGCACCGGGGTCCAGTAATCGTCAAGGAAGCTGGGTACGCCGACACGCTCGGGCGTATCGGGCAGGACAACTCCCTTGAGCCCCATGTCGATGCAGCGCTTGAGTTCCTTCTCCATCTCCGCCTTGTCCCAGAACGGCAAGTGGATCATGTTGAAGATGCGCTGGCCGCTGGCTTCCTGGATGTCGTGCGTGGCATCGTTGTAGATCTGCACGATGGCCAGCGCGAGCGCCGGATCGCCGAGTGTCATCAGTGAACCGGCCTGAGTCACGCCAGAGTTCTGGAAGGCGATCTGGGCATAGACGCCCATGTCGTCCATCGCGGCGAGGCGGTCCTTGACAATGTGGCCTCCCGGATGTGCCTGTTCCAGCTTGGGGAAGGCGAGGCGGCCGAGCAGCTTGTTGTTGTCCTTGCGGATCACGTTGCCGCCCATCGAACCAAAATTGCGGTCACCCACGTACCAGCGTTCGACGCCATCGGCGTCCAGCTTCACATAAGGCACCTTGTCCTTCAGTGCGGCAGGAGCGCGGCTGGTGAACAGGTCGGGTGCTTCGGTGATGTGCGTGTCGCAATCGACGATCTTGATGCCGGCAAACATCGGATCAAGGCCGCCCGACTGGGTAGCGTAATCGACTTCGCGGATTACGCCGCCTTCGGTGTAACCCTCGGCAGACCAGTACTTCTTGGCAGAGGTCGCCAGTTCGTTGGGATCGGCGTCAGCCATGGTTCGGATTCCTTCCAATACGAATACCCGCCCTTTTTCGCACCGCGCACCCGGTGAAGCAATGCCGCAGCCGCCGGGCGTTCCACTCCATCGCCAGAGCGGGGCGCTATGCGCGTCCGGGCAAGCAATGCCACTTGACCGTTTCTTTCACAAAGGGACACAATCGCTCAAGCAAGGACGGCCCCGGATGGCCGCTGGAGAGGATGACGATGGCTCAGATAACCGTATCGCCGCTAAAGGAAGGCCTGCCCTTCGGCCGGCGCGTTGGCGGAGTGACACTTGCAGCGACAGAAGACGCCGGCATTCGCGCGCAATTGAAGGACCTGTTCGTCCTGCACGGCGTGATCGTGTTCGAAGATATGGAAGCCAGCGATGCCCTGCAGGTCGCGGTGAGCAACGTGTTCGGCCCGCTCAAGGAGCACCCGGTCAAGAACCTCAGCCGGGTCGATGCGGATGCCTATCCCGGTGTGGTGAAGATCCACAGCCCGGGCGGATCGGGGGGGCTGGTTTCGATCGGTTCCACCCAGCTTTCACACTGGCTGCCGTGGCATTTCGACCATGCCTATAACGACGAGCTGAACTATGCCGGCGTCCTGCGTGCGACGCAGATCGTGCCTGAGGGCGGGCTGACCGGCTTTTGCGATGGTATTGCGATGTACAAGGCCTTCCCCAAGGACCTGCTCGCGCAGATCGAAGACAAGACGATCATCTACACGCTCAACGTGCAGTACGAGACGATGCGCTTCGGCAAGCCCGATGACTTCACGGTGCTGTCAACCAAGCCAGTGCCGCCGGGCTTCGAGGAAGAGGCCCGCCGGATGCCGCGCGCGCTCCATCCCGCCGTCTGGACTCGCGATACCGGCGAGAAGGTCCTGCACGTCAGCCCGTGGATGTGTGAAGGCATTGTCGGCATGGAGAATACCGAGGGTGACGCGCTGCTGGAAGAGGTCTGCCAGACGGTCAACCGCCTGTCGCGCGACCTCAGCTATTGGCACAAGTGGAGCCTCAGCGATATGGTCGTTTGGGACAATACCCGCGTCCTCCATGCAGTCACCGGGCATGATCCGGCGCTCGACCGCAGCATGCAGCGCACGACGATCAAGGGGGATTACGGCCTTGGCCGGTTCGAAAACAACGCTGCCGGCGGGGCAATCCTTTCCGAGACGACCGTCTGATGGCGCGCATCAAGGCAGGCGGGCTAGAACTCGATTACGAATTGATCGGGCCGGAAGGTGGCCTGCCGCTGGTGCTGACGCCGGGGGGCCGCTACCCGCGCGACACGGCTGGCGTTCCCGAACTCGGGCAGATATTTGCCGAGCATGGTTACCGGGTGCTGCTATGGGACCGTCCCGGCTGCGGTGCGTCCGACATCGCCTTCACCGCGCCGAGCGAGTCGGTGATGAACTGCGAGGCGCTGGTCGCGCTGGTGGGTGCCTTGGGGCTGCGGAACATCACGCTGGTCGGAGGTTCGGCAGGATCGCGCATTTCGCTGATGGCGGCGGCGCGGATGCCGGAGAATGTGCGTAAAATCAGCGTATGGTGGATCAGTGGCGGTCCGGTCGGGCTGGCGGGGCTGGCCTGGTTCTATTGCGGCGACCAGATCGCGGCGGCGTCAAAAGGTGGCATGGAAGCAGTTGTCGAGCTGCCCAGCTGGGCTGACCAGATCGCCCGCAATCCCGGCGTGCGCGATACGTTGCTGGCGCAGGATCCGTGGGACTACATCGATACCATGCAGCGCTGGGGCAAGGCCTTCGGCTATTCGGACGAGAGCCCGGTACCGGGAATGGCCCCCGATGATTTTGCGCGGCTGTCTATGCCGATCCAGGTGTTCCGTTCCGGCCGCAGCGACATGGCGCACACCCGCGCTACGTCCGAATGGGTTCACGATCTGCTGCCCAATTCGCAGATGTTCGAACCGCCGTGGGGCGATGACGAGTGGAACTACGTCTCGACCTTCCCGATCGACAGTGCCAACCGGCGCGGCCGATTTGAGCGCTGGCCGCTGATCGCGCCCATGGTGCTCGATTTTCTGAGGGATTGACGGCGATGGACAGCACTCTGGAAGCCCGCCTTCGCGACCTGCTCGACCGCGACGCCATCTGGCAGGTGGTGCAGCGCAACGCTCGCTCACTCGACCGCTGCGATACCGATATGGGGCTGACCTGTTACTGGCCCGAGGCGATCGATGATCACAATCACTTCATCGGCACGCCGCAGGCTTTCCTCGCCTATGCCCACGCCGTCTCGCTCTCGTTCGAAAGCTGCCAGCACAACCTTGCGACCCACACCTGCGAGCTGGCCGGCGACGAAGCCTTTGCCGAGACCTATTATACCTTCACCGCGCACGCTGCTCAGCCTCCGCACTTCATGGCGACCGGGCGCTACGTCGATCACTTCCAGCGCAGGGGCGGCGAATGGCGGATTTTGAACCGCGTTTGCGTGGTCGATGGGCAGTACGACCTGATGCCGTCCGCGCTGGGAGCGGGGCAGGGCGAGGCCTATCCGCCGGGCGAAAAGCCGGTGGCGCGGGACAAGAGCGATGTCAGTTACCAGCGCCCGCTTCAGGTCCGGCAACCGCGCTAGCTCTTCAGCACAGCCTCAAGCAGTTCGACTGTCGCTGCCCAGCTAAGCCGGTCCGCCATCGCGTTGTAGGCTATGCCTTCGCGCCCCATGCCATCGGCGGCGGGGTCGGTGAAGCCATGCTGGGCCTCGCCGAAGGTCGTAATGGTATAGCGCGCGCCGGCGGCTTCCATCTCGGTGCGCAGGCCCTCGATATGGGCCAGCGGAGCATAGGGATCCTGCGCGCCGCAGAAGGCCGCGACTTCGCCTGAGAACACGCCCGGTTGCATCGACTGTTGGCTCGTCAGGATGCCGTGATAGCTCACCACAGCCCGCGCAGCCGCGCCGCTGCGCGCCAGTTCGAGCACGCAGGTTCCGCCAAAGCAGAAACCGATGGCTGCGACGCGTCCGGCATCGACTTCGGGCATCGCTGAAACCCGGTCGAACCACGCCACCACGCGCTCGCGGAGCAGCGCCGGGTCTTTCATGACCTGCTCGAACGCCGCGCCATTGACGACGGGATCGCCTGCCGGCGCACCGCCGCCATACATGTCGGACGCAACCGCGACGTAACCAAGCTCCGCGAGCTTGCGTGCAACGCCGCGTACATGATCGCCGATGCCCAGCGCATTGTGCATGACAAGCACCGCCGGATGCGGCCCGTCACCATTCGGAAATGCGGCTTGTCCGGTCAGTAAGGCGCCGCCGTGTTCAAGCTCAACCGCAGTTAATTGCTGCACCTATTCGCCCCCCGAACCTGAAGTCAGTTACGTTTGAAAACACCGCAGGCAATCCGGTCGCCGCTGTTGCCGGCGGGGTCGGTCATGTAGTCATCCGGCCCGGCATGGAGAACAATCGCCGTGCCGTCCATGTCCATCATGGCGCTGACCAGCGCCTTGGCCGAACCGGTCAACGCGATGTCGGCGAAGGCCACGCCATTCGCATCCGCGATCACGTTGGGCAGGTCGCCCAAATGGCTGCCGGCCGGATTTTTCGTACCGTGCTGATGGCCGCCCGGATTGAGGTGGCCGCCCGCACTCGTGAACTTCGGGCCCTTGCAGCTGCCCGTGGTGTGGAAATGCAGGCCATGCTCGCCCGGTGTGATGCCGGTGAACGACAAGCGCAGCATCGCCTTGTCGCGCTTGACCATGACCACCGCATAGCCGGCATCGCGGCCGCTGTCGGTAAAGACTGGCGCAGAGGCAACCGAATGGGTGAGCGGCGCCGGCGCCTTGGCGGCGATGGGCGATCCGGCGGCAAGGACCAGGCCGAATACGGCCAGTTTTCCGGCCAATTTTCCGTAAGTCTTCATGCGGCTCTCCATCGGCGCGGGCAAGGTCTACGCTCTTGCGCGTAAACTACGGGTCCGCTGATTTGTTCCAGTTCTAGCTGCGAACACCGCGCTGGAAAAGCTGCATCGCCAGCTCGCCGTAACTCGGATCGAGGTTCGGTTCGCTCCATTCGACAGTCGGTCCGGCCAGCGGTCGGCGGATCTTCATATCGTAGGTTACCACCCGCTTGGCAAACCGCCACCGGCCATCGTTACAGCGACGATAGTTGTCGATGTAGCGGACAGCCATCAGGTCTTCGAGTTGTCCGCCCTGTCCATCGGGGATCAAATGATAGGCGAGGGCATAAACTTCGCCGCAACCTGTACCGGCCTCCGCGTCGACTTCGATCAGGTGATTGCAGGCGTGATGGCCGCTATAATTCATGTAGGGGAACGAGCGCTCGATGAAGTCGCAATAGTCCTTTTGCGGACCATCGAAGCTATCGCCATGCGAGTCCGTTGCATCCTCGGTGTAGAGGTCTCGCAGCAGCTCGATATCCTTGCGGTCGATGGCGCGCGAATAGAGCAGTACGAGGTCGCGGATTTCATCCTTGGCAACGAGGCGGGCGAGGGCGGTTTCGCTGTTCATTCGGACAACTCCTTGATGGCATCGGCTTCGCGCGGGATCGCAAACCGCTGGCGATAGGCGGCAAAACGCTCTTCCACCGCATCGGCGCTGAGCCCGAACTGGGCGAGGGCATAATCGTTCGCCCCCCGCGCATTCTTGGGATTTTCGCGCTGCCAGCCGGCGATTTCGGCCATCACATCGGGCGGCGATCCGATGCCCAGCGCCGTGTGGACACGGGTCATTTCCTCGGCGGGATTGGCGACGAGCTTGTAGTAATCAACATGAACCACGCGGTGCGCCTCGGCTCCATCAGCGAACGCCATGATCCGCGCGATATGCGCCTCGATGAAGTGCAGCATTTGCTCACCGACCCGCGCGGGATCGACGGTGTCGTAACGCGTCTTGCGCAAGGTCAGCGTCATTTTCGCAATCGACGCAAGCACTTGCAGCGGATCGCGGTGCGTGATCGCAAAGCGCGCGGCGGGGTGCACCGCGCAGATCGCATCCATGAAGAGCACGTGGTTCGGGTACTTCAGCGCCCAGGGCTTCCGCTCGCCGCGCCATTGCAGCAACTGTAGCTGACGCTTGTGGACCTCGTAAGCCGGGATGGGATCGCAATCGCTGATCAGCCAGTCGAAATAGGTCGGCACATCGTACACGTTGTGGAACCCCGCCGCCGTTACGCCTTGCTCAAGAAAGGCGTGGCATTCGTCCGAACCGTCCTCGTCATAAAGATGCAGTGCAGCAAAGTTTTCCGGCTCGGCCGGACGGGTTCGTGCGCGGATTTCGCGGGCGAAGAATTTGCGATCTTCAACCGATTTCGCGTCGACAGCGGGCGGGGGAAGGGGGACAAGGCTCTGCCAGGTTCGCACCAGCTGGAACCGGCGATCACGATCGAACAGGTACTGGAAATAGGTCGTGCCCGATCGCGGAAGGCCGCAGAGGAACACGGCGTCGATTGGTTCATCAAGGATCTCAGGATGATCGGCACACCATTTCAGGCCGCCGATCCGGTCCGCCTGCCGGGTGACAATCGCGCGCCGTGCTGCGGCTTCGCCGTCCGTGTTTAGCTTGGCATCGTCATTTAGCGAGGCACAGAGAACTTCAAGATTGCGTGCCATTGCCGGTTCGCGGTCAGCAAATCCGGCTTTGTCCTGCGCTTCGGCAAGGATCGCGCTGGTATCCAGGCTCACCGCAACAGCGCCCCGCCATCGACCTGGCAGATTTGGCCTGTCACCCAGCTGGCTTGGCTGGATGCCAGCCATGCGACCAGCGAGGCGATTTCCTCGGGCTTGCCGACCGGACGGCCAAGCAAGGGCTGTCGCGCGCGCATTGACTTGTCATGGTCGCTCGAACCGCCAAAGGCTTCGACGAAGAAATTGTTGGCTGGGTTGAAGCGGCTTCCGGCGCTGTAAGCCGCAGGATCGGCGGACATGGTGCCGTATGGGGCGACGCAGTTCACGCGAATGCCGTGCTGGCCAACTTCTTTGGCAAGTACCTGCGTAAAGGCGTGGACCGCGCCCTTCATCGCCGAATAGACGGCAAGCTGGTAATCGCCGACAATCCCAGCCGTCGAACCAATGTTGACGATCGCGCCAGACTTGAGCTCGATCATCCCCGGCAGCACCGCGTGCGACATCGCCAGCACGGTGCGCATGTTGATGTCATAGTCGCCCTGCCACAATGCCGGATCGCTATCGACGAACATTCCCTTGGTGGAATTACCGCCGACATTGTTGACCAGGACTTCGATTGGGCCAAGCTCTTCGGCTGCCTCTAGAATGCGCTGGGCCGCACCTTCTCCTAGCATGTCGACGGCGAGGAAATGGGCTTCGTAAGCGCCATTTTCTTTCGCAAGATCAACTACTTTCGCGCCGGCAACGGCATCGCGGCCGGTGAACAGCACGCGGGCTCCTTCGGCCGCCAGCGCCAGCACGATGGCACGGCCAATGTTGGCCGTGCCGCCGGTTACGATTGCCACCTTGCCGGCAAGTCCAAGGTCCATCGCGCGCGCCCTCCCGATCAGGTCAGTCCCTGTTCGGCCTTGTATTCGCGCACGGCCTTGTCAACCATCATGAACAGGTGGCGGCAGAGCACTTCCTGCTCCTGAAAGTACACGTGTTCCAGCGCCCCGCTCGACAGGCCGCGCTGGCCGGCTTCGATCACCGAAACGTCTTCGGAATGGATGTCGCGGGTCAGCCCCAGGCCGAATTCGCGGGCAAAACGCGTGCCGGGGGTCTTGTCGTCGTTGATCCAGTAGAGGCGGATCACACCGCGCGATTTCTCGGGGCCGATCGGGTAGACGGTGTGGCTGAAATTGTTGCCGCTCGATCCCAGCATGAAGAAGCTGGGGAACACGGCGAAGTACGAGCGGTTGGCGGGATTTTCCGGCACATCGCCGCGCGCCACGGCCTTTGCCCCGGCCTTGAAGCCGATCATCTGCGTCGGGGTGACGAGGTTGATGGAATCCGGATTGGTCCAGATCGTCTGCGTGCGGTGCGGATCGTGGAGCTCCATCTCGACTGGATAGCCGAAGGGGTTCGTCTGGTTGAACGTCGCCTTGCCGGTGTTCGGGTGGATGAAACGCAGGTGGTAGTTCTCCTGGAAGTTGTCGTAAGTCAGCTTCCAGTTGGCATCGATTTCATAGACATATTCCGAGAAATGCGTGGCATAGGCGCAGGGCACCTGTTCCATGCCTTCGGCCAGCGGGCCGAGCCATTCGCGCAGTCCCTGGCGCGGTTCCTTCTCGAAGTTGATGAAGATCTGGCCGCCGTGAACGTCGCAGGCCACTTGCCGCAGTCCGCAGTCCTTCTTGTCGAGCCCGAAGCGTTCGAAATCCGGTGCAGAAAGCAGTGCGCCGTCGGTGCCGAAGGTCCACATGTGATAACGGCAGGAAAACTTGGCCTGCTTGCCGCAGGTGTCGTCGGTAAGCTGCGTGCCGCGGTGCGTGCAGGCGTTGTGGAAGGCGCGGACCACCCCGTCCTTGCCGCGCACGATCAGCAGCGACGCACGGGCGAATTCGATCTCTCGGCGGATGAAATTGCCCGCGTCCGGCACTTCGCAGACGTGGCCGATAGGGAACCATGTGCGCAGGAATACGGCCTGCCGTTCCAGCTCGAACCATTCGGGATCGTAATAGGCCTTGGCCGGGATCGGCGCATTGCCGAGATCGGGAACCTTGGCCTGGACGAAAGTGCCTGCTTCCACGTTCATCGCATCGCTCTCCATCAAACCGTTATTCGATGGATATATCGCAGCAGATCAACTTTTACAACAGTACTGTCGTAAAAGATCGAGACAGACTTCAACCCCGTGCAGATTCGCGCATATCGCGCAACATGCGGGTGAACATGCGGACGTCGTCGGGCGCGTATTTTGCCAGACCTGCGCGCAGGATCCGCTCGATCTCAGCATGGATGACCTTGTGCTCGGCTTCGCCCTTGTCCGTCAGCGCGAGTTCTGTGCGGCGCTTGTCGGTAGCTCCCGGCTTGCTGACGATCAGCTCGGCATCGGTCAGCCGCGTCAGCTCGGCTGACATCAGGCTGCGGCCGATGCCCATGACTTCGGACAATTCGTGCGGGAAATTCACCCCGGCGCTGATCAGGTTGAGCAGCCAGGCACCGCGTGGACCCAGCGAATTGCGTTCAGTCACGTCCTTCGTCGCGGCAAGGATCGGCCGCTGCGCGAAGACAAGGCCGTGACACAGCAGGCCGATATCATCCCAGGTCAGCGGCGCACCCGCCGGCGGCTCGACATTCGAAACCTGTTCGCCAATCCGGTTGAGAATGGCGTCGCGGACGGGGCTCGGGTGCTTGATCGTCATTAGCAGGTGCGATTAGCCTGCCTTTGCCGCAAAGGAACTGCAAAATGATGCCGGGCTGACTTGCGAAGTCAGAATCTGGCAGGTCCCGCAGTCACCCTTGCCCTGATAGAACGCGCAAAGGCCGCAGCGTGCCGCGGGATCTTTCGAAACCTCGACGAACTCCAGCGACTTGCGCAGGCTTTTCTGCGCGGCAGGCAGGTTTGCGGGATCGGCGCAGGTATCAGCGCGCGCGGGGGCCAGCCGACCCAGCGCGACGGCGGCGATCGGAGCAATGGCGGCGATCTGCAAAAACTGGCGGCGGGCCTTGTCCATCACTTCATCCCCTTGTGCGGCGGGCTTTCGACCAGCTCGAGCTTGTAGCCGTCGGGGTCCGTTGCCATGGCCATCCGGTAACCCATCGCGACGTCGCGGACATTGCCGGCCTGATACCCCAGCGATTTCAGCCGCGCCACCACGCCGTCGATGTTTTTGACGCGCAGCACGATGCGTTCAAACGCATTGCCGTGGGTGAAGCTGGCCGGAGCCTTGGCCGTCAGGTCTGACAACAGGATGATCCCCGGACGCGTGCGGTCTGCCGCGAAGCCGAGCATGGTTTCGTGCCGCTTGTCAGAGCCCATGTCCATCTGGACGACCATGCTAAGGCCCTTGGTGTAGAATGCGACCGAGCGATCACGGCTGCCGACGTTGATCATCGGGCCCATGACGGCCACCGCGCCTGCCTCGGAGGCGGGCGTGTCGCCTGCAAGCGCCGGAGCGGAAATCAACGCCGCTGCCAGCAGGAATGCTCGTGCGCCGATCACGCTATGATCTCGCCGATGGTCTTGTTCGTCTCCATCGACTTGGCGCCCCAGCGGTCCATCGGCACGCCCATCGCCTGCATCATCGTCAGACCGACGCGGCTGACGGGCGATCCCGCGCCGTCAACGTACAGCCCGGACTTGATCTTGCCCCCGGCCGTACCCGCCATCATCATCGGCATGCAGTCGATCGTATGGAACTTGGCGAAGGCCGTTTCCGAGTGGGCAAAGACCAGCGTGTTATCGAGCAGGGTGCCGTCGCCTTCTTTCACCTTGTCGAGCGCGGTGACGAAGTAAAGCCAGGCTTCCATGATCTTGGTCAGGAAATAGGTCGCCTCAGGCTGGTAGCCCAGCTTGGGATCGAGCACTTCCTCGTGCGTCAGTTGGTGGTGCGTAATGGTCGAGCCGATACGGGTGAGCGAGCTGGCACCGTTGTTGAACATCATGTTGAACACACGCGTTTGGTCGCAGGCCAGCGCCATGACGAGCAGGTCCGTCATGAGCTCGTGGCTCATCATCACGTTCTCTATTTCGGCATTCACCGGCAGGCCCGGCACCTTACGCGGGACGAGGCAGGCCTGAAGCGGTTCCGGCTTGGTGAGTTCGGCATCGAGCTGGTTTTCGAGCTGGCGCAGCGAGGTGAAGTACTGGTCGAGCTTGGCCTTGTCCGCCGCGCCGACCGCGCGTTCCAGCGACTGGCGCTGTTCGGTTACGCCTGACAGCACCGAGCGCCGCGCAATGACTTGCGGATCGGGCGTGAAGCTGGCGCTGTTGGGGTCCTTGAACCCGGTGCCGAAAATGCGGGAATAGAGGTTTGAGGCAGAGATTTCGGACGGATTGAGGTTGCCGCCGCCGCGTCCCGACAGGGAGTTGCGCGGATCTCCGGTGGCCGAAAGGTCGAGCGAGGCAAAGCGTGAGCGGCTGCCGATCCGATCCCCGATGGTCACGTCGAAGCTCTCGCCCGGAAGCCCGCGCTCTGCGGTCAGCGCCCGGCCTGTACGGACCGCCGCGCCGCCGCTGACGTGCGGCAGGTTGGGGGCACCGTCGAGCGGCACGTTGAAGTTGCCGAACACCGATATCTTGTTCTGCAACGGTGCAATCGGGGCGAGTTCGGGCGGCAGATCATAATTGCGTCCGGCCTTGGTCGGGAACCAGCGGGTGGGATTGACGCCGAGACCCCAGAACCATGTGCCGAAGCGGATCGGCATTGCATTACCCGTTGCCGCCATGGCCTTGCCGTTGACGTCGAGAAAACAGTCGAGCAAGGGCACGCCCACTGTGACGGCGGCACCGCCAAGCATACCTCGAAGGGCGGTGCGGCGATTGAGATCATAGGCCATCGGTTTTCTCCCTGGCGGTGTTCTAGCGGTTCAGGCTGACGCGGGTGGCACCCACCGGCGCGGATTTTGGCACGCGCCAGTTCTGCGGGCTGGTCATCACCTGGAAAAACAGGCTGCGGATGCCGTAGCCCTTGGCGGCAAAGGCCTTTTCGGTCGCTTGCACCAGCGTCTCGTCGGAAACCACGCGGCCGGTGGTGTACTCAAGCGCGCGTGAAGCGACGCACTGGGTGGTCGCACCGCTGGCGTTCATCGCCTGGCCAAGTCCGACGCCGCCACTGAACTTTGCCGAGCCAAGAGCGCCGTTGATGTCGATCGGCGCGCCGTTCTCTGCCGCGCGGTACTTGCCGATGCCATCGAACTTTTCGAGGCTGAGGCCCGGCGGGTCAGTGATCTTGTGACAGGCCGCACAGACCGGGTCGGAATTGTGCGCCGAAAGGCGGATGCGCGCAGTTGGCATGGCCTTGTTCTCGGTATCCTGCACCGCGGTGAAGTTGACGTTGCCGGGCGGGTTCGGGACTGGCTGGCACATCATCAGTTCACGGATCGCGCGGCCCCGCAGCGTGGGCGAAGAGCGACCCGAGTGCGAATAGAGCGCGAGAAATCCGGCCTGTCCCAGCAGACCTGCACGGTCATCAGCGGGGCTGAATTCATAGGGAACCCAGCCGTCAGAGACCGGCACACGCACCTGATAGACGCCGCCCAGTGCGCGGGTCATGAATGTGCGGCGGGTGGTGAACAGGTCGCGGTAATCGCCGTTCCGCGTCAGCAAGTGATCGGAAATCGTCCGCAGCATCTGTTCGGGCAGGGCCTTGAGGACGTCCTGATTGAAATAAGGATAGATCACCGGATCCTTGGCCATCTCGTCGAACTTCTCGAACTTGAGCATGTCGGCGAAGAAGGCGCGCACACCGGCTTCCATGCGCGGCGACTGCGTCATGCGATTGGCGATCGCTTCAAGCTTTGCTTGATCGGTGAGCGCACCGGCGGCAGCGGCATCAAGCAGCATGTCATTCGGCGTGGTGTTCCACAGCGTCATCGCGAGACGGGTGGCGCGGCTGTAATTGTCGAGCCGCAGTTCACCGGGCTGGGCGGGATCGGGCTCTGCCGTTTCAATGATGTAGAGGAAACTGGGCGAGGTCAGCATGGCGGCGAGAGCCAGTTCGACGCCCTTGTAGAACGACTTGGTGGGACCAGCACCACTGCCTGCCAGCTTGACGTAAAACGCCTGTTCCTCGGCCGTGAGTGGGCGGCGGAAGATATAGCGCCCGAGCGACGTCAGGATGCGGCTGGCGCAGGCGGCGTCGGCCGCGGCGGGGTCGGCGGGCGTGCAATCGCTGAACTGGAGGCGGTGTGCTTCGTTGAACACTTGGGCAGCGATCACGCGGGCCATGGCATCGAACTGTTCGAGGCCTGCGGGCGAAATTGCCGCATCGCTCGATCCGCTGGCGATCAGGTCTCCGACTGGGCGAACCACCGGCTCGAACCGGCCGGCCACGGTGATGTCGGGGCCGAATATATCGGCAATGGCGCTGCGATATTGCGATTCCGACAAGCGACGCATGGCAACGATCTGGCCGTTTGCCGCCGATAACGGAGCAGACACCAGCAAGGTCGACTTCTCCGGTGCTCCGGCATCAGCGGATACTGTCCACGCGCCGACGGCAAGGGCGGAAGCTGCGAGGCCGAGGGCGAGCAGGGTCTTGGGGCGTCTCATCGCGAAGCCGTCCTCTGATTGATATCATTGATGTAGGCAGGCACGGCGCTGATCCGCTGGGTGGCCGAAATACCGTTGCACTTGCCGGTTTTCGGGTCCTTGAGGCCGTCCGCATACTTTCGCAGCGTGGCGAGTTCGCCAGCGCAGTCGATCCCGGCGACCAGCGCGGAACCCGCGCCGCCCAGCGCAGGGCTGATGATCGGATCGGCGACCGGGCGATAGCCGGCCATCATGCCCTTGAGCGAGCCGTCGGGCTGGAATTCGAGCCGCAGGCGGGCCTTGCGATAGTCCCATCGCGCCCGATTGCCGCGAATGTCGCGGGCACCGCCCTGACCCCACGTCTGGGTCAGCTTGATGTCGCCCGGGTCGGTTAACAGAACGCCATTGACGATGCGACCTTTCAGCACGTTGCGTTCTCGCGGCGGCTTGGTGCTGATCGAATAGGTAATGCCGGGAAGGTAATTGCCCTTGCCATCGATCATCGGGCGGTCGGGGGTGTTGGCATAGACCACCTCGACGCTCGGGTCGTTCTCAAGGCTGTCAACGCCGCGCAGCAGGATAACCTGCGTCCATTCGCCCGAGTTGTGGAACTGCTTCATGCCGATCTGGTTGTCACCGCCGACGCCGTCCTTGGTGCGCCATTCCAGCTTGCAGCCGAGCGCGCGGTACTCCTGATTGTCGATTCCGGTCTGGCCGTTGGGCGTGGTGAACGTGTCATGCGCGCAGGTGTCGTCGCTGTTGCCTTCATCGAGGTCGAGCCCCCAGGCGACCTTGCTCTGCACCGTGCGGAAGGTGGGGCGGTCGAACAATTCAGGCTGCGAGCAGATGTTGGTGCCGTTCTTGCCGAATGCCGTCATCTGCCAGGCGCGAAGGAGCTCCGCCTCGTTTTCTTTGCGCGTCAGGCGTTCGCGTTCGGCCGAAGGCAAGCTGGCGATATAGGCTTCACGCAGCTTCGGAACCGGACCATCGGGGCAGGCATCCCTACCCTCGACGATGGGCTGGACAAAATCGCTCACCACAAAGCCCATCACGCCGTCAGCCGGAGGGGCAGGGAGCGAGCGCGCCGCAGCATCGCCAATCGCTTGCGGGGTGAACGGCTGGGGCGCCGCCCCCATCGATCCCGCGCCGAGTGCGATCGCTCCGGCAGCAAGCAGCTTGGGCATCCGCTTCGGCATCATGGGCGCAGGACCTTTCCTTTGGCGGGGATCGGGGCAGGAGTATCAAGCGCGGCACCGACGTAAACGGGTTTGCCGCGATAGAGCCATTGCGGCGCGTCACCGGAACGCGACACTGTCCATTCGCCAAGGCCGCGACCGGCAGCAGGAGCCGTCAATGGCGACCAGTCGGCACAGGCCTTGCGGCAAGTGCCGGTAAACAGCGCGCGCCCATCCTTGTGTGTGAGGATATAGTCGCCATCGCGAAAGGCAGCGGCGACGGATTGGGGGGCGGTGAGTTTAGGGACCGGCGGCACGAATTTCAGCGTGTTCCATGTCAGGTTGTCAGCCCCGTCATGTGCGGTCGAGCCCGGTTTGTCGCCTTTGCGCGTGAAGACGAGATGCCAGCTCTTGTAGACCCATTGCGGGCCGCTTGCACCCTGGATCACGGTCCAGTCGGGTGCGCGCTGGGTGTTGTAGAGACCGTCCGGATTTAGGTCCGAATTGCTGGCGGCAGGGGCGGCGGCGGGGCGCGGCGCTTGACCGGCTGGTGGGGGCGGAGAGCCGAAGCCGCGCGGAAAGGCGATGTTGGGTTTGCTCCCAGGCGGGGCGAGCATCGGTTCCCACACCCTGGTGCATTCGTCCCTGCAATAGAGCGCCGGATCAGGCCCGAACGCGATCAGCGTGCGCATGTCCATGCCGTAAAGCGTGTGGCCGTCCTCGGTCGCATACACCTGACCGCCCTGCGCGCGGATGACCTTGACACCGTTCGGAAACTGGTCGGTCCGGGCGGGGGCGATGGGCAGGTCTGCGGGTTGCGCAGACACCGCTTGCGCCAAGGCAAGGATGGCCAATCCGACCGCTAAACGCGTGCCATTCACATCCGTCTCCCATCACGTACCGGAGTTTCCCGGCTTGATGACCTGCATGATAGTTCAAGAGTTGAACAGATCAATCCGAACTTTGTATCAACTCTGTCGCACGGTCACTTGGTCGTTGAAAACTCGGGGTACTTGCCAAGGAACAGCATCAGCATACCGTCGAACAGGCAAATGGGAATCACCGCCCAGAGCAGCGGATGGTAGGTATGGAACGCATCGTAGACGGCCGCACCGATCGGCGGGCCGAGCGCGGTTCCCAGCATCAGCATCGACCCGAGCAGGCCGTAAACCGCGCCGAATGACTTCAGGCCGACATAACGCGAAACCAGAAACGCGGTGACCGACAATCCTGCACCGGAATAAAGTCCGTAAATCAGCACTCCTCCAATGACTGCGGCCTTCGATTGGAACAGGTCGAGCATCAGGAAGAACGCCACAGCGCCGATGCCGAACGTCAGCGCCGGGATCAGCTTGCTCTCGCTGCGGTCAAGCAGCCAGCCCGAGCCGATCTTGCCGACGATGCCAGTAATTCCCGCAGTAGCTGCCACCAGCGCCGCGCCGCTCTCGCCCAAAGATGTGTCGGAGAGGATCGGCTTGAGCTGGAACGTGATCCCCGAACCCATCAGGGCATTGAGCAGGTTTGCGGTAAAGATCAGCAGCATTGGACGGCTTTTCACTGCCTGCCAGAAGCCGAACCCCGGCAGTTCGACCAAGGGTTGGCTCGCCGTCGCAACCGGCCGCTTGGCGTCATGGAACAGGAAAAATGTCAACAGCAGCGCCGCGCCGCCCCAGCCAAGTCCGAAGACAAGATAGGTATGCCGCCACCCATATTCGGGTATCAGCCAGCGCCCAAGGATTGGCGCGCCAAGCTGGGCGAGGGCGGACCCTGAAAGCATCACCGACAGGGCAAGCGCCCGGTTCTTCGTGAACGCGTTCGAGATCGCGACCGTCCACACTGTCGATTTCACCGCGACGCCGACTAATCCGAGCATCAGCCACAGGCCGAACCATGTGCGCACGTCGCCTGTTGTGAGGCTGAGGGCGGCAAAAGCGAGCGCGGACAGCGCGAGACCCGGCACGGCAATCCGGCGCGCGCCAAAGCGATCGATCAACGCGCCGACCATTGGCCCCAGCAGGAAAGCGATGATCGCGAAGATCGAATAGCCAAAGGCGATGTCGCGGCGGGGCCAGCCAAACTCCCTTTCAAGCGGCTGGACGAACATCTGGTTCGAATAAGCAAAGAGCGAATAGAAGCTCATCCCCAGCAACGCCGAGATGACCAGCGGCCAGTAGCGGCGCCATTCTTCCTGTGCGGTCGCCGGCTTCCGGTCCATTCAGTGATCCCCCGATTGACGCTCAGTCCAGCTTCGCAAGCACCTGTTCGCCAAAGTCTGCGGCCAGATCACACCACTGCGCGCGGCTGTCGACGAAGACGCTGGCTCCTGCGCCGTGCGTGCCCTTGTCCCGGTAGCCGCTGATGATGTCGATGGCTTCTTGCGGGTCGTAGCCGGGCTTGATGGTGAAGACGCTCGACAGGATGATTTCGGGCGGTGTTTCGCGGCCGATCTTCTCGCAATGCGCGTGGAGATAAGCGAGCGCCGCGTCGATATCCTCTTCCTCGGCAAGTGAGACGGTACGCGCCGTGGCGGTCACCGCTGCCGGGGCAAAAAAAGGATGCCAGGCATCGCCAAGCTCAACCGCGCGGCGGATCGCCCGGCGACTGTTGCCACCGACGAGCAATGGCGGGTGCGGGGACTGGACCGGCACAGGGCGCATGCGGTTGCCCGGTGCGGAGTAACCGGTGCCCTCGAACTCGAAGTCCTCTCCGGTCCATGCCAGCTTCATGGCCTTGATATATTCGTCCATGATGTCGTTGCGGGCATCGAAATCTACCCCCAGCGCCTTGTATTCCGCCTTCAGATAGCCGGCACCCATGCCAAGGATGACCCGACCGTTTGAAAAGACGTCAAGGCTGGAAACGGCCCGCGCGGTGATGAAGGGGTTGCGATAGGGCAGGACGAGGATGTTGGTCTGCAATTTCAGCGTCTTCGTCACCGCCGCGATCAACGACAGCATGACGAACGGGTCCTGAGCATAGTGCCCGCCATTGTCGAGCCAGCGCGTTCCCGGGACCGGATGATCGGTGACGCAGCCGGCTGAAAATCCCGCGGCTTCCGCCGCCTGGCAGATCTGGGTGACCGCCTCCATTGAGATGAATTCATCAGGATGCTGGATGTGATCAAAGGGCAGGCTGATGCTGACGGGGAATGTCATGAAACTATCTCTCCCGGTGCTGATCTAGCCTTGTTGCGGCATTTCCGGGGGCAGCACCCACTTGCCACTATCGTTACGAATCCAGCCACCGCTAGCCCAAGTGCCGCCGTCGACGGGAATGATCGTCCCCGTGATGTAGGAAGCGAGCGGTGAGGCCAGGAATGCGACAAGGTTGCCGCATTCGTGATCGATCCCGGCGCGTCCTGCCGGGATGCGTCGGCGGAGGATCTCTCCGCGCGCCCCGCCCATGTCGGGCCAGGAGGCTTCATCGACCGGGCCGGTGAAATTGCCCATGGTTCCCGGCGTGACGGTGAAGTCTGGCGCGATGGCGTTCACACGGATGGCGTGCTCCGATAATTCAACCGCCAGCGTTCGCGTCAGATTGTTGATGCCCGCCTTGCACGCGGCATAGACGGCATAACCCGGCGCGGCGCGGCTGGCCTCGATCGAGGTGACGTTGACGATGGCTCCGCCGCCCGCCGCGATCAGGTGGGGAATCGCCGCAGACGTTGCCGCAAGGTTCGAAACGAGGTTGAGATCGATGTGCCGCCGCCAGTTCTTTTCCGCCAGATCGGAAAAGGCGCGCCAGGTCACACCGCCGGCGTTGTTGACGAGGATGTCGAGCCGCCCGAACTCCGCCGCCACTGCCGAAACGGCATCGCTGACAATCTGCGCATCCATGACATTGCCGGTGATGCCGAGCGCCTTGCGGCCCATTGCTCGAACTTGACCAACCACTTCGTCACAGCGTTCGGGCACGATGTCGATCACGGCAACATCAGCGCCCGCTGCAGCCAGCGCCAGTGCTGATGCCCGGCCAATGCCGCCGCCGCCGCCGGTGACGAAGGCTGCCTTGCCGCTTAAATCTATCTGAGGCTTTTCCATTTGGGTCACCCATGCTGCCGCAGGAACAAGGCGCGCGCATCGTCAAGGTCGGCGGGCTCATCGACGTCGCGTGCCAAAGCGCCGCGTTCGATCCGCCGCATGGTGAGGCCGATGTGGGCCGCTTCAGCAAGATGCCGCTCGCAACTTCCCGGGCCATAGTGATAGGGGAAGTCCAGCGCTTCGGGCAGGGGCAAGGAGAGCGCATTGGTTCCGGTGCCATGCCTGTCGGGCGCAATGCCTGCGCAGGAAGCCGGCAGGTCGGCCAAGGCCAGAACGTCTGCAGAGACGACCTGAGGCAAGTCGGCAGCGAGTGAGATGATCCGCATAGCTCCCTTTCTTGCCAAGACCAGCCGGGCGTGTTCAAGCGCCGCGTTCAACCCTCCTACTGGCTCCGCAATAACGAGAATCGCGCGGTTGATGTCAGCCGGAGCCGATCCGACGATGGCCACCCTGTCCTCGCCGACTGCCTCGCAGGCCGCATGAATCGCGGTGCACAGCATTCTCGCAGAAAGCCGGTTGCGGTCATCGGCGGACAAGACACTCGCCAGCCGGCCCTTGGCCGCAGCAGGCGTCTTGGCCGGGATAACCACCCAGGTATTCAAGCCAGATCCGGTGCCGTCGTCAGGCCAGTAAAACGGATGCCAGCGCCATCGGCAGCGTAGTTCTTGTTCAGATAGATAAGGATTGACGTAAGCGCTTCAGCCGCTGCGGCATTGACCAGCGCCCCGCCGGCCAGCCCGCGCAATTCCATGTCACCGCACAGACCAATCACGACCTTACGCGCCTCGACATCGTCAGAGAACACCAGCACGTCGCAATCGACCTTGCCGTCACGATCCAGCTTGTGCGCCGCGACTGAATGGAAGGCGCTGACCAGTCGAACGCCTTCGCCCAAGTGCCCCTGCGCTTCCACGGCGGCGCTGCCCGCCTGCGGCAATTGCACCCGCATCACCTTGGGCGGCACCAGCGGGACGGTGGTATCGACAACGATGGCATCGCCAACCTTGTCCTTGATCTGCGCCAGAGTGCTGCCGTGGGCTGAATAGGGGACAGTCACGATGACAACGTCCTGTCCCTGCGCAGCGTCTTCGTTTGCCGCGCCGCCGGCTGCGCCGATCTCGGCAGCCGCTTCCTGCGCGCTTTCCGCCAAACGGCTGCCGATTGTCACTTCATGGCCTGCCTTGGCGAGCCTCCGGGCAATAGCCTTGCCCAAAGCGCCCGTGCCGCCGATTACGCCAATCCTAGCCATGCAAATATCCTTTTCCTTCCCACTCTGGGCGAATTGAGCCAATGGGCATAGCGGTCATCTCGTCAAGCACAGGGATGCAAATCGTAAGGTGAAAGCAGCTGATTGTGACTACGTCTCTGCCCACTATGTCCGTGGAATTGCTCCCGGCAATGCCGCAATTCGCTGCTGGTGACGATGTCGCCGGGGCGATTGTCGCATCGGCCCGGCTGGCGGGGCTGGAAATCGGCGCTGACGATGTTGTGGTCGTCGCGCAAAAGATCGTTTCGAAGGCGGAAGGGCGGGCGGTGGACCTCGATACTGTCCATGCCGATCCTCAAGCACTGGAGCTTGCGGCCTTGACCGGGCGTGAACCGGCACTCGCCCAGCTTGTTCTCGACGAAGCGCAGTCGGTGATGCGCGCGACGCCGCAGGCGATCATTACCCGCCACCGCATCGGGCATGTGACGGCGAATTCCGGTATCGATGCGTCTAACGTCGATGGGGGCAGGGTGCTGCTCTGGCCGCTAGACCCAGATGCTTCAGCTCGCGCGATCCGCGCGGCGCTTCCCGGCAAGCCTGCGGTGATCATCGCTGACAGCCTTGGGCGCGCGTGGCGGCAGGGCACGCTGGGCACTGCCATCGGCTGTGCCGGGTTGGTTCACACAGATGATCGGCGTGGGCAATCGGACATGTACGGGCGGACGTTGCAGGCGACTATTGTGGCGATAGCCGATGCGCTGGCCGCTTTTTCAGTGCTTGCGATGGGTGAGGGGGCGGAAGGCACGCCAGTGGCGGTAATTCGAGGCGCTGGCCGTTGGATAACTGAAGAGGATGGTGAAGGTGCCGCCACCATCATGCGGCCGGTGGCGGGCGACATGTTCCCATGAACGGACATGTTCTTGCACTGTCGGGCGGGGTTGGCGGGGCCAAGCTGGCCGCTGGACTGGCTGACGTGCTTGCGCCGGGGCGGCTGACCGTCGCGGTCAATACCGGCGATGATTTCGAACATCTTGGCCTGACGATCTGTCCGGATATCGATTCCGTTCTCTATACGATGGCCGGCTTGAACGACCGCCAGCGCGGCTGGGGCATGGCCAATGAGTCCTGGCACATGATGGAGCAGCTACGCAGGCTGGGCGAGGAAGATTGGTTCAACCTCGGCGACCGCGACTTGGCTACGCATATTGCCCGGACATGGCGGCTCCGCGCGGGTAGTTCACTTTCGCAAGTCACCGCGCATCTCGCTACCTCGCTCGGCATTGCCCAGCAGATCGTGCCGATGAGCGACAATCCAGTGCGAACGCAGGTCCACACCGGCAATGGCTGGACTGACTTCCAGCGCTGGTTCGTGAGCGAACAGTGCAGGCCGGCAGTTTCGGAAATCCGCTTTGCCGGGACTCCCGGTGCTGTGATATCGCCAGGTCTTGCCGAGGCATTGGCGCGCGAAGATCTGGCCGCGATCGTCATCTGCCCGTCGAACCCCTTCCTCAGTGTCGATCCGGTTCTCGCCGTCGATGGCGTGCGCGAAGCGTTGATGAACCGGGCTGTCCCCTGCATTGCCGTATCGCCGCTGATTGGCGGAAGGGCGCTCAAGGGTCCGTTGTCGAAACTGCTGGCCGAACGCGATCTTCGGCGAGGAAATATCGACATTGCCCAACACTACGGCGCGTTGGTCGACAGCATCGTCATAGATCGCGGTGACGCTGATGATGCCCCCGCCTTGCGCGAGGGCGGCCATGCGGTCACCTTGGCGGAAACGCTGATGAGATCGGCGGCGGATCAGGAGCGGCTTGCCCGCGACGTCCTGGCCGCGGCCGGAGTGGAGTTGTAAAGTGGACGTTCGCCAAGGATCGATGGGCACAGGCCTGAAGGCACGGCTTGCTGCCACGCCGACCGTGGCGCTTCTTGATGAAGCACGCGCTAGCCGCGACAGTCGCGGTCCGGCACGGATGACCTACAGCCGCAAGGTGTTCATCCCGCTGACCCGTCTGTGCGCCGACGTTTGTCATTACTGCACATTCGCAACTACTCCTTCGCAAGTCCCGACACCTTACCTGAGTGTCGAGCAAGTGATTGAAATTGCTAGAGAAGGAGCTGCGGCGGGATGCAAGGAAGCCTTGTTCACGCTCGGCGATGCCCCCGAACGGCGCTATGCCGCTGCGCGCGAGTGGCTTGAGGCGCGCGGCTTTGCCCGCACGATCGATTACGTGCGGTACTGCGCCGAACGAGTGTTGATCGAAACCGGACTGCTGCCGCATGTAAATGCCGGCGTGCTCAACCAGGCAGATTACGAAATGCTACGTCCGGTTGCGGCAAGCTGCGGGCTTATGCTTGAAACCACGGCGGACCGGCTGGGTGACAAGGGCGGCCCTCACTTCGGTTCACCTGACAAAGTACCGGCCGTGCGGCTTGCCTCGCTCGAAGCAGCTGGGCGGGCGCATATGCCGACCACCAGCGGCATCCTCGTCGGCATCGGCGAGACCGAGGAAGAGCGCATTGAGGCGCTGGTTGCGCTGAATGATCTCCACCGCCGGCATGGTCACTTGCAGGAAGTCATCATCCAGAACTTCTGCGCCAAGGACGGCACGAAGATGGCTGGAATTCCGGGCGTTTCGGACGAGGAGTTCCTTCGCGCGCTCGCGTTGGCGCGGATCATCATGGACGATAGCGTTTCGGTGCAGGCGCCGCCCAATCTCAACGATGCGCGGTTGGGCCGGCTGATCGATGCCGGTATCGACGATTGGGGCGGAATTTCGCCGGTCACGCGCGACCATGTGAACCCGGAGGCACCGTGGCCGGAAATCGCAAGGCTTGAGCAAATCTGCGCCTCGGCTGGCCGTCCACTGGTTGAGCGGCTGACTGTCTATCCCCGGTACATCGCGGAGCCGGGATGGCTTGACGATGCAATCCGCCCAGCCGTGCTCAGGCTGGCGGACAGCGAGTGGCTTGGCCGGGATTCGGCTTGGAGCCCCGGTATGGCAGAGGCCGCGCCATCTGGTCCGAATTCGCCGCTGGGCCGCGTGACGCCGGGTCCGGTGTCGATGAAGCTTCACGCCTTGCTGGACCGTGCAGCCGACGGCCACGAGCTCTCCGGAGCTGAAATCGTTACCCTGTTTTCCGCACGCGGCGCGCAAGCGCAGGCTGTGGTCGAGGCGGCGGACGCATTGCGGGCAGAGACCCGCGGCGATGAGGTGACCTATGTCATCAACCGCAACATCAACTACACCAACATCTGCACCTATACGTGCTCGTTCTGCGCGTTTTCCAAGACCAGTTCAAAAGCCGGTTTCCGCGACAAGCCTTACGATCTGGATCCCGCCGAAGTGGCTGATCGCGCGCGCGAAGCCGTGGCCAAAGGGGCAACCGAAGTGTGCCTGCAGGGCGGCATACACCCGCGCTATACCGGTGATACCTATGCTGGCATTCTGCGCGCGGTGAAGCAGGCTTGTCCAGACCTTCACGTCCACGCATTTTCGCCGCTGGAAGTGCATCAAGGCGCAACGACGCTGGGCATGACGGTCAGCGATTTCCTGTCCATGCTCAAGGACGCCGGCCTTGGCTCGCTGCCCGGAACAGCGGCGGAAATCCTTGACGACGAAGTGCGGCAGGTGATCTGTCCGGACAAGCTGACGACGCAGCTCTGGCTAGATATCGTCGGCGCTGCGCACAAGGTTGGCCTGCCAACCACGTCGACGATCATGTTCGGCCATATTGAGACGCCGATACACTGGGCGCGCCACCTGCTGGCAATCCGGCGGCTTCAGGGCGAGACGGGCGGCTTTACCGAATTTGTGCCGCTGCCGCTGGTCCACATGGAATCGCCGATGTACCGGCGCGGGCAGAGCCGCAAGGGGCCGACCTGGCGCGAAGCGGTGATGATGCATGCGGTGTCGCGCATCGTGCTGCACACGCGGATTTCCTCTATCCAGTGTTCGTGGGTGAAGCTGGGTGCAGACGGCGCAGCGGCGATGCTGGCTGCGGGATGCAACGATCTTGGCGGAGTGCTGATGAACGAAAGCATCAGCCGCGCTGCCGGGGCGAGCCACGGCCAGGAACTGACGGTCGATAGCCTGGAAGCAATCGCCAAGGCGGCGGGCCGCACTCTTCGCCAGCGCACGACGCTTTATGGGCGGGTGGAGGAACCCGTCTGACAGCGCTTATTGCCGCGCAAACACGCGCAGGCTGACGATCTTCCCTTCTCCGTCAAAGCGGTAGTGGTTCGTTGTAAGCCGTACCGAGCCGTCTGGAAGCTTTGCCTCGATCTCCACCGCCACACCCTCAGGCGCGACAAACCATTCGAGCGGCGTGGGCGAGGGCTGGCCGGCGCTGAACACCATGGCCTGAAATTCCCGGATTTCTGCCGGTCCGGTCATCGTTTTTCCGTTCGGGACGGTATAGGTCGCCCGATCGGCAAAGAGCGTCACGAAACCATCCAGATCGCGCGCGCGAACGGCGGCGACATAGGCCTCGACCGTCTCGCGCCCGCTGCGAACGGTCTTTCCCGCTGCACGGCGCAAGCGCGCCAGCAGGACTTCGCTCGCGGCCACCAATCCGTCTCGCGCGGCGACTTCGCTGGTGGGTAGGGCGCGGGCGTGGTCGACGTCTTTTCGGAGCAAGTCGTGCAGGTCCATGTGATCGCGGCCCGGAGCGATGAAACCGGGGGCGACGCGCAGGGCAAAGCTTTGCGCCGATCCCGCCATGAATGCGTCGACCAGCTGCTGACGGTCGAAGCCCATGTCGCAACCGATGTCGATGATCGCCGCTGACATGCCGTAATTCGCGATGGAAATCAGGTTGTTGAGCAACTTGGCCTGCTGCCCGCGTCCGACCGGGCCAAGGTGCGCCATCGCCTTGCTGATTGCCTCGAGCCAAGGCTTTGCCTTGGTAACATCTGCGTCGCTCGCGCCAATGAACAGCGAAAGCTGGCCCTCGATTGCTGCCGGTCCGCCGCCCGAAACCCCGACATCGACGAAGCCGACGCCGTGCTGTGCGGCCAGTTCCGCCTGCCGCACCGCAAGTTCGGGCGCGACGGTCGAATGGAGGATCACCACGCCGCCTTGGCCCAATGCCTCATAGAGCTTTCCGCCATCGGCTAGTGCTTCCAGCTGAGCGTCGGTGCGTACGCAAATGCCCAGAAGTTCGCTGGAACGCGCGGTTTCGAGCGGATCGGCGCAGCGCGCGGAGCCTGGCTCGTCGAAGGCCTCCAGCATAGCAGGCGAGACGTCGCAGCCGGTGACTTCAAATCCGCAGCGCGCCAGCCGCCTGGCAATCGGCGCGCCCATGCTGCCCAGTCCAATGAAACCTGCCTTCATTTTTTCGAATCCTCGCCTGCTGTTGGCGGAGGAATTGCCGATCCGGCCGGGCAAGGACAGTCGCCCGCCAAAGCCATCGCCGGTGCGGCAGGCGGATCACATCTTGCTGATTTGCTCCCACACTGCATCGGGCATGCAAGTGTATTCCAGGTAGTGCCCAAAGGCTTTGCGCCCATCAAGGTAGGCAAAGCTCAATGCGCCCGGTCCGGAATTGCGCTCGAACACCAGCGGTAGGTCCTGTTCGTCGACGGCCTTGCGGAAGGCATCGTAGTCGGGAACGCGCAGGCAGATGTGATGGAAACGCATCTTGCCGCCATTGTCCTTGGCATTGGCATAGGCACCGGTCTCGTCGATCTCGACTTCGATCAGTTCGTACTGGACGCCGCCATGCATGAACATCGTGATGCGGCTCTTCTGACGCTTCGGACCCTCCGGCGTATCAACCATCTGGTCGACCGGAATGATCATCGGGTCCTTGGTCAGTCCGCGGGCCTTGAACTCGGCGATGGCGGCTTCGATGTCGTCGCAGACGTAGCCGTTCTGGTAATGGGTGCCGATCAGCATCTGAATTCTCCCTTAGCCCTCGCGGGCAACGTCATAGCGTGAGAGGTAACGTTCGAAGAGCGGTTCGAGGCTCTCCTTGGTGACGCCGTATTGCGCCAGCTTGTATTCGTGGCGGCCGAACTTGTCCTGCGGGTTGTCGTTGACCCACTGCTGTACGCCGGCCTCGGCAGCGCTGGTCCATTCATCGCCCAGCGCGGCATAGACCTTTTTCGTCGTGCCCACCGGGTCCGAGACCATGTCGGCGTAGTGGACGTCAATGATCTTGTCCTCGCCGAACTTGTCGCGGAAATCCATGATCCGGCCCGCGTGTTCGGCGGCCTGCCAGGGATAGTCCTTGCCCAGCCATTCGGCGTCGATCTTGCCGAGATGCCCCATGTGGCTGAGCGAGATGACGCTCATCAGCGATCCCGTTGCGGTGAACGGATCGCGGTGCGTCCAGATCACGCGGGCATCGGGATAGACCTTGAAGATCGTTTCCAGCCACAGCGCGTGGCTCGGCTTCTTCACGTTCCACACACCGCCAGCGTGGTGCTGGAGGACCTGCAGGAACTTCTTGTGGTATTCATACGCGCTGGTCATGTCGCAGGAGAAGATGAACTCCTTGTAGGCCGGCAGCACGCCCTTGGATTCGATCATCAGCGTCTTGAAGTCGTGCGCCATGAAGAACACGCATTCGTTGGGATAAACCGCTGATCCGCGATAGTATTTGCCCATGTCCGGATTGGCTGCCAGCGCCGCCTTTTCCGCCGCGAGCCTTCCAACCGCCCGCGGGTCCTGTGTCAGCATGGCGGGCGACGAAACCGGCGGTACCGGATCGTCAATTTCCCAGGTCAGCGGAGAACGGCGCGCGGGATCGGCAGCGAGCAGGTTGCTCATCAGCGTAGTGCCGGTGCGCGGTACGCCCATGACGAAGACCGGGCGTTCGATCGGCCGGTCGAGCAGTTCGGGGTTCTGGCGCAGGTAGTCCGAAACCTTCAGGCGGCCGCGCAGGTAATGGCCGATATCGTTGCGCACCCGCGCAAACCCGCCCTCGCTGTAATTGTCTGCATGGGCGTTGACGTCCGCGATCAGGACATCGAGGCCTTCGCGGTAGGTGTCGCTGTCAAAGTCCTGAATGCCGGTGGCCGCGCGGGCCTCGTCGATCAGGGCGTCTGCATGAAGCAGGTCGGCCATTGTACTCTCCCAAAAGTCGCAGCGCCGCCGGGGCGTCTCGTTGCGCAATAAGGAAGGTTGGCGCGGGCAGGGGCAATGGCGCTGCTGCGTTATATTCGGTCAAACAATCGAAATCAGGCCATTACCCGTCAAGCGCGCGCAATTGCCGCTGGCGGAACTGGCTGGGGCTGGTGCCCACTGCGCGGCGGAAGGCGAATGTGAAGCTTGAGGGGCTGGCGTAGCCCATGGCAAAGGCGATGGCCTTCACGCTTTCCCCTGATGCGAGCATGCGCTTCGCCGTTTCCATGCGTCTGCGCTCGACATAATCGCCGATGGAGCAGGCGCGGCTGGTGCGAAATCCGCGCGTCAACTGGCGGACCGACAGGTTGCAGATCTGCGCCAGTTCGACGAGCGAGGGAGCCACGGTATTGTCGGTGATCCGCTCGTCAATCAGCCGCAACCGCCACGATGCAAGGCCACCGATCAGGGTCGCTTCCTCAGCTTCAAGGCAGAAGCGTGCGATCTCCACCGCCAGTTCACCGGTCAGCGCTTCGACCATGGAATCACTGGCGAAGCCGGGATGGCTGACCTCCTCGGTCAGGCGGAACAGCAGGTTGCGAATGCGGGCATTGGTGATGTCGAGCGTCGCGCCAAGCAGGGTGTCGGTCCAGTCAAGGCTTCGGCCCACCACGGCGTCGATCGCGCTGCGGTCAATCGCGCAAAGCAGCGAGGATTGCTTGCCGCTTTCACCCCGCACCTGCAGCGTTTCGCCCGGCGGAATCAGGAAGATATCTCCCAGCCGGTCAAGCCGGTGCTTGCCCCAGCGTTCGGGGTATCCGGCGCGAGCCTGCAGGGGGCGCGGGGTGAGGCACATGTTGATGCGGTACCGATGCGCGTCATGCAGCGTGCCGCCGGTCGGTGCCGGAATGTCATAACGCACGATCCGCGCCTCCAGCGCGCGGCCCGTCAGCTCCGCGTCGATGATCTCGCGGGGCTGACCTGACGCTGGGGCGGCTTGACCCGGTGCGGTCATGATTGTGTCTCTAATTGCATCATGCGGCCCGATATCTACACTGTGCGGCGTTGCCTGCAAGCACGGCGGAGCGGAAACTCGCGCCCACAACAAACACGACTGCGCCGGCCCGTCCGGCAGCGCGAAACCGGAGAGGATATACCCATGGCCAAAGGCCTGTTCGACTGCACTGGCAAGGTGACCCTGGTAACCGGCGGCAACGGCGGCATCGGCCTTGGCTTTGCCATGGGCGTTGCGAAGCAGGGCGGCGATATCGCCATCTGGGCGCGCAATGCTGAGAAGAACGCTGCAGCCAAGGCAGAGCTGATTGCTGCCGGGGCAGGCCGGGTGGAAACCTATATTGTCGACGTTTCGAGCGAGGCGGCCATCGTGGCCGGCTATGAGCAACTGATGAAGGATTTCGGCCGGCTGGACTGCGTTTTCGCCAACTCGGGCGCCAGCCCGCGCTACAATTCGGTGTTCGACATGCCGACCGAGCACTGGTTCGAATTCCAGAACACCGCGCTTCATGGTGCTTTCTTCACCTTGCGCGAAGGCGCGCGCCTGATGAAGGAACGCGCCGAGGCGGGTGAGCCGGGTGGCAGCCTCGTCGCCTGTGGTTCGCTGTCGCTGTTCCAGGGCCTGCCGGGCAAGATGGAATATGCCGGTTCGAAGAGCGCAGTCGCGGCGGTTATCCGCTGCCTCGCCGCCGAAATGGGACAGTACAACGTGCGCGCCAACGTGGTTGCGCCGGGCCTGATCATCACGCCGATGATGGGCCCCTCCGATGGTCCGGCGGTGCAATACCTCACCGGCCAGTATGGCCCGATCACGCCGATGAAGCGCGTGGGTTATCCTGAAGATTTCGAAGGCATCGGCGCGTTCCTCTGCTCGGACGCCAGCGCCTTCATTACCGGCGAGACCATCAAGGTCGACGGCGGCTACATGATCCGCGGCTGATCGCGCGCGGACGGGAGAATGACGATGAAACTGCTGACCATCCACGATGTGAACGACGTGCGCCTTGACGAGGTCGAGCGCGGCGCACCCGGACCCAAAGACGTGGTCGTCAGGATGAAGGCCTGCGGCATCTGCGGCAGCGACCTGTCCTACATCAAGATGGGCGGCATCCCGATGCCCGGCACCAAGACAGCGTTGGGACACGAGGCCTCCGCCGAAGTCATCGAGGTAGGCAGCGAAGTGACCGGCCACAAGCTGGGCGACCGCGTGGTGATCAACGGCATGTTTGTCGGCTCTGGCGGCATGGAAGGTGCCTTTACGCCCGAGCTGCTGCTCAAGGATGCCGAGGCGATGGAAAAGCTGCTGCCGATCCCCGAAGGCGTGCCTTACGATATCGCCGCGCTGTGCGAGCCGCTGGCGGTCGCCATGCACGGCGTCAACCGCGCCGAGGTGAAGGCTGGCGACAAGGTCGTTGTGTTCGGCTGCGGCCCGATCGGGCTCGGCATGGTGCTGTGGCTGGTCGATCGCGGCGTGACTGACGTTGTCGCGCTCGATCTGGCGCCTGAACGCCGCGAACGCGCGCTGGCGCTCGGCGCGCGGGCAGCGCTGGATCCGGCGAACTGCGATGTGCGCGCGGAGCTGGTCAAGCTGCACGGCGAAGTGCCAAGCTATGGCCGCATCGGGGTTGGCACCGATGCCTGGATCGATGCGGCGGGCGCGCCCTCGATTCTGACCGATGTGATCATGATGGCCAAGTTCCACTGCCGCATGGTCATCACCGCCGCCTACATGAAGCCGATCGAATTCCCCGCCGGGCGCATGTTGACCAGCGAAATGACGATCACCACGGCGGTCGGCTATCCCACCGAAATGCCCGAAGTGCTGGCTGCCATGCCTCGGCTCAAGGACAAGCTGGCCTCGCTCATCAGCCACCGCCTGCCGTTCGATGACGTGCTAGACGGGCTGAAAGTCGCCGCCTCGCCGCAATCGGCCAAGGTCATGATCGAGTTCGAGGCATGAGCGACAATCAGACACCTCTGGGCGCGCTGGTTACCGCCGGCGAGGGCCAGACCGAAGCCGTGGAAATCACGCCTTCGATCTTCATGGTGAAGGACATTTCCAACGCTTACCTCGTCACTACAAGCGAAGGTGATGTGCTGGTCAACACCGGCTTTCTGAACAATGGCGCGAAGACCAGGGCCCTGTTCGCCCCGCACCGGCAGGGGCCGCTCAATGCTATCGTCCTGACTCAGGCGCACGCCGATCACTTCGGCGGCGTGCCCGAGCTCAAGGAAGCGGATACCGAGGTGATCGCCGGCAAGGGCTTCACCGAGACTGACCAGTATTTCGACGACCTCAAGATGTTCCTTGGCCGCCGCTCGGGCAAGCTGTGGGCCTCGATGACGCGGCGTGACGGTCCGCCGCCGGTGCCGCCGCGTATCGTGCCCGACGTGGAAGTTGCAGGCCAGCTGTCGTTCAGTCTCGGCGGCAAGCGTTTCGAAGTGATCAAGGTTCCCGGCGGCGAAACGCTGTGCGCGGTGATCGTCTGGCTGCCGGACGAAAAGATCGTATTCACCGGCAACCTGTTCGGCCCGGTCTGGCGTTCGATGCCCAACCTGACGACCGTACGCGGTGACAAGCCTCGCCTTGTCGGTCCCTATCTCAAGTCCTGCGAGATCGTGCGCGATCTGGGGGCGGAACTGCTTATCACCGGGCATGGCGAACCGATCTTCGGGGCAGACCTGATCCGTGCCGACATTCAGGCGATGCACGATGCCGTGCAGTGGATCGAGACCGAGACCATCAAGGTGATGAACGCCGGCGGCACAGTCTATCAGGCCATGCAGCAAATCCACCTGCCAGCCGAAATGAAGATCGGCGAGTTCCACGGCCAGACCAAGTGGACCGTTCGCGCCGTCTGGGAAGAAAACGGCAACTGGGTCAAGTACGAGGACGGCACCACCGCGCTGTTCGGATCGCCGGTTTCGTCGGTTTACGCGGATATTGCCGAGCTTGCCGGCGGGGCGGACAAGGTGGCGGAACGCGCCAAGGCTTTACTAGATGCCGACAAGCCGCTTGAGGCGCTGCACTTGGTAGACGTTGCGCTTGGCGTGGACGGTGCCGAGCCGACTGCCTTGGTCGTCAAGAAGCATGCCTGCCAGTTGCTGCTGGCGCGCGGGGGCGGGCAGAACCTGTCCGAAACGATGTGGCTAAAGGCCGAGATTGCCGAAGCGGAGAAGGCGCTAGGCTAAGGGCGGAAGTCCTTCCAGAACCAGCCGAACCAGGTCGGCTTGCCCGCTGGTGCCGGTCGAGGCGTAGATTCGCTTCGAATAGTTCCTCGTCGTCTCCGCCGTCAGGCGCAATGCCTGGCCCGCCTCGATCAAGGGTACGCCCCGGCTGATCGCCTCGGCCAGCGCGGCTTCTCTCGGCGAAAGTCCATATTGCTGGGCCAGCACCTGCGCGCCGATTTTCGCAGGTTCGCGCCGCTGGGCCCGCGACATTGCTACGGCGGCGGCGGGGTGTGGCAGGTCAGCCCGGCTCTTGCCCGCTGGCCGCAGCAGCAAGTTCCGGTCATCGACGGAAACCAGGCGGCGCTCGCCAGCGTCTGCATCGGCCAGTACAAGGCACGCATCGGCAAGTGTCGGTGACTGGCTGGGGATGAAATTGCCCGCTCGCGCTTCCTCGCCCAGAACCTTGCCTGATCGATCAAGGATTTCCTGCTCGATCCCCAGCAGCGCCAGCGTGCCTTCGGCCGCCTCAAGTCGCAGCCGCATGCCGCCGAGTTTGGCGAAAATCGACAGCGCGGTGGCGACGGCCGGGGCGAGGGCGGTGAGCAGGGCTGCATCGGCGGCAGTAAAAGCCTCACGCTCGTGCAGCAGGACGATCCACGCATTGAGGTCACCGCGCCCCGCCACGCGGATGAGCCGGGCATCGCCGACATGATCCGCTTGGCTATCGAATTCGCGCAGTTCATCAATGGCATAGACCCGGTTTGGGCGCAGCGAGGCGTAAATGCGCGCATCGATCGGATCGGGCTCGCCGGGATCGTCGCGCTGGGCGAGGCGGTCCGCCAGCACGCGCCGGCGCAGCGGCATCTGTTCGGGTGCGGCAGAATTGATCACCGTCAGCCGCACGCGTTGCGCCCCCGTTCGCTGGGCAAGGCGGCGCAGGAACGTCTCCCACAACGGCTGCTCGAATATCCCCTCGAACAGGGGCAACAGCAGGTTGCTTTCGTCGGTCGGAGTGATAGCCATCACCTTTGCTCCCATATGGGAGTATTATGGTCAAGACATAACCGCCATTGGCCTTGCAACGAAGCTATGGAGAGGCACCCTGTGAGCGACCTGTCACGCCAGTCCCTGACTCATCTGCAGCGGCTTGAGGCCGAAGCGATCCACATCATCCGCGAAGTCGTTGCCGAGGCTGAAAAGCCGGTGATGCTCTATTCCGTGGGCAAGGACAGCGCCGTGATGCTGCACCTCGCGCGCAAGGCGTTCTATCCCTCGCCGCCGCCGTTCCCGCTGCTCCACGTCGACACGACCTGGAAGTTCCAGGAAATGTACAAGCTGCGCGACAAGATGGCCGAAATTTCGGGCATGGAACTGCTCGTCTATCACAACCCCGAGGCAGCCGAGCGCGGGATCAATCCGTTCGATCACGGCGCGCTGCACACCGATATGTGGAAGACGGAAGGGCTCAAGCAGGGGCTCGACAAGTGGGGCTTCGATGCCGCGTTCGGCGGTGCCCGCCGCGACGAGGAAAAGAGCCGCGCCAAGGAGCGCATCTTCTCGTTCCGCACGGCCAGCCACGGCTGGGACCCGAAGAACCAGCGCCCGGAACTGTGGAACCTCTACAACGCCCGCAAGAACAAGGGCGAATCGATCCGCGTCTTCCCGATCTCGAACTGGACCGAGCTTGACGTGTGGCAGTACATCCACCTCAACGACATTCCCATCGTGCCGCTCTACTTCGCCGATGAACGGCCGGTGGTGGAACGCGACGGCATGCTGGTGATGGTCGATGATGACCGCTTCCCGCTGCGTGAAGGCGAAGTGCCGATGATGAAGTCGGTCCGCTTCCGCACGCTCGGTTGCTACCCGCTGACCGGCGCGGTCGAGAGCACGGCCAAGACGCTGCCTGACGTGATTCAGGAAACGCTCCTCACCACAACCTCCGAGCGGCAGGGCCGCGCCATCGACAAGGATGCTGGCGGCGCCGGCATGGAAGTCAAGAAGCAGCAGGGGTACTTCTGATGACCGATACCACCAACGATCCGGTTTACGTCACCGAGGCCCTGATTGCCGAGGATATCGACGCCTATCTCGACCAGCACCAGCACAAGACCATGCTGCGCTTCATCACCTGCGGGTCGGTGGATGACGGCAAGTCGACGCTGATCGGCCGCCTGCTCTACGATTCGAAAATGATCTTCGAAGACCAGCTCGATGCGCTGACCGCCGATTCCAAGAAAGTTGGCACGCAGGGGCAGGACATCGACTTTGCGCTGCTGGTCGACGGCCTCGCCGCCGAACGCGAGCAGGGCATCACGATTGACGTCGCTTACCGCTTCTTCAACACCGAAAAGCGCAAGTTCATCGTCGCCGACTGCCCGGGGCACGAGCAGTACACCCGTAACATGATCACCGGCGCTTCGACCGCCGATCTGGCCGTGATCCTGATCGATGCGCGCAAGGGCGTGCTCGTCCAGACGCGCCGTCACTCGTACCTGTGCCACCTGATCGGCATCAAGAACCTGGTGCTGGCGGTGAACAAGATGGATCTGGTCGATTATGATCAGGCCGTGTTCGATGGCATCGTCAAGGACTATGCCGAATTCGCCAAGTCGATTGGCATCGAGAGCTTCACCGCGATGCCGATTTCCGGCTTCAAGGGCGACAACATCATCGGCCCATCGGAAAACACGCCATGGTACAAGGGTCCGAACCTGATCGAGCATCTCGAGACGGTTGAAGTCCTGTCTTCGGAAGACCAGGCCAAGCCGTTCCGCATGCCGGTGCAGTGGGTCAACCGTCCGAACCTCGATTTCCGGGGTTTCTCGGGCCTGATCGCTACCGGTTCGGTCAAGCCGGGCGACGCCATCCGCGTCCTGCCTTCGGGCAAGACCAGCACCGTCACCCGCGTCGTCACGCTTGATGGCGATCTGGACGAGGCGGTTGCCGGCCAGTCGGTGACTGTTTGCTTCGCTGATGAGATCGACTGCTCGCGCGGAGACGTGATCTCGGTCGCCGATACGCCGCCGCAGTCTGCCGACCAGTTCGAAAGCACCATTGTCTGGCTCAATGACGAGCCCCTGCATGTCGGCCGCGCCTATTGGCTCAAGCTGGGTACGCAGATGGTCTCGGCCACGGTTCAGCAGCCGAAATATGCCGTGAACGTCAACACGATGGAGCACGTCGCGGTAAAGACGCTGGAGCTCAACGCCATTGGCGTCGCCCAGATCTCGACCGACAAGCAGGTCGTGTTCGAGCCTTACGCCGATAACCGGACGCTGGGCGGCTTCATCCTGATTGACAAGATCACCAATGCCACGGTTGCCGCCGGCATGCTGCAGTTCAGCCTGCGCCGCGCGCAGAACGTACATTGGCAGGCGACCGATATCGACCGCAATGAACATGCGCGGCTGAAGAACCAGACGCCCAAGGTACTGTGGTTCACCGGCCTGTCGGGCTCGGGCAAGTCGACCATCGCCAACGAGGTCGAGAAGTCGCTCAACCTGATGAACCGCCATACCTTCCTGCTCGATGGCGACAACGTGCGCCACGGGCTGAATAAGGACCTGGGCTTTACCGAAGCGGACCGGATCGAAAATATCCGCCGCGTTGGCGAAGTGGCGAAGTTGATGGTTGATGCCGGACTGATTGTGCTCACTGCCTTCATCTCGCCGTTCCGCGCGGAACGCGAAATGGTGCGTAGCCTGCTTCCTGAAGGCGAGTTCATCGAGATTTTCGTCGACACCCCGCTGGACGTGGCTGAAGCGCGTGACGTCAAGGGCCTGTACAAGAAGGCCCGCGCCGGTGACCTCAAGAACTTCACCGGGATCGACAGCCCCTATGAAGCGCCGGTCAACCCGGAAATCCGCGTCAACACGGTGGAAATGACGCCGCAGGAAGCTGCCGCGCACATCATCCGCCAGCTGATGCCGTTGAAGTAAGGGCAGGGGCGATGAGCATGACCGACGCCGAACTTGCCGTCCATCTGGCCGAAGTGGCTGGACGCCTGCTGATCGAAGTGCGCGCGGCGGGAATGTTCTCGCCCAAGGCACTGGGCAAGGCGGGCGACCAGACCGCCAACCAGTTCCTTGTCCACGCGATCCGTGAACAGCGGCCCGATGACGGGCTGCTGTCCGAGGAGGAAAAGGACAACTTCGAACGGCTCGCCCATTCGCGCGTCTGGATCATCGACCCGGTCGATGGCACCCGCGAATATGGCGAGGCACGCACTGACTGGGCGGTCCATGTTGGCCTTGCCATCGACGGCGTGGCCTCCATCGGCGCGGTCGGCCTGCCCGGCATGGGCAAAGTGCTGCGCACTGACGCGCCCGTGGTCGTCCCGCCCGCACCGGAAAGACTGCGCATGGTCGTCAGCCGCACCCGTCCTGCCCGCGAAGCCACGGAAGTCGCCGAGAAGCTTGGCGCGGAACTCGTGCCGATGGGGTCTGCTGGGGCAAAGGCCATGTCGATCGTGCTGGGGGATGCGGACATCTATCTGCACTCGGGCGGTCAGTACGAATGGGATTCCTGCGCGCCTGCCGCCGTCGCGATGGCGCACGGGCTGCATTGCTCGCGCATTGACGGCAGTCCGCTCGTCTATAATCAGTCGGACGTGTACATGCCCGACCTGCTGATCTGCCGGAAGGAGCATGCGAAGCGCGTGCTGGCAGAGGTCGCCGCGCTCTCTGCCTGAGGGAGATTGAATATGGCGCGTTCGGTTATTGTCACCGGTGGTTTCGGGGTTCTGGGTCAGGCAGTCGCAGCAGCTTTTGCGGCGGCGGGTGACAAGGTGGCACGCATCGATTTTGCGCCGTCGCCGCATAGCCCGGTCGCCGGAGCATTGGACATCGGCGGCGTCGACCTGACGGACGCCGCTACGACTTCTGCCGCAATCGACAAGGTCGTGGCTGCCCACGGCGGCATCGATGTGCTCGTCAACGTGGCCGGCGGCTTCACTTGGGAAACGCTTGAAGGCGGCTCGATTGACGCCTGGGCGCGGATGCAGTCGATGAACCTGATCAGCAATGCGACGATCACCAAGCTCGCGCTGGCTCATCTCGCCAAATCCGGTTCGGGCCGCGTGGTCAATATCGGCGCTGGCGCGGCAATCAAGGCCGGCATGGGCATGGGCGCTTATGCCGCGTCCAAGTCCGGCGTGCACCGCCTGACCGAAGCTTTGGCCGAGGAAGTGACGGGGCAGGGGATCACCGTCAACGCCATCCTGCCGAGTATCATCGATACGCCAACCAACCGCGCCGACATGCCCGACGCCGATACCTCGACATGGGTCCAGCCGGCAGCGATTGCCGATGTGATCCTGTTCCTTGCTTCCGATCAGGCGAGGGCGATTACCGGTGCCTTGATTCCGGTTTCACGCGGTGGGTGAATTGGGAGTTTGTGCACAGCGGCACAATCTTTTCCCTTGCCTTGTGCGAAACATGGCAAATCAAAACTGAACAGGTGTCATTTTTATGCCACACCTGCCTGAAAACGCGGCAAAGTCGCTAACTAAGGTTAGTGCGGTCGGTCATCTAAATGCATGAAATTATGGACCTATTTCTTATCCCTTCGGTCGGGCTAGGTGGGCAATCGCGAGGGCGATAGTGTGCGTCTTTTACGGTCTCTCCGAACCCCCTAACTACGGGCTTCCAACGCTTTGGGAGAAGCCTGACATGAAATCCGCAATTCGCGCTGCCTCGTTTATCGGGGTCAGCTTGCTGTCCCTTTCCGTGCCCGCTTTCGCGCAGGAAGCGCCGGCCGAGGACGAAACGGTATCGGCCAACGAAATCGTCGTTCAGGCTCGCCGCAAGGACGAAAGCGCGCAGGACGTCCCCGTGGTCGTCCAGGCCGTGACTTCGGAAGATATTGCCAAGCTGAACCTGCGCAAGTTCGAAGACGTCACCTCGGTCGTTCCCGGCCTGTCGATGGGCGCCAACGCCAACGGCATCGGTGTGACCGCCACGGTACGCGGCGTGAACTATGACGTGAACGTATCGGGCAACAACGGCACGATCCAGTTCTACCAGAACGACGTCCCCGTTGCCGCCGGCCTGCTGTTCAACGCCCTGTTCGACGTCGGCCAGATCGAAGTCCTGCGCGGGCCGCAGGGCACGTTGAAGGGCCGCTCTGCACCGTCGGGTTCAATCACCGTCTACACGCGCCGCCCGAACCTTTCGGAAGTTGGCGGCAATGCGGATATCACCGTCAATGATCTTCACGGCTTCAACACCAAGGCCGCGCTGAACATTCCGGTCATCGCCGACAAGCTGGGCGTGCGCATTGCGGGCGTCGTCGCAGAAGGCCGCGGCAATGACGTGCGCGACATCGTCAACACCCAGATGCCAAGCGACAAGACCAAGGGCCTGCGCGCCAGCATCCGTGCCAATCCGCTTGATGACATGCTGATGCTCGACTTCGCCTATCAGGTGGTGAAGCGCGACACGATCCAGTTCGGTCAGCAGGAATCGGTCAACCAGGTGGTCACCTCGTCCGCTGCCAGCCCGGTGACGATTTTCGCCAAGGACCGTCAGAGCGCGATCGGCACCCCGCAGACGAACAACCAGCTGTTCCAGACCTATGACTGGCAGGCCAAGCTCAATCTTGCGGGCCAGTCGCTGACCTATGTCGGCGGCTATTCGCGCCAGCACCTGGCGTCGTTCGCACCGTCGGATACCGGCTCGGTCTTCGCGGTGGATAGCTCGGGCGGGGTCGATTTCGGCCAGCCGACCGATACCGTCTCGCACAATTCGAGCCACGAAGTCCGCCTCCAGAACGTGGAACGCATCGGCGGCATCTTCGACTACTTGGTTGGCGCGTTGTGGGCCAAGGGTGACAGCGACACGCTGTTCAAGAGCGTCACCGGCATCGCCATTGCGCCGCCGTTCTCCACGCCTGCGCGCCTCGTCAATGTTGTGCTGACCCCGATCGCCCGCTTTGGCGAAAACAGCGAGCAGTCCTACTTCGCCAACCTCACCGCGCACCTTGGTGATCGGCTCGAACTGTCGGGCGGCATCCGCTCGATCACTTACAAGGACAATTCGGGTCTTGCCGTCAGCGGTGTGGTCAACCCGCTGTTCAACCGCAACTTCACCGAAAAGAAGACGGTGTATCAGGCTGCGGTGAAGTACAACGTCACTGACGACGTGATGGTCTATGCCAGCACCGGCACGTCCTGGCGTCCGAGCACCGTCGCCATCGGCGGTCCGACCGGCGGTGTTTCGGCGCGGCAGGCGGGCTTCCTCGCAACGGGTCCGGAAACCTCGGAATCGTATGAAGCGGGCATCAAGACTTCGCTGCTTGATCGCCGGGTAACGTTCAACCTGACCGGCTATTACCAAAAGTTCCAGAACTACCCCTATCGCTCGTCCTCGGGCGTTTATGCCATCGACCGCACCAATTCGGCCGCCGGCACGGTAACCCCGTTCAACTACGTCTCGGGTGTTCCGGTGGATGTGAAGGGCTTCGAAGCTGAACTGGCGTTCCGTCCGAATGACAACATCTCGCTCAGCACGATCCTTGCCTACTCGAAGGGCCGGATCAAGGATGGGACCATTCCCTGCCTTGACCTGAACAACGACGGCGCGCCCGATATCGTCAGCGCCCCGCCGACGCTGGCCCAGCTTGAAGCCGATGTGGGTGCCAACAACATCGATCAGTGCACGGTTGCCTTCAATTCGAACCTTGCGCCAAGCTGGAGTGGCACGGTTCAGGGTGAATACAATGTGCCGCTGAGCGACAGCATGAACGGTTACCTGCGCGGCCTGTTCACCTGGAAGGGCAACTCGGTCAACGATCCGGTCAACGCCTTCGATGATGTGAAGTCCTACGGCTTGCTCAACATGTATGCCGGCGTTCGCGCGCCGGACGGTCAGTGGGAAGTCTCGCTCTATGGCAAGAACATCACCAACACCTTCCGCGTGCTGAACCGCAACAACGGCCCGGCGGTGACGACTCTGCGCGGCGGCATCCCGCTGGGCGGTCCGGTGACGTCGTCGGGCCCGCTTTCGACCAGCAACTACTACGGCATCGGCGTGACCGAGCCGCGCGAATTCGGCATCAACCTGCGCCTGGCGTTCGGTTCGCGCTGATCTTGGCTCAGTAAAGCATCAGGCGGCCGGGGGAGCGATCCTCCGGCCGTTTTGCTGGGAGCCGCCGGACATGACTTTCCGCCACTGAACTATTGCAGTGCGTCCGGACTAATGTTGCATACGGGCAACAAGTGTCGGAATTGCGCCGTTTCCCACTTAGTGCATGAGTGAACAAACGCCCCTGCGATGGGTGACCACTGGTCAGACCGTTTCGTTCCGAATAGAGAATGACACCGGACAGGCGTCAAAACTGCCTTTGGAGCAGTCGCCGGTTCGAACCATTGGGAGGGAATTCATGATGTCTATTCGAGGACTCGCGTTTGCGAGTGTCAGCCTGCTGTCGCTTTCCGCACCTGCTTTCGCGCAGGATGCCGACAACGAAAAGGCGGGCGAAGATCCCATCATCGTCACCGGCACACTGATCCGCGGCGTTGCGGCAACCGGCACCCAGTCGATCAGCGTCGATACGACTGCGATCGTGGACAAGGCTGCCAACTCGACGAACGAACTGCTTTCGCTCGTGCCCCAGATCTCGAACACCTTCAACGGCCGCTTCGAAGGCGATCCGCGCGGCGTGGGCGCCGGCATTTCGATCACCAAGCCGAACCTGCGCAACTTGCCGGGTGCAAATGCAAGCTCGGGCGGCACCACGCTGGTCCTCATGGACGGCTTCCGTTTCACCCCGGTCGGTGTGAACCAGTCATCGGTTGACGTTGACATCATTCCGGCAGCCGTGATTGCTGGCGTGGAAGTCACCACCGACGGCGGTTCATCGCTCTACGGCGCAGACGCCGTTGCCGGCGTGATCAACTTCCGCACCATGCGCAAGTTTGACGGCATCAAGGTCGACGCCAACTACGGCTTCGGCACCACGCTCAAGAACTTTGACCAGTGGGACGCGCAGCTGACGGTCGGCAAGAGCTGGTCGACGGGCAATGCCTATATCTCGGGTGGCTACTCGGAACGTGATCTCGTCCTTAACAACGAGACGACCTGGGCAACTGGTGAAATCTACAGCGCCTCGATGGTCCCCCGCTTCACCGGCACCCAGTGCAACAGCCCGGTCGGCACGCAGACCCGCTGGTACAATTTCGGCGCCGGTTTCACCAACAACCCTGCCGCTCCGGGCGCGGGCACCTTTGCCGTAGGCACCGCCTGCGACAACGTCGGCCAGGCGACCTATCTGGCCGGTATGAAGCGCTACAATGCCTTTGGTTCGCTCGTGAATGAGTTCAGCGACACCGTTTCGCTGCGCATGACCGCCTACTACACCAAGCGCGATCTTGAACTCGGAATCTTCCCACGCGGCGTTACCTCTGCCGGCAGCGGCATCACGACCGGCGCGCAGCTTCTGGCAGCGTTCCCAGCCGCCGCAGCGACTCCGGTTGGCCAGACGTTCGCCGTGGCCGAAGGCACTGGCTTCTCGCTGGCACCGAATGCGGCATACGTGAACACGCCGAACACCGTTGGTTTTGAAACCTGGGGCGTTACGCCGGAACTGACCGTCAAGCTTGGCCAGGACTGGCAGGTCCGCACGACCGCGCATTATGGTCGTTCGACCAACACCCAGTACTTCCCGGGTATCAACACGGTTCTGGCCCAGAGCTACATCAACTCGGGCCAGCTCAATCCGTTCAACGCAGCCGCTGCCAGCGCCACTGTGATCAAGGACCTGATCGATTACGAGAACGCTCAGGAAACCAAGCAGGAACTGTTCGTTGCCCGCACGATTGCTGACGGTCCACTGTTCGCCCTGCCGGGTGGCGATGCCAAGGTCGCCGTTGGTGCGGAATACCAGCGCAATGCGGCACAAAGCCGTCTGACCGCTGGCCGCGTCGGCTCGATCAGTGGCTTGCCCTGGATGAGCAGCAGCCGTGATTCATGGTCGCTGTTCGGCGAAGTGAACCTTCCTGTCACCAGCTTCCTCGATCTCGCCGGTTCGGTTCGCTACGATCACTACAGCGACTTCGGTTCGACCACGAACCCCAGCCTAGGTGCAACCCTGCGCCCGACCGACTGGCTGAAGGTCTTCGGCCACTGGAACACCTCGTTCAACGCGCCGACTGCGGTTGACGGGCTGGGTATCGCCGTGGGCCGTTTTGCTTGCGGCATCTACGCCGTGGGCGTGGGTTCGTCGTCGCGTCCTTACGATCCGTACACCCCGAAGAAGGATACCGGGCAGGGCACCTGCGCGATGATTGCGGAAGGCGTGAAGGCCGGTATCAAGCCGCAGACCTCGGAAAGCTGGGCTGTCGGCCTTGAAATCACCCCGAGCGATGGTCTTCGCATGGGCGGCGAGTTCTACTCGATCGACTTCAAGAACATCCTTGGAGCGGTCAATCCGCAGAACCTGAATACCTACCTGACCAATCCGGAGCTCTATAACTACGCACCGACTGCAGCACAGTACGCTGCGTTCCTGTCGGAACTGACTAACGGTGCTTCGCTCGCAGCCCAGCAGCCAAACACGGCTATTGCGCTCTACGTTGATCGTCGTACGTCGAATATCGGCACGGCAACCCTCGAGGGCTTCGACTTCCACGTCTATTATGACGCGACTTTCGGTGATGGCCGTCTTTCGACCGGCATCGTCGGCACCAAGACGACCAAGTCGGTCGCCAACTTCGGTGTTGCCACGAACGAAAAGGGCAATGGCGGTCCTGAACTGACCTTCAGTGCCTTTGCGGGATACAAGATCAACGGCTTCTCGTCGAAGATCACCTGGAACTATTCGGGCAAGTTCCGTGATGCCTCGCCGAACGTGTCGGGCCTGATCGGTCAGTCGATCCAGCCGTTCAGCACGATCAACGTCAACTTCGGCTACCAGTGGGATGATGCCGGCATTCTCTCGGGCACGTCGCTTCGCCTTGGCATCGATAACCTGATGGATGCCAAGCCGCAGCGCACTCCGCGCAGCGCTGCCAACATCATCACTTACCAGAACTACACCCTCGGCCGCGTGATCAAGATGGGCTTCAGCAAGAAGTTCTGATCGCTACCAAGGTTTAAGACAGATCGCGGCCGGGGGGAAACCTCCGGCCGCTTTCCTTTGGACAGCCTCCTTCCTTTGATTTGCATCAGCGCGCGGCTTGGGGCAGTGATTAGTCAACAGTGCTGTTGATCAGCGATGGGGACCAAGCATGTCGGGGCAGGTGGTGAAGATGACGCGAAGGCCGCGTGACCCGGTGGCAACGCGCGAGGCCATCCTTGAAGCCGCATCGGCGCTGCTCGCCCGTGCTGGGCCTGAAGGGGTCAGCCTGTCCGAAGTCGCCCAGGCCGCCGGGGTCAACCGGGGCACAGCCTACCAGCATTTCGAAACGCGTGAGAACCTTATCGCCGCGACGGTGGAGTGGGTTTCCGACAAGCTGTTTCGCGCCGTGTTCGGTGATCCTGCGACCATAGGCGAACGCCAGATCGAGGATGTTGATCCTGCCGATCTGACCGACCGACTGGCCAATTTTGCCATGTCGAACCCGGAGCTATGCCGCGTCTGGCTGTTGCAGGTGCTCGCCTCTCCGGACCCCGCCGCCGATCCCTTCTGGCGCGAATATGTCGGCTCGATCGGCCGGTTTGCCGCGACGGACCTTGCTCAGCCGGGGGTCGATGCAGAGGTGCTTTCGGTTATCGTCCTGTCGGGATCGTTCATGTGGCCGGTCTGGGCCGGAGCCCATGCGCAGGACGGTGCGGAACGCGGCGAACTCGCCCGCCGCTTCGCCCGTGAGTGCATGCGCCTGTCGATGTACGGATCGATGCAGCACGCCCGCTTTCCCGCCATTGCCGAGCGTCTCGTCGCAAAGCCCGTATCGCCGCCGCGATAGTGCCTTGCGCCGCATTGCGCCGGGCCTAGCATTGCAGCTTGGAAGTCGGGCAATCCATTTCAAACGGGTGCGACGCCGCGCCTGCGAACCACAAGGACACTTCCCATGTTTTCCGCGATCGTGATCGACAAGAATGATGAAGGCCAGACCGTTTCCGTGCAGCAGGTCGATGAAGCGGCACTGCCCGAAGGCGATGTCACCATCGATGTGTCGCACTCGACGCTGAACTACAAGGATGGCCTGGCGATCACCGGCAGGGGCCCCGTCGTGCGCAAGTTCCCGATGGTCCCCGGCATCGACCTTGTCGGCACCGTCAGCGAAAGCAGCAACCCGGGCTTTGCCGCCGGCGACGTTGTTGTCCTGAATGGCTGGGGCGTTGGCGAAGGCCACTGGGGCGGCCTGTCGCAGAAGGCCCGCCTCAAGGGTGACTGGCTGATCAAGCTACCTGCCGGGTTCACCGGTGAACAGGCGATGGCAGTCGGGACCGCTGGCTACACCGCTGCACTCTGCGTCGACGCGCTGATCAACCACGGCGTCAAGCCGGATCAGGGCGAAGTCCTCATCACCGGCGCGACCGGCGGCGTTGGCTCGGTGGCCGTGGCGCTGCTGGCCAAGGCTGGCTTCACCGTTGTCGCATCGTCGGGCAAGGCTTCAGAAGCTGAATACCTGACCAAGCTGGGTGCGACCTCGATTATCGATCGCGCAGACCTCTCGGCCCCCGGCAAGCCGTTCCAGCGCGAACGCTGGGCCGGCGTGGTCGATTCAGTCGGCAGCCATACGCTGGCCAATGCCATCGCCGCGACCAAGTATCGCGGCGCGGTTGCGGCTTGCGGACTGGCGCAGGGATCAGACCTGGCGACCACCGTCATGCCGTTCATCCTGCGCGGCGTGGCGCTGCTCGGCGTGGACTCGGTCAATTGCCCGATCGGCCCGCGCATGGCGGCATGGGAACGTCTCGCCCGCGATCTCGACAAGGACCTGCTGGCCCTGATCGGTAGCCAGACCATCGGCCTTGCCGAAGCCATCCAGGCCGCCGCCGACCTGATCGACGGCAAGGTCCGCGGCCGCGTCGTGGTTGACGTGAACCGCTGAACGGAGAGGCAGACAAAGTGGCGACACCGCGGGCAATCATCGATCTGGAAGCCGGGCTTTCAATATCCCAGGGTATCCCTCTGGGCGAAGAGGAAGGCATCGGCTCGCTGACCCTTGGCGGCTATGTTCGCGAGATTGCCCGCCGGTTTGGCCCCAGCGAAGCGGCGGTCATCCATCTGGATGGCAAGGCGCAACGCTGGACCTATGACGACCTGCTCGAACGCTCGATGGAAGTCGCGCGTTCGCTCGTCGCCTGCGGGGTAGGGCGCGGCACGCGGGTGGGCATCCTTGCCACAAACCGGCTGGAGTTCCTTTCCTCTGCTTTCGGCACCGCGCTTGCGGGCGGGGTTGCCACCACCATCTCCACCTTCTTCACCACTGCCGAACTGGAAGTGGTGCTGAAGGAAAGCGGGTGTTCGGTCCTTCTGCTCGAACGCCATGTCCTGAAGAAGGACTTCGCGCAGATGCTGATCGACATCGAACCGTCGATCGCGAGCGCGACCCCGGGCGACCTTGCCTCGGAAAAGCTGCCCTTCCTCACCCATGCGGCGGTGATCGACAGCGATACGGGGCTGGGCGGGATCGAGGGTTGGTCCAGCTTCCTCGGCACCGGAAAGTCGGTCGATCCTTCGGTCGTCCACGCCCGCGCCGACGCGGTCGTCGCCAGTGATCCGGGCGTCCTGTTCTTCTCGTCAGGCTCTACCGGCAAGGTCAAGGGTATCCTCTCGGCCCACCGCGGCGTTTGCCTGCAGCTCTGGCGCTGGGCGCAGTGGTATGACCTGACGACACCGCCGCGCACATGGTCGGCCAACGGGTTTTTCTGGTCGGGCAATTTTGCCATGGCGCTGGGCGGCACGCTGTCCGCAGGTGGCTCGTTGCTGCTGCAACGCTGGTTCGATTCCAGCGAGGCCCTTGCGCTGATGGAGGCGGAGAAGGGGACCATGGTCCTTGCCTGGCCGCACCAGTGGCAGCAATTGATCGAGGCGCCGAACTACGCCAGCGTCGACCTCTCCAGCCTGTCCTATATCGATCGCGACACGCCATTGGCGCAGCATCCCAGCGTCAAGAGCGTGTGGAAGGAGCCCTTCCACGCTTACGGCAATACAGAGACCTTCACGCTGATTTCGACCTATCCGGCCAACACACCCGAGGAAGTCACCTTGGGCAGTCACGGCGTGCCGACGGCAGGCGCAACGATCAAGATCGTCGACCCGATGACCAGCGCGGTCATGCCTCTGGGCGAGCGTGGTGAGATAGCCGTCAAGGGGCCGACGCTCATGCTCGGCTATATCGGTGTGCCGCTTGCGGACTCGCTCGATGACGATGGCTTCCTGCGCTGCGGTGACGGCGGCTATATCGACCGGGATGGCCGCCTGTGGTGGGAAGGCCGTCTCAACGACATCATCAAGACCGGCGGCGCCAACGTTTCCCCGATCGAGATCGACGACCACTTGCGCGATTGCCCGGGCGTGAAAGTCGCAAAGACCGTCGGCGTGCCGGATGACCTGCTTGGCGAACTGGTTGTCACCTGCATCGTCGCCCATGACGGCGCAAATGTGAGCGAGCGCGACGTGCAGACCTATGCCAAGACCAAGCTGGCCAGCTACAAGGTGCCGCGCCGCGTACTGTTCTTTGCCGAGGACGAGCTGGAAACCACGGGCAGTTCCAAGATCAAGATCGCCGAACTCCGCAAGCTGGCGACCGAAAGGCTGGCTTCGAAGGTCTGACACGAAAAGGCGCGCGACGAATGCCAAGGCTGGATATTAACGGCGCCTCGCTGGCCTATGAAATCATCGGCGATGGTGCACGCTCCGTAGCTATCACACCGGGCGGGCGCTTTTCTCGGGAAACCCCCGGAGTGCGCGAACTGGCGCAAACGCTGGCGGACAACGATTGCCGTGTCCTCATCTATGACCGCCCGAACTGCGGTGAGAGCGAGGTGCTGTTCACCGGGACAAGCGAAACGCGCCAGAACGCCGATGCGCTTGCCGGATTGCTGCGGGCAACTGGTCTGGCTCCGGCGCTGATCGTCGCGGCGTCAGGCGGCGCGCGCGAGGCGATTGTTGCGGCTATCCATCATCCCGATGCCGTGAGCGGTCTTCACGTGCAGTGGCTCTCCGGAGGCGCAATCGGCATTGCCACGCTGCCGATCTTCTATTGCGCCGATGCTGCCTTGGCGGCGGCGACACATGGCATGGAGGCCGTGCTGAAACTTCCCGGCTGGCAAGAACCGCTGACCCGCTGGCCGGCAAACCGTGACCGTATCCTCGCTCAGGACCGCGATGCTTTCGTCGCGACAATGCGCCGCTGGGCCGATGCCTATTTTCCGACAGATGCTCCCATCCCCTGCGTCACCCGCGCCGAATTGGTGGCTCTGAACCTGCCGGTCACAGTTCTGCGCGGCGGCGCGTCTGACCTCCACCATCCGCGTGAAACCAGCGAAGCCGTGGCGGCGCTGATCCCGGGTGGGGTCCTCAGCGAGCCGCCGTGGGGTGACCGCGAATGGCTGGAGCGGCTCGACGCCAGCATGGCCGGTCGCGGCGGGCTGTTCGAGAGCCTGCCGAAGCTGGTGCCCTCGATCCTGACGATGCTTGACGCCTAGGGCAGTTCTAGCCCCGATGGTGCCTTTGTCTGCCCTGGCCACGACAGCTTCGATGTCTTCAGCTTTTCCAGCGCCTTGTGCCACCACTTCACGTTGCGGCTACGGATCTTTATGTCAAACCGGTCGGTGTCACGGAATTCCAGCACTTCCACGCCGTCGGGTCCCGGTGTGTATATGTAGGGCGTGTTCGGATCGATGTAGAAGCCATCGCCCGGCCCCAATTCCTGCGTCCCTATGCGCAGCGATCCGGCGACGACATAATAGAGGCACGGCGTCGAATGGCTGTGCAACGGCAAGGGAAAGCCGCTCTTGAACCAGGCGTAGGACAGGCTGAAGCCGCCCGGACGGCGATAGAGCACGCGCAGTTTGCTGCCCTCGAGCATGCCCTCGGCGACCAACGCCATGCTTGCCTCGCCGACCTCCTGCGAGATCGTGCCGTCGCTGTGCATCATGCCGGACTCCTCAAAATCGCCGGCATCACGTGCGCGGTAAACCTCGAAGGGTGGCGGACTTTTTGTGGCAGATTCGGTCATCTCAGGGTTCCTGCCTCTGACAGCGGATCGGAATTGTTCTGGAATATAATGAGCATTGCTATTATTGACCAGTCATGGACGAAAACCCCGGCAAAACCGAAAATCTCGGCAAAGACGAGAACATAGCTATGCTGATGGCGCAGGTCTCCCGGTTGATGCGCCGCACTTTCGATGAAAAGGCGCGGTTGCTGGGCATGACGCGGCCGCAGTGGCAGGTCATCTCGATCTTGTCCGTCAACGAGGGCATCAACCAGGGCGGACTCGCCGAACTGCTTGAAGTCGAACCGATCACGCTCGGCCGAATGGTTGACCGTTTGCAAGACGCCGCGCTGGTCGAGCGCCGGCCTGACCCGGCTGACCGTCGGGCCTGGCGATTGCACCTGACTGACAAGGCGCAGGGCCTGCTTGTCCAGTTGCGCCCCTTGGCACTCGATACGATTGATGCCGCGCAAGAGGGCTTGTCGCAGCCTGAGCGAGACGGACTGATTACAGCAATGCAGGTAATGCGTTCAAACTTGTCTCGTAAGGCATGACGATAAGTCCAAGTTGCTGAATTTATGTGATTTGATTCTCTGACGGCAGAACAATCGCGCGCGCGATACGCAAGGCCCTTGTCTGCAATCGGGCTTATTGCGAAGCCACTGCCATAGCTGAGAGGATCGAACCGAACGTGGGCAAGACTATCGCCATTACTGGTGCAGGAGACGGCCTGGGCCGCGCCATCGCGCGCCGCTTTGCCAAGGACGGGGATCGCATCATCCTGCTCGGCCGCACCAAGTCCAAGGTTGATGCCGTGGCTGCGGAACTGGGTGAGGGGCACCTGTCCATCGAATGCAACGTCCGCGATGCCGCATCGGTCGAAGCCGCCTTTGCCGAGATCGCTCGTCACGTCGACAAGATCGACGTGCTGATCAACAACGCCGCCATCTATGAACCGTTTACGGTTGCCGAGGTGCGCCCGGACCAGATTCAGGCGCAGGTTGAAACCAACCTTTCCGGGCCTCTCTATGTAACCCATTTCGCCATGCCGCTGCTGCGCGGCGGTGGCCATGTGATCAACGTGACCAGCGAATCCGCGCCCCTCAAAATGCCGATGCTGTGGCTTTATGCCGGGACCAAGGCAGCGCTCGAACTGATCTCCGAAATGTGGATCCGCGAGCTTGAGGCAGAGGGCGTCCGCGTCACCATCGCCCGCTGCGGGCAGATGATGGACGAGACGAAGACCGGGTCGAGCTGGGACCCCGACGTTTCGATGCGCTTTGCGATGGAGAATGCCAAGGTTGGCATCAACCTGCGCGATCGCGGCATTTCGCATTACAATTCGGTTGCCGATCAATTCCGCACGATCGTGGATCTTCCGCCCGATCTTCACATGCCGATGGTCTGGACCTCCGGCCGCCCGCGCAACTGACATTCCGACAGACAGGACTCAATTTCATGACGACTCTCACCCCCGCCCGCCTGTTTATCGATGGCGAACTGCGCGATGCCGCCGGCGGCAAGACCTTTGATGTCATCAGCCCGTGGACTGACGCGCCGATCAACACGGCGGCTGACGCTTCAGCTGAAGACGTCGACGCCGCCATTGTTGCAGCGCGACGCGCATTCGATTCCACCGACTGGTCGCATGATTCCAACCGCCAGAAGCGCCTCGAAATTTGCACGAAGTACCTCGACCTGTTCAAGGCGAACTTCGACCGCCTGGCCGACATCGCGATCAACGAAGGTGGTTGCGCGCGGGGATCGGTGAACCGCGAACAGGTCGCCATGGCGCTGGCCGGCTGGCAGGATTATCTCGATGTGTTCCCGCGCGTCGAATGGGAGCGCGATTACGGCACGCGTGAGACCTGGGGCATCAAGAACATCCGCAAGTCCTATCACGAACCGATCGGCGTTGTCGGCGCGATCACTCCGTGGAACGCGCCGCTTTATGTCAATGTCGGCAAGGTCGTCGCGGCCCTGCTCGCTGGCTGCACCGTGATCCTCAAGCCGGCACCCGATACGCCAAGCATGGGCGCAATCTTTGGCGAGCTGGCGAATGAAGCCGGCATTCCCAAGGGCGTGATGAACGTTGTCTTCGGCGCTGATCCAGCACTCGCTGGCGAAATGCTGGTAACCGACAAGCGCGTTGATCTGATCAGCTTCACCGGATCGACTGCCGTGGGCAAGCGGATCATGCAGCAGGGCGCCGAGAGCCTTAAACGCGTGTTCCTTGAACTTGGCGGCAAGTCTGCGCGTATCGTGCTGGAAGACGATCCCTTGTTCGAACGCGATGTCGCCATGGGCATGCTGGTCAACCACGCCGGGCAGGGCTGCGCCGTGCAGTCGCGCCTGCTGGTCCACCGCAGCCGTTATGAAGAAGCCAAGGCGATCCTCAAGGCAACCTACGACAACTTTGACGGCAACTGGGGCGAGCAGGAAAATCCCGCTCACACCATGGGCCCTGTGGTCAACCGCAAGCAGTATGAGCGCGTGCTCGGCCTGATTGAGGTCGGCAAGTCCGAAGCCACGCTGCTCGCCGGCGGCAAGGCACGACCTGACATGGGACCCGGCTACCTGATCGAGCCGACCTGCTTCGTCGATGTCACCAATGACATGCGCATCGCTCAGGAAGAAATCTTCGGCCCGGTCGTCGTGGTCATTCCTTTCGACGATGACGAGGACGCGATCCGCATCGCCAATGACAGCGCCTATGGCCTTTCGGGCGGCGTTTGCACCGGCGACGTCGAGCGCGGCCTGAAGATTGCCCGCCGTATTCACACTGGCACCTTCTCGATCAACAATGGCATGTGCATTGCCGGCGACTTGCCTTTCGGCGGCGTGAAGGCTAGCGGCGTCGGCCGCGAATGGGGCGTTGAAGGGATCGAGGAATATCTCGAGCCCAAGCTGGTCGCCATCGGCAGCTTTGGCTGATCTGGACGGGAAACGTGACGCATGGGGGCAGCACTGAAGTCGATTGAGGCAGCGGCCGGGGATTTCGGCTATCTGGCCGACGCTCTCGGCGTTGGTGACGTCAGCCATAACCTCAACGGGCAAAAGCTTGGCCGCAAGGGGCAGGCGACCCGCGAACGCATCATGATTGCCGCTGCCGAAGTGATTGCTGAAGGAAGCGAAGTGCCGGTCTCGCTCAGCGCCGTGGCGCGCAAGGCGAACCTCGGCATGACGTCGCTTTACCTCTACTTCACTGACCTCACTGAACTGCTCCTCGCTGTCCTGCGTCCGGTGATGGAGGATGCGACGGACGGCTATTTCCGCGAGCTTGGCGAATACTGGCCCAACGCGGACCTTGAGGAACGCTGCCGGTCCTTCGTCCAGGCCTATTTTGATTTCTGGACCAAGCACAGCCGGGTGCTCCACCTGCGCAACAACATGGCCGATCAGTACGACGAGCGCATGATGATGGCCCGCGTCCGTACCGCACAGCCGACCATTGCCCTGCTCCGCAAGCAGATGGCGCTTCCCGGCGGGCAGCCCAGTCCCGAGGCCGGCAACATGGCCTCGGTCCTGATGACGGGACTTGAACGCGCGGTAACAGTGGCCACGGATACGATTACCCCGGCCATGATTGAACGCGCATTCGGCCCGCGCAATACCAACGTGGTCGAGCCACTGACCCGCCTGTTCGTGCTGGCCGTGCGCGACTGCCGCCAACAGGCTGGCTGACGTTTGATCCAGCTTGGTCAGCGAGGGGGCGCGGCCTTCTACAGACTCAGGCTTGGCGGGTTTGCGGTGAATACTTTGCATCCGCTTATCCGCAGCTTGCCGAGCCGAAGGCAATCGTAGGTCAACGTCGTCAAGCAACCGCAACCAAAGAAAAGGGCGGGCCGCTCTCGCAGCCCGCCCTCCAATTCGCCAAACCGGCTATCGTCGGATCAGAACTTCACCTTGGCGCGGAAGCCGTACATGCGTGGCTCGCCGATGAAGCCCGAACGCAGGCCCGAAGTTTCCTGCGTGTTGAGGTGCAGGATGATCTTCTCGTTCGTGACGTTGGTGACATAGGCGCTGAGGTCGACCGGCAGGCCGCCGATGTTTTCCCAGGTCACATTGATGTTGCCATAGTTCTGCTTGGGAATGCGGCCCCCGCCAACGGTCGAGACACCGCTGGTGAAGCTCAGCGTGGCCGGATTGAGATCCGCAGCCGATGGCAGAGGCGTGTAGCTGCAAGCGCCGAAGGTGCCCGGCGTTGTGCTGTTGTAATAGGTCAGCGGCGTAGACGTTGCAGTCTGCGTGGACACGCATCCTGCGGTGCTGTCAGCCACGGCCTTGTAGCTCGATTGCCAGACCCAGGTTGCCGAAACCGTCAGCTTGCCGACCGATTCCGGCAGCGGGAAGGTGTAGCTGCCGTTCGCCACGATCTTGTCAGGGATCGAGTTCGGCAGTTCCTGGCCCGGCAGTGGCGGACGGATGTCGTTGAACGGCAGGCCAAGCCCCGAAATCTGCGAGCTGATTGACGAGATCGCGACCTTGGGATCCTTCGTACCATTCACTTCGATGATCCTGGTACGCAGGTGTGCCCAGGCTACGCCCAGTTGCAGGCCGGTGAAGGGCTTGATCCCCAGTTCCGCCTCAAAGCCGGTCAACTTCGACTTGCCGACGTTCTGGATGATCGTCGTCTGCGAGCAGAGCGAAGTCGGGATGCACTGCACACCAAGCTGGACCTGTTGATCGCGGAAGTTGTTGTAGAAGCCCGAGATGTTGAAGAAACCCGGGATCATGCCGCGCCAGCTGGCCTTCAGGCCGGCTTCGTACGTATCGACCTTTTCGGCATTGTACTTCTGCAGCTGGTCGGCAGCAAACGAGGCAACGCCTGCCTGGCGATAGCCGCGCGACCACTTGGCATAGACCAGCACGTCTTCCATCGGCTTGAAATCAACGCCGAGCAGCCAGGTCGGCTTCGAGCTCTTGGCAGTGATGTCCTGTTTGCACATGCCAAAACGGTTGGCGATGGGCTGGAAGGGGTTGGTTGCCGATCCCTGATAGCCAAACGTCACGAAGTTCGTGCAGGCCGCGAAATCAACGTTGGTTTGCGGGGTTGTATAGGTCGTGCCGTTGATGATCATCGGACCCGGCGTTGCAACCGATCCGTTTGCGTTGAACGTGCGCACGGCGGATGCATTTACCGTGTTGGCAAGGCGCAGGTCGATGACCTGGAACTGCGAACGCATCGTATCCCAGGTATAGCGGAACCCGCCGGTGAACTTGAGCTTTTCGGACGCGTTGTAGCTTGCCTGGGCATAGACAGCACGGCCATCGAAGTAGTTCATTGTCGTCGAATACGACAGGCGTCCAAGCGAGTTGGCGCCGCCGCCGCTGAAGCCGGTGCAGTTGATCGTGTTGATGTCCACGCAGGGCGTGAACGTCGTCGACTGGATGCCCGACAGGCCGAGCGGGTTGTTCGATTCAAGGTAAAGGCCGGCCTGATAGGTCAGCGCGCCATCGGTCGTCTGGCCCTGAAGCTGGATTTCCTCAACCAGCGAGCTCTGCGAGTTGGTGTGCTCGTTGGGCAGCTTGTGCGTGACGTTGAACGGCTTCACCTGCGATGCATTGGTTTCCGAACCATAGGCCAGCGTGCTCGGCACAAGGGCATATTGGCCGAACAGATCGATGTTCAGATCGCCAACGTATTCGCCGTAGGAGAAGATGTTCTTCAGTGTCAGGTTGTCATTCACCTGCCACTTGGTCTGGTTGATGATCTGCCACGTTTCGGTCTTCGAACCAGCGTCGGGAAGAGTGTTGAACACGGTCCAGAAGCCTGTCGTGTCGCCGTAAACCTTCTGCTGGCAAGCGACGAGGTTGTAGCAGTCGAGGATCTTCGGCGGGTTGCCCGTGCTCTTGCTCTTGGAATAGTTGACGATCGTGTAGTTTTCGACGTCCGGCGAAAGGTCAGCCACTGCCGAAAAACGAAGCGCGGTATAATCGACACTGCCGCCAGCATCACCAAAGGGACCAAAGCCGATTTTGCCGGCATTGATCAGGTAACCGTCACGCTTGTTGCGATCGACACCCAGGCGGATGCGCAGCGAATCCATGACCGGAATGTTGACCACGGCCTGGACGCGGCGCAGGTCGTAATCGCCGATAGAGCCTTCGACATAGCCTTCGAATTCAGAGGTCGGGCGCTTTGGCACCAGCAGCACGGCGCCGCCGGTGGAATTGCGACCGAAAAGCGTTCCCTGCGGGCCGTTCAGCACCTGAACGCTCGAAAGGTCGAACAGATAGCCCGGGCCGGCCCCGTCGCCGCCCTGCGTTGCGCCCGAACCGCGCGGTGCAACGACATCGCCGAAGTAGGTGCCGACAGTCGAAGTGGTGCGCTGTTCCTGCGTGAAGCCGCGGATGGTCCAGGTGGTGTTGTCGTTGCCGTAGCGGTTGTTGGTCACCAGGCTGGGGGTGAAGGTCGCAATGTCCTTGGCCGAGGTGATGTTGTTGTTCGACAGCAGCTTTTCATTGAGCACGGTCACCGAGACGGGAACGTCCTGAAGGCGTTCTTCAACGCGCTGCGCGACAACGACGATATCGTTGCCCGATGCCTCTTCGGCTTTATCGGCGTCCTGCGCGAACGCAGGGCCGGCGAAGCTGAGCGCCGTTGCAGCGAGCAAGATAGATTTCAGGCCATGACTGGTACGCATTTCAAACCCCTCCCAATGGTGTGCCCGAACGGTTGTCCGTGGCATTTGCGCCTCTAGAATCTTTGCTCACGCAGGAATCACAGAGGCAAAATCGTAGTCAGGGGAAGATGCAGCAACCCGGTGGGCAAGCAAGCACGCATCCGACTGATCACATGTTCAGTCTATTGGAAGGTGCTTGTCAGTCAAGTTCGCGGGGGCGATGGAACCCGCAGAATTCCTAAGCTTGCTTAGTTATTGGCACCCGGCAGGGGGCATTCCCGCGCCGGGTGCTCGATCTCAAGATGCGGCGCGGCGCATCATCTTCGACAGGTCGATCTGGCCGGTGGGAATTCCGCCCATGAACCCGCCGTCGACAGGCAGGACAACCCCGTTGACGATCGTGGCAAACGGGCTGTTGAGCCAGACCAGCGGTGCAGCCTGTTCATACGGCGTCGAGTAACGGCCGAGCGGTTCGGCGGCGGCGTCGACCACGTCCTTGCCCGAATTCTTGTGGAAATCCGCCATCATCGGCGTCTGGGTGGGCGAGGGCAGGGTGCAGTTGATGCGGATGCCCTTCTTGATCAGGTGGGCGCCCATGAACTGGGTCCAGACGATGACGTTCTCCTTCGAGAAGGCGTACCCTTCCTTCACCGCGTCCTCCGCATGGGCCGTGCACCAGTCGACGGCGGCCTGCCAGCCCTTGGTGGTGACAAATTCCATGTTGGTCGGGATGTTGCGGCTCCAGCCCAGACCACCGGTCGAGGCGATGTTGGCGATGGCGCTGCCTTCGCCCATCAACGGCAGGACCTGCTCGGTCAGGTGGCGCAGGCCGATGAAGTTGACCTTCATAACGTCCATCGGATCGAACGAACCGTTAGGGAGGCCGGCGCAGCTGAACAGCGCATCGATGCGCCCGCCGCCGAGGCCGGCGACGCCCGCTTCAATCGAAGCGGGATCGCGCAGATCGACCTGGGTGAAGCTGGCCAGCGGCAGGTCGCAGGGCTTGTAGTCAAAGCCGTGAACCTCGGCACCGAGTTCGATCAGGAGCTTGGCGGTCGCCTCGCCCATGCCGGAGAAGCAGCCGGTGACGATTACGCGCTTGCCGGCATAGCCCAGGACGTCGGTCATTTTCAGGTTCCTCATGAAGTCGATTTCGTTGGCGAAGCTAAATGGCATGGCGGCGGGGCTGGCAACAGGCCTGCGGCCAAATCGCGGGCGCGATGGCAGGTGTGGGCAAATGAATGGTAGGGCAGGGGCCATGCCCGAAGCCAACCTGCCCGGATTCCGCCGCCGTTTCCTGATCACGCCAGCGCAGTTCGCGGTGACGGCGGCGCTGGAGGACGACATTCACCGCATGGTCGTGACGCTTCATCACGATGGCGAAAGCGTCACGCGGGTCGAGGCGGAAATGGCACGGCATCCGTGGGACCTGTGTCCGGGCGCTGTGGCCAAGGTGGAGGCCGATTTCGCCGGGCGGCCGCTCGCTCCATCCGCGCGCGATATCGACAAAAAGGCCAACTGCACGCACCTGTTCGATCTTGCCGAACTGGCCTTGCGGCACGCCGGCGATGCGGCTCCGACGCCTTATGAGATGCTGGTTTCCGATCCTGCGGACGGGCGCGTGACAGCGGTTTTGCGGCGTAATGGGCAGGAACGGCTGCGCTGGCACTTGCAGGATGACCAGATGCTGGAGCCCCATCCTGCGAAAGGCCTGCCGCTGATCGGCCTCAGGCCGTGGATCGCGAGCCTTTCGGATGAAGCGCGGCACGAGGCGCGTATGCTGCAATGGGCCAGTCTGGCGGCGCATGGCCGGCAAATGCCTTGGGAGCCGGACACACCGTTCCGCGCCTTGCCGGGGAGCTGCTTTGCCAGCCAGCTGGGCCGCCATGAAAACTGCCAGCGGATCGGCGAGCGCATCGACTTCAGCAAGCCGGGCGCGCGCCTTCCACTGGCAGATTAGAGAGCCTGAGCGCCGCGATCAGGCGGCGTTGGCGACCGCTTCGAGAACAGCCGGGGCCGATTCTTCGCCCAGCAGGCAGCTGGAAATGGCTTCGCGGATGCAGGTCACCAGCGCTTCGGGGTTGATCTGGCTGTCAGGTGCGAAGACCAGGCCGATCGCCATCGGGTGTTCACCAGGCTGGTCGGGCAGGAGCACGGCCACGGTGTCTGCCGAAGTGCCGAAGCCCGCAGCGCCAACGCCCGCGCCCGTATCGATGCAGCGCTGGATGCGGCCGGCCATCTCGGCGAAGGGAACCTTGCGGTCATCGCTTGCCTCGGCAATCAGGCGGCGCACTGCGCCGTCGCGGCGGGGTTGGGGGATTGTCGAGAGCATGAGCCAGCCGATCGCCGATTCCAGCAGCGATTCCTGCACGCCGCCATGGATCGCGCGCTGCTTGCTGTTGCCCTGACGGGTGCCCGAACGCCACGACACGATCTGCGCGTTGAGCCCGACCATGCCGTAAAGCGCGACCGCCAGGCCGGTCTGGGCCGAAAGACGGTCGATCAGGCGGACGATGCGGCCATCGCGGGCCATGCCCGACTGTCCGTTGGTGCCCAGCAGCGCAGCGCGGGGGCTGAGGCTGTAGGAGCGCGAATAGGGGTCCTTGTAGAGCAGGCCGAGGTCAACGAGGCTCGACAGCAATTCCGACGTGCTCGACTGCGGGCGGTTATACCGGCGGACGATGTCCATCACGGTGGCCTCGCGGTTTTCGTCATCGAAATAATCGAGCACCTCGATCACGCGCTTGGCGATCTTGGCTTTATTGGACGCGTTCGAAGTCGATGCCATCTTCTGCTCTCCCATGTTTATTTAATCGTATGATTGAATCTTGGAGGGCTGCTGTCAACGAAAAATGAGGATGCTTCGTTTTTTTGAACACCCGTTATAATCTCGCGCCATGGCGATGACCGCATCGCCGGGGCGAAAACCCATGGAAATCTGCTAGGATAACGGGGTTAAGGCCTATCCGGGTTTCATTACGCCATAGCTACACGCCAGAGGTATTTTCTTGCCCGACAGCACCTGTCTGATTGTCGAAAACTGCTTCGACTCGGGGTTCGACTCGGGCGAGCGGCTTCCGGCATGCCCGATTGTGGCTATCGGCGAATCGCGTTCCGGGGCACTCGATTGGGCCGACGTAGTGGTTGCCGATCGCCTGGCGGCGGATCGGATCGCCGCACATGTACAGGCCAATCCGAACGCAGCGCAGGTGATCGTCGGGCTGTTACGTGAGCTGCCGAAGTTGTCGCTGGCCGATGGGCTGGAGAGGGAGTCGCTCACTTACGGGGTGCTTCAAGCGGGCGACGAGTTTCAATCCTGGCTCGAAAATCGAGCGCCAGTGGAGGCCTCCGCGCCCGGCAAGGTGTGCGCCGAGCGCGTTGACGATACGCTTCATCTGCAACTCGACCGTCCTGAGGCAGGCAATGCCATCGACGTGTCCATGCGCGATGGGCTCAGCGAGATGCTGCAACTTGCTGTGATCGACACTTCCATCCGGCGCATCGTCCTCACGGGGGCGGGGCGCTCGTTTTCGCTGGGAGCAGACTTGGCCGAATTCGGCACAACGCGCGATCCGGCAGAGGCGCATGCCATCCGCCAACAAACGCTGCCGGCCCACTGGGCGGCGCGTTGCGGCGACCGGATGGAGGTCCGTGTTCAGGGAGCCTGCGTCGGGGCGGGGCTTGAATTGGCGGCCTTTGCTGGTCGGATCATCGCCGGACCGCGGGCATGGTTTCAACTGCCCGAACTGGCGATGGGGCTGCTTCCCGGGGCTGGCGGCTGCGTTTCCCTGACCCGCCGGATTGGCCGGCACAGGACGGCCGAGTTGATCCTGTCAGGCCGGCGCCTGAACGCCCGCGAAGCCCTCGCCTGGGGCTTGGTGGACGAGCTTGCCGCCGATGAAGGTGGCGCGAACAAGGTCTGATTTCAGGGACTTGCGAGCCTCCTGCCAAGGCTGGTGCAGCAGGCAGAGGTCAGCCGGGGCGCCGATTTCCAACGTCCTCTGGCGGGACCGATCATCGGGATCGGCGAGATATAGCGCCACGGCTTCTTCTGCCGTCAGCGCTTCGTTAGCCCCGATGCAATGCCCTTCCGCTGTGCGCCGCGTCATGGCTGATTGCATTGCCAGCCACGGATCGAGCGACCCGAACGGCGCGTCGCTGCCTGCCACCAATGGAATACCGGCCTTGAGGAAGGACGCCTGCCGGTAGAGCAGAGGGACGAGGTCTGGTTCGACATCGGTCAGGTACTGGTCGCCCCGTTCGGCTATGAAATGCGGTTGGCCGCAGACGGCGACGCCCAGTTCGGCCATCTGGGCAATGTGGCTGTCGCGCGCGATGCCGGCGTGTTCGATGCGGTCGCCCGGTAGCGCGCCTGCTTCGGCAATGGCGGCGAGAGTGAAGACCAGTTCGGTCTCGGTCGTGCAATGTGAGGCGACTGGACGGCCTGAAGCATGGGCGGCGCGAACGAAGGTCACAGTTTCGTCGAAATCAGGCAGCGCGTTTTCGTGCAGGTGCAGCTTGGCCGGGCCCGAGCCGAGAGCCAACGTGCCGGCGAGACGCATGGTTTGCAACAAGCGCCCCGTCGCCTCTTCCTCAGCAAAATGTGCCGCCATTTCCGGGCCGTTCGACGGCGACATGTCAGTCACCCCGATCACGCCGAACGCGGCAAGTTCGCGCGAAACGGCGTCAAAAGCCGGCGGTGCTGCGCCCAACACGCTCCGCAGCCATGTGTCTTCGTCGAACAGGCGGCCTGTCGGTTTGCCGTGTTCCATCTCGAGTCCGGGCGGTGGCGCGGCTTTTGCCAGAACGAGCGCGAGTCCGGCAGAATTGAACAGCCACATCCGCCCTGACCGGTGCTGGATGCGCAGAGGTCGATGCGAGCAGATCGTGTCGAGATCGCGCGCGTTTGGCAGGCCCGCCACGCTCTCGTGATAAAGGATGCCGCGCAGCCAACCGGTGCCGGGTGCTGCCCCAAGTCTCTTGGCGAGGTCACTGGCATCTCGCACTTCTGGCGGGCCGCAGACGATGGATTGCCGCCGTACAGCCGTTGCCGCGAGGTGGATATGATGATCGTGCAGTCCCGGCAGCACGGCTGCTCCGCCTGCGTCGATCACCACTTCGCCGGGTTGCGGCGAGAGGGTGCCAATGGCCGTGATGATGCCGCCTTCAGTGCGCAGGTCGGCAAGGCCCGCCAGCCAGACTTCGGCGTTCCGGATCAGCATCGCAACCACTGGCTGGTATCGCTGCCGAGCGGCCGAACCGGCTCGCGCATGCTGCGACGTGAAACGGCGGGAAAGGGTTGGCCGCGTCCATTGCTCCATGCCAGCAATTCGCGGTCGATTGCTGCACGGTCAATAGCCCGCTCTTCCGCCAAAGCCATGGCTCCGATGGCGCTCATCGACAGCACCGTGCGGCAGGCTTCGCCGTTCAGCCACGACTGCCAGCCCAGTTTTGCCGCCATGATCCCGGTCAACGGATCGGTGAGCGCGTCGCCCACATAGCCCATGTCCCCGCCAGCTTCGACCATCGCCCGGCTAAGTCCAGCGGCGACCGAGCAATCGTTGCCAACCCCGGCCCAATGCGCCGCATCGCCGCGCGCGCCGTGGCCGGTGACGCTGAGCCAGACCAGGCCCGGCGTCTCGCGCACGATCTGGTCGGCATCGATACCGAGGTGCGCCAGTGCGCGCAGCCGTGAGGATTCGATGACCATGTCCGCCCGCCGGATCAGTGCGATCACTGCATCGCGCTGCGCGGCGTCTGTCAGGTCTGCGAGCGCGCTGGCCTTGCCCTGATTGATCAGGTCGAACGTCGCCGGATCGTCGCGGCGGATCAGGTCCGGGCGGGAGGGGTTTTCGACTTTCACAACTGTGGCGCCAGCAAGCCAGAGCAGATGGCCAGCGAGTGGGCCCGCCCAGATTGCGGAAAGATCGACCACCAGCGGCGCGCGTCCTTTGGGCGGCTCGCGGGTCGGGCCAATGGCGGTGCGGACATGCGGCGGGCTGGCGGGGGCTTCGTCTGCTGAGGCAGCTGGCAGGCCCAGGTCGCGCGCGCGGGCCAGCAAGTCATCGCAGTCCCAGCGCAACACTTCGGCGGCGAGGTGCTCGTCACATATCGGCCCGGCACAATCGATCCCGAGCATGGCCGGCACCAACGCGCGATCTTCGTCCCGCAACAAGGTCAGTGCAAACCAGCCGCCGTCGCGCGTTGGCATCAGGCGGCTGCCGCCGAGCCCTGCCGAACGCAGGCCAGGGACGAAATAACCGCCGTTCGACGCCCGTTCGCCAAGCAGAGTCGCGCCATCGAGCTGCGCTATCGCCGCCGAACCAGTGATCTCGGCCAGTTCGGCAAGCTGGCGACTGGCCCAGCGGGAAAGCGGAATGGCCGGGGAGGGGGGCGATCCGGCTTGGGACGGATCAGCTGGCAAGGATTGCCCGGATTTCGCGGCGCAGCAGCTTGCCCATTTCGTTGTAGGGCAACTCGGCCACGAAAATGATCTTTTCGGGCACGCGGCTTGACCGCAGTCGGGCGCGGACCAGTTCCTTGAGTTCGGCTTCGTCCGGTTGTTCGGCACCTTGACGCAGCACCAGCGCGATGCCGACGGCTTCACCCCATTCCACCGACGGCACCGCGCAGGCGCAGGCATCGGCGATGGCGGGGTGAGTCAGCAGGACATCCTCGATCTCGCCGGGGCTCATGTTCTCGCCGCCGCGCACAATCACATCATCGGCGCGGCCCGAGAGGAACAGGTAACCGTCCTCGTCAATGTAACCAGCGTCGCGGGTGGGGAACCAGCCGCCTTCGACCAGCGCGCTCTTGCCCTTGTATTCGCCCGACACCTGATCGCCGCGCACATAGATTTCGCCGGGCTCGTTCGGCCCGAGAACGCGGCCCTCCTCGTCGCGGATCTCGATCTCGACCGTGGGCAGCGGCTGCCCGAGCGAGGACAGGCGCGCGCGGATCTTCGGATCGTCGGAAGCGATGGCAGCGCGGTGTTCGTCGGGGCCGAGGAGGGCAATGGTCGAGCTGGTTTCGGTCAGGCCGTAGGCATTGGTGAAACCCGCCGAGGGGAAGCGTTCGAGCGCCTTGGTGATCACCTCGACCGGCATCTTGCCGCCGCCATAGGCTATCGCGCGGAGCGACGAGACGTCGGTTTCGGGCGCCTTTTCAAACGCCTCGATGATGCGACCGAGCATGGTCGGCACGACGAAGGCGTTGGTCACCTTCTCGCTCTCGACCAGTGCCAGCCAGCCCTCGGGCGAAAATGCCGGGAGCATGACGATCGTGCGATTGGCGTAGATCGAGCTCATCAGCGCGGAAATGCCGGCGATATGGTATGGCGGCACGACAACCAGCGCTGCATCGCTTTCGTCCGCAGCGGCGAATTCCACCGTGCCCAGGATATAGCCCAGCAGGTTTGAATGGCGCAGGATCGCGGCCTTGGGGGCTGCCGTCGTGCCGCTGGTGAACAGCTGCACGGCCACGCCTTCACCCATGTCGTATTCGCGGGAATCGTCGGCCGGCACAGTTTCTTGCGCCTTGAGGCTGAACTCCTCACGGCTGTAGATTGTGTGGCCCCAGTCACGCTCGAATCCGGCCTGAAGGCGCGTCACACGCTCTTCATCGCCGACGACGAGGGCAGGGCTGATGCGGTCGAGCAGCGCGGCCAGATCGGCATCGGCCAGCCGGTAATTGAGCGGGCAATAGGGCACCCCGGCCAGCGCCGCACCGAACAGGGCGATGACAGAGGCTTCGCTCGATTCATCAAGCAGCGCGACATATTCCGCGCCCGATTCCTGGATCAGTTCGAATGCCCCGCGCGCGGCGGCGAGCAAGTCGCCATAGGTCCAGCGCTTGCCGTCGCAGACGAGCGCTATGCGGTCCGGCGCGGCCTCTGCGGCCATTTCGAGGAGCAGCGAAATGTTCATGGGATTGCGGGCTTGTCAGTCCGAGGCCGGAAGCGGCTTCGCGTCCTTGGTGACAAGCGGGGTGCCGTCGACCGAAAGCGAACCCTTGCCGGGCTTGACGCAAAGCAGTTCGAACTTGCCGCCCTCATCAACGTAACGCTTGCCCATCAGGGTGCCGTTCGCATGGTCGGCGCTCAGTTCCGCAGGGTCTGCCGGCTTGGCTTCGCCCATCGGCGTACCGCCGCATTCGATCGTGCCTTCGCCGCAGCGGATTACCATCACTTCGGTGTCGCAGGCAGCGCTTTTCAGACGGGTACCGGGTTTCATGCCTTACATCCTCGATCCTGTGCGCCATGCGGCACGTACATCCGGCTCTTACGCCGCGAGCGCGGCCAAGCGCAAGGCGATCACTTTACCGTGGGTGAAGTCTTCGTGGCAGCGTTATGCAATAGCGCATTTCGCCAAGTTGAAGCGGGTTATGCAATCGCGCCCTTGGCCTTGTATTCCTCGATCTTGTCCCAATCGATGCCCATTTCCATGAGGACAATCTCGGTATGCTCGGAAGCGATGGGTGAGCGGGTGGTGACGGTGGCTTCGCCGTTGAACTGCACCGGACCGCGCACCAGCTTGAGCGGCTTGTCGCTGCCGTCGGCTGCCGCAACCTCGATTATCATGTCGTTTGCGAGTGCCTGTTCGTCCGAGAGCAGATCCTGGAAGGTCTGGATCGGTGCCCACTGGCCGGTGTAGGATTTGAGATGCTGGCGCCAGTAATCGAAAGTCTGGCCAGCGAAGGCCTTGACCAAGTAGTCCGAGCAAGCCCCGGCATTCTCGAACAGGGACACGGCATCGGCAAAACGCGGGTCGTCGGCCAGTTCGGGCAGGCCGACATGCTCGAACAGGCTGCGGATGTGCGCGGTGGGGGAGAGCGTGCACATGTTGATCGTGCCGCCGTCCGACGTCGTGTAATTGCCCTGGAACGGATTGCGCGATGCGCCGCCGGTGCCGGGCATCTGGTTGCGCGAGCTGACGCCGGTTTCGGCAACCTGCGCAATCATCGCGCCCGATGCCCAGATGGCAGTGCTGAGCAAAGAGACGTCCATTACCGGGCTTTCGCCGGTGCGCTCGCGGTGGAGCAGGGCTGCAGAAATGCCGCCGGCAATGAACATGCCGCCGATCGAATCGCCGAATGCCGGGATGCCCTGGCCGAGCGGGCCGGGCAATTCATCAGGCGTCATGGCCATGGCAATTCCGCTGCGCGACCAGAACGCCGTGCCGTCAAATCCGCCCACGCCGGCCTCCGGGCCCTTGGCGCCGAAGGCACTGCCGCGTGCATAGATGATGTTCGGGTTCACCGCCTTGATATCGTCGACGTCGAAGCCGAACTTCTTGCGCTGGTGGGGCAAGTAGTTGGTCAGGAACACGTCCGACTGCTTGGCAAGTTCGAGCAGGACCTCACGGCCTTCGGGTGTGGTGATATCGATGCCGACCGAGCGCTTGCCACGGTTGGGATGTTCGAACAGCGTGTGGCGCTGCGGATCGAGCGTGACACCGCCCATGTTGAGGAAGCCGCGCTGCGTATCGCCGCGGACAGGATGCTCGATCTTGATGACGTCGGCGCCCCAATCCGCGAGGATTGCGCCTGCCGCAGGCACGAAAGTGTACTGCGCCACTTCCAGAACCCGGATCCCGTCCATTACCTTGGTCATTGCCTGATTAACCCTATCCACTCTTGTCCCTGCGGGTTCCCCGCTTGCAGCGTTCCTGCTCGCACAACCAGCAAGGCGCAACCGGCGCCCCATCGCTGCGACGATCAACGCTGAATTTGAGCGCGAACCTTATGGCCTGATCGCTGCGCCGATAGCTGATCAGCGCCAGTTCTCCAGCCGATTGTGGTTTATGCAACTGCTCTTGCAGTTTTTGCGATTGCGCGCGCGCGAGAACTTACTAACCAAGGTTAGTTAATAGGTTTGGCGATTCTGCTCTAGCCTCCCCGGAGTCCCCTTTTTCATGAACAAGTTCCTTCCGCTCGCCCTCGCAGCAACGCTTGCCAGCTTTTCGGTCCTGCCGGTTGCCGTTCACGCTGAAGAAGCTACCCAGTCGATCACCGCCGGCAAATCGCTTTACAGCGCCAAGGGCAACCGCATTGCCGCGATCTATCGCGTGACGCAGGCCGGTGCCGTGCAGGTCATACTTGAAGGCAAGCTGATCACCGTCCCGACCGACACGCTGTCGCAGGACAATGGCAAGGTTGTCACCACGCTGACCAAGGCCGAGCTGCTCAAGAGCCGCTAAGCCAGCATACATTGCTGAAGATGTGAGGGCGGTGCTGCAAGGTGCCGCCCTTTCCTATGCGCCGGTTCCGAGTGAGAGGTCAGTGCGCCAGATTCTGGCGCAGCTTTTCCAGCAGGCGGTCAAATTCCGCGAGTTCTTCGTCGGAGAAATTGCGGAACACGCGGATTTCGTTCTGTCGGGCATATTCGCCGAGCTTTTCGAGCATCGGCGTGGCCTTGTCAGTCAGGTGGACAGCGCGGGCGCGGCGGTCGTTGTCGGCCTCGGTCCGGCGCAGGTAGCCATCGGCGCAAAGCCGGTCGATCAGGCGGCCAGCTGATGCTTCGGACATTTCGAGCAGCTCGGCGATCTTGCGCTGGGTGGTCCCAGGAAAGCGCGAGACAACCGCGATCAGCGCCCATTGCGAGCGCGTGACGCCGAAATCGCTTACGCTGCGATCGAAATCCTGGCGCAACATGCGGCCGATCAAAATGATCAGCCGGCCAATCTCTCGCCGCGGGTTGCCTTGTCCGTCGATGGCGTCATCCTCCCAAGCATGAAGCCCAGACTGCACCATAGCAGCGCGGGGACGCATGGCGAGTCCCCGCGGTGTGGCCGTTAGTCCAGCCGTTCGATGATGATCGCCGGAGCCATGCCGCCCGCTGCGCACATGGTGATCAGGCCATAACGTCCACCCGTGCGCTCCAGTTCGTCGAGCGCAGTGCCGATCAGGATCGTGCCCGTGCCGCCAATCGGATGGCCAAGCGCAATCGATCCGCCGTTCGGGTTGACCTTGGCGCGATCAAGGTCGAGGTCGCGGATCAGTTTTTCGACGACGACGGCGAAGGCCTCGTTGACTTCCCAGACATCGATATCGTCCTTGGTCAGGCCGGCCTTGGCGAGGACCTTCTTGGCTGCCGGCACTGGTGCATTGAGCATCAGCGTCGGGCAATCGCCGGTCTCTGCCATGGCGACGATGCGCGCGCGCGGTTTGAGGCCATTTGCCTCGGCATATTCCTTCGAAGCGAGCAGGATCGCCGACGCGCCATCGACGACGCCGGACGAGATTCCAACGTGGTGGATCGGCTTGATGTCGATGTCAGGATAGACCTGGTTGATCAGCTGGCGGAAGGTCTTGCCGTCCTTAACCGACGGCATGTCGAGGAACATCTCGAACGCCGGCTTCAGTTGGGCGAGGCCTTCAAGCGTGGTTTCGGGGCGGGGGTATTCCTCGTGATCGAGGATAACGTTGCCTTCATCGTCCTTCACCACGATGGTCGACTTGTCGAAGCGGCCCTCTGCCAATGCCTTGGCGGCGCGCTGCTGGCTTTCGTAGCCAAACTGTTCGAGCTCTTCGCGGGTGATGCCTTCCATCGCGGCGATGGCATCGGCGCAGACGCCCTGGTTCGATTGCGGGTGCTTGGCCTGCAGGCGGGGATTGCCCGCGCCCATGCCGCCGCCGCTGAGCCCCGCTTCACGCATCTTCATGCCGTACATGTTGACGTAGCTCATCATTTCCATGCCGCCGGCGACGACAAGGTCATGCGCGCCGGCCATGATCATGGCGGCGGCGAAGTTGGTCGAGGTGATCGACGAACCGCAGAAGCGATTGAGTGTGACGCCGCCGGCACGGACATCGTATCCGGCGTCGAGCGCAGCGTTGCGGCCGATGTCACCGGCCTGCAGGCCGATGCCGGCCGAAACGCCCCAGATGACGTCATCGACGTCAGCCGTGTTGAGGTTGTTACGCTCTTTGAGCGCAGCGAGCACGGTTGCGGAAAGGTGTTCCGGGTGCATGGCGGAAAGCGCGCCCTTGCCCATCTTGCCGATCGAGCGGGGGGTGCGGACGGCATCAATGATATAGGCTTCGGCCATGTCGGGCTCCGGATGCTTGAAGGTCTCGGCTCGCATTTGTGCGCCCTGCCGCCATTTGGCAATGCAAAGGGCGGGGGAGAGGGGCCTTGCATCGTGGCGGCGATTGCGGGCAATGGCCTTGTCATGCGGCAAGGGCTCGGGCAGCCTAAATGCACACGGCCCGAAAGTGCCGGAAAGGGGTGATTGCAGGTGTCAGACATCGGACAGGCCAGTGGCCCGGCGAATGGGGGCGCATCGCAGGGTGGCACCTTTGCGCCGCTGCGCGAAAAGACCTTCCGGCGCATCTGGACCTCCAGCCTGTTTTCCAATTTCGGCCAGCTTATCCTCGGCGTCGGCGCGGCATGGGAAATGACCAAGCTGAGCAACGACCCCAGCATGGTCGCGCTGGTGCAGACCGCACTGATGCTGCCGCTGATGCTGGTCGCCGTGCCTGCCGGCGCGCTGGCCGACATGTTCGACCGCCGCAAGATCGCGCTCACCGGGCTGGCCTTTGCGGCCGTGTCCGGAGCGGCGCTTTCGGCGCTGGCCTTTGCCGGGCTGACGACTCCGTGGCTGCTGCTGGCGTTCTGCGTGCTGATCGGCGCGGGCGTTTCGCTCTATTCGCCGTCGTGGCAGGCCTCGATCGGCGAGCAGGTTTCCAATGAGCATCTGCCGGCCGCCATCGCGCTCGGCACGATCAGCTATAACCTTGCGCGCAGTTTCGGTCCGGCGCTGGGCGGTCTGATCGTGCTGGCCTGGGGGGCGCAGGCGGCATTTGCGATCAATGCTGCGGCCTATGTCCCGCTGTGGATCGCCTTCCTGTTCTGGACGCGGCGGCACGTGCCATCTCGCCTGCCGCCCGAGCGGCTCGACCGCGCAATCGTCACCGGCGCGCGCTACGCGCTCCACGCGCCGCAGATCCGCTCTGTCTTGGCGCGAGCCTTCCTGTTCGGTTTCGCCAGCGCACCGCTCAGCGCGCTGGCGCCGCTGATTGCCAAGAACCAGTTGCAGGGCAATGCCGGCACTTATGGCCTGATGCTCGGCGCGGCCGGAGTCGGCGCTGTGTTCGGTGCGCTCCAGATTGCGCGGGTGCGCAAGGCGCTCGGCACCGAACGCGCGGTGCGCCTGATGGCGCTGGGCACCGGCGCGTTCATGGTTGTCATCGCCTTCACCAAGTCGGAACCAGTGGTGCTGTTGGCGATGTTCTTCACCGGCGGCTTTTCGATCATGTCCTACTCGATGCTCAACGTCGGCGTGCAGCTGACCGCGCCGCGCTGGGTGACGGCGCGGGCGCTGTCGCTGTTCTCGTCGGCGCTTACCGGCGGCATTGCTATCGGTTCGGCGGTGTGGGGCGGAGCTGTTGCGCATTACGGGTTGCCGCTGGTCTTTGCCGTGTCGGGGTTCGCCGTGATGCTGACGATCATCGTCGGTTTCATCTCGCCGCTGCCGCACAGCGACGGGGAGGGGCAGGACACCATCGGATTGGATAACGAGGTGGCGGTATCGCTTGACCTGTCGATGCGATCGGGACCGCTTTGCGTGGAGATCGAGTACGATGTCGATCCGGAACTGGCGCGCAATTTCTACGATGTCATGCGGCGCGTACAGAAGGTGCGGATGCGCAACGGCGGGTTCAACTGGACCATTTCGCGCGATATTGGCGCACCGAACATCTGGCTCGAACGTTATCATTGCCCGACCTGGGGCGACTATCTGCGCATGCGCGATCGCTATACAACGGCGGACAGCGACACCCAGGCCGAGGCTGACGCGTTCAACCGCTCAGGCCATGGCACGCGGGTGCGGCGCTGGCTGGAACGGCCCTATGGCTCGGTGCGCTGGCAGGCCGATTCACCTGACCCGAAGGTGGGCACGATCAACTACATGGGGCCATGATCGCGCGGGCGAAGTGATTTGCCTGCAAAAGGCTTGAACCAATCTCGGCGCTGCCTAGTCCTCTTCCCGAACTGCGACACAAGGATCGCAGATGGAGGAGGGCTACCTATGAAGGCGTTTCGATTCAAACTGGTTGCTTCGGTTATCTCGCTCAGCATTGCTGCGGCAGCAGCACCGGCATTCGCGCAAGCAGCCGATGAGATTGACGGTCCCGACGACGGCGAAATCGTCGTCACCGCACAGCGCCGCTCGGAAAAGTCGGTCGACGTGCCTATCACCATCACCGCGATCAACGCTTCGCAGCTTGAGACGGCAAACGTCCAGAACCTTGCCGACATCAGCAAGCTGACCCCGGCACTGCGTTTCGACAATGCGGGCGGCTGGTTCCAGCCGACGATCCGCGGTGTCGGCACGCCGGTCGCTACTTCAGGCGGCGGTGCCAATGTCGGCATCTATGTCGACAATTTCTATTCGCCCAATCCGCTCGCTGCCAATTTCCAGCTGATGAAGGTGCAAGGCGTCGAAGTGCTCAAGGGACCTCAAGGGACCCTGTTTGGCCACAACACCACGGGCGGCGCGATCCTTGTCCGCACGGCTGATCCGAGCACCGAAACCGGCGGCCAGATCAAGGCATCCTATGGCCGCTTCGACGAGTTCAAGAGCCAGGCCTATTTCACCACCGGCCTGACCGAGAGCGTCGCCTTCGATGTTGAGGGCATGTACAGTCGCGGCGATGGCTGGCTGACCAACGTGGTCAACGGAGTCCGTCAGGGGCATTACGAGAACTGGTCGGTCCGCACCGGCCTGAAAATCAATTTCTCGGACAGTGCCTCGCTGTTGCTGCGTTATCAGCACGCCGAAACCGACGATCCGACCCCGGCACTGACCGCGACTTACCGTGATCCTGTGTTCGGCAGCGGCGCGCCGTGGTTTGCCGCGCCGGCGGACGTTACCTTCGATCCTGACAAGATCGCTTCGCGCCATAAGCAGCATATCCGCAGCAACACCGACATCTTTCAGGCGACTCTCAAGGCTGACCTCGGTTTTGCCGACATGGCCAGCTACACCCAGTACCGCACCGAAAAGTCGGATATGAGCCTGACGCTCAGCTACAACGGCACCGGGATCTTCGAAATCGGCCTGCCGATCGAAAACAAGACCTGGAGTCAGGAAGTGCTGTTCACTTCCAAGCCGGGCACTGCCCTGCAGTGGACCGCCGGTGTCTTCGCTTTCGGCAACAAGGACACCTGGCAGGTCCTTTCGGACAATGCCCAGCCTACCCGCGTCCGCATCGGCGGATCGGGCACCAATACCAAGACGCTCGCTGCTTTTGTTGACATGACCTACGAGATCAGCCCGCAGCTGTTCCTCACCGCCGGCGGTCGCTTCTCGCATGACAGCGTGACCGGCGCCTATTTCAACACCTTCAACCTGCCGCCCTTCGATCCGACCTTCAAGCAGCCGCTGGGTGACATTTCGAGCAATCACTTCACCCCGCGCGTGGTGCTCCGCTACAAGCCGAACAGCACTTCGAGCATCTATGCTTCGTTCACGCAGGGCTACAAATCGGCGATCATCGATGCTGGCGGTTCGTGCCAGAACGCCCCTGCCTACAAGTGCAACGATGTCGCTCCCGAAAAGATCAACGCCTTCGAACTGGGCTACAAGTATTCCGATCGCGGTGTCACGGTCGACCTTTCGGCGTACTATTACGACTACAAGAATCTGCAGGTTTCGGCCTACCTTGCCGGGCGGGCCAATATCCTCAACGCCGCCAATTCCGAGATCTACGGACTTGATGGCCAGGTCAGCTTCCGCGTCAGCGACAGCTTCACGCTCAATGCCGGCGCGGCCTATACCCATGCCCGCTACAAGCAGTTCAACAATGCACCGGTCTACACCCCTTGCAGCGCCTTCCCGGCGGGCAGCGGCGCGAACTGCCTTGATGCGGCGGTGCTGAACAACGGGATCACTTTCCTCGTCATCCCGACGACGTTGAAGAACGTCACCATGCAGCGCACGCCGGAATTCACGGCTACCGTGGGTGCGCGCTATTCGACGCAGGTGGCTGACGGGAAGCTCGATCTTAGCGGGAACCTCTATTATTCGTCGAAGTTCTTCTTTGGACCGTCGGGCATCCAGTTCCCGCAGGAAGGTTATGCCACCTTGGCATTGCGGGCGGCGTGGACCGATCCCAGCGATCACCTGACTTTCGCGGTCTATGGTGAGAACGTCACGAACAAGCGCTACCTGACGCAGGTGCAGTATTCGAACTTCGGCATCGGCGCGAACTGGTCAAAGCCGGCGAGCTACGGCGTCGAGGTTGGCGTCAAGTTCTGACAAGTTGAAGTAACTGACGCGGGCGGAACCTTTCCGCCCGCGTCCAATGTCATAACGGGAGAATTAACATGGCCGGCGAAGGCAAATACCGGGTAATCCAGTGGGCTACCGGCAATGTCGGCACCCGCGCCATGCGGGCCGTGGTCGAACATCCCGACATGGAACTGGCCGGCCTGTGGGTCAGCAATCCCGACAAGGCCGGGCTCGATGCCGCAAGGCTGGTAGAACGCGATGTTGGCTATGAGGGCACTTGCCCGGATACCGGCGTGATCGCGAGCCAATCGGCGGCAGACATGGTCGCCACCCCGGCGGACTGCGTGCTCTATATGCGGCAGGGCACGGACATTGCCGAGCTGTGCCAGCTGCTCGCTTCGGGCAAGAACGTCGTCACCACGCGCGGTGATTTCCACGACCCAGCAAGCATGGCCCCCGAAACCCGCGAGCGGATCGAGGAGGCCTGCGCCGCCGGCAACAGCTCGATCTATTCGACTGGTTCCAGTCCGGGTTTCATTACCGAGGCCATGCTGCTGCCGATCGTCTCGATGTCGCGCCAGCTCGATTGCGTGACGATTGACGAATATGCCGACATGACCAGCCGCAATTCGCCCGACTTGATTTTCAACGTCATGGGCTACGGCGTTTCGGTCGGCCAGTTCGACCAGCGGAAGGTCGATTACGTGAAGCACGATTTCGCCGCCAGCCTTGCTCAGGTGGCCAAGGCTATCGGGTTGGAGATCGACGAATGGCGCGCCTTTGGCGAGCTTTCAGGCGCGAACAGCACAGTTCAGATCGCTGCCGGCACGATTGAGGCTGGCACCGTCGGTGCCCAGCGCATCACCATCGAGGGCGTCAAGGACGGCAAGCCGCGCCTGCGCTTCCGCGCCAACTGGTACTGCACCACCGACATTGAGCACCACGATTGGAACCTGCGCGAAAGCGGCTGGAAGGTGCTGGTCGAAGGCGGCACACCGATGGAAGTGAACATCACATTCCCGGTGGACGAGGCGACTTATCCGAGCGTCACGCCCGGCTTCACCGCCCACCGCGCCGTCAATGCCATCCCCGCCGTCTGCGCCGCCGCCCCGGGCATCCGCACCACGGCAGACATGGCGCACGTGCTCGCCCGCTTCAGCTGAGCGCGGCGATACGTTCCGCTATGGCCACGAGCCGCTTCGCCTGATCAAGGTGAAGTAGCTCGGCCATCTTGCCATCGACCCGGATCGCGCCCTTGCCGGCATTTTCCGGGAGGGCAAAGGCGGCGATGATCGCGCCAGCCTGCGCCAGTTCCGCTTCGCTGGGTGAGAACACTTCGTTGCACGGGGCGATCTGGTCGGGGTGGATCAGGCTCTTGCCGTCGAAGCCGTAGAGCAGGCCCTGTTCGGCTTCGCGGCGGAACACATCGAGGTCGCGGAACTCGTTGCACACGCCGTCAAGCACCGCGATGCCATGCGCCCGCGCCGCGCAGACCGCGAGGGTGAGGGCGGGCAGGAACGGCGTCCGCTCCGCCGTCAGCTTGGCGCGCATTTCCTTGGCGAGATCGTTGACCCCCATGATCCACAGCGACAGCCGCGTCGATCGCGCGGTGGCGGCGACGGCATCAAGCTGGCCAACCACCGCGCATGTTTCGATCATCGCCCACAGCTGCATCGAGGCAGGGGCGGATCGCAGCGCACTTTCGCAGGCTTCAATGTCCGCCGGTGACGATACCTTGGGCACCAGCACGGCATCGGCCCCGCTCGCGGCGATAGCGGCAAGGTCTTCCGCGCCCCATTCGGTGTCGAGTCCATTGGCCCGGATCGCCACTTCGCGGGCGCCGAAGCCGCCCGCCTTGACTGCCGCAACCGCCGCCGCGCGGGCCTCCGCCTTGGCTTCGGGCGCAACGGCATCTTCCAGGTCAAGGATGATGACGTCGGCGGGCAAGGACCGTGCCTTTTCAATCGCGCGTGCGTTTGAAGCTGGCATGTAGAGGGCGGAACGGCGGGGGCGGTCAGGGGCGATCATGGCTTGGCTCCAGAGGTACGTCCGATTGCCCTTTCGCGCTGAAGCGTCGCCCGTCAATCCCGTCGCAGCGGATCGGCTTGACGGAATGTTTAATTTGCCACAGACCTGTCGAACAAGAGTTCAGCCGTATGGGAGCCGACGGACTGAACCGGGAGAGAACCATGGCAACAGCCGCTGAGCTTGCAATTCCGCCGCATGTCCGTCCGGGCCTTGTCTGGAACGCCGATTTTGACGCGTTCACCTCTGAAGGCAATGATCCCTGGGCGGCCATCTGCCGCCTCCATGATGGACCGCCAGTCCGCTGGTGCACCAATGTCGCCTATGGCCGCTCTGGCTGGGTGGTTACCCGCCATGACCTGATCAGCGAAGTCATGATCGATTACGAAAACTTCACCGCGGAACGCCACGGCATGATCGCTGACCTTGTGGGCGAAAACGTGCGCCTCAATCCTATCGAGATCGATCCGCCGGCGCACCACGGCTATCGCCGCATCCTCAATCCGCATTTCACCCCCAAGGCGCTGCGCGAACTGGAAGTGGCAGTGCGCAAATCGGCGAGCGAACTGATCGACCATTTCGCGGCGCAGGGTGGCTGCGAATTCGTCTCCGACTTCGCGATTCCCTATCCGTCTTACGTCTTCCTTGATCTGCTAGACATGCCGCGTTCGATGCTGGACCAGTTCATCGAATGGGAGGATGGCATCATGCGCGCGCCCGACATGATGGACCGGGTGAAGGCGGCGCGGTCTGTCTATGCCTATCTCAAGGCACACCGCGAAAAGCAGTTGGAGACCGCCGGCAATCCGCTGCTCGATGCCATGGTTCACGGTGAGGTCGATGGCCGCGAGCTTACCTATCTGGAATCGATGGGCATGTTCTACGTGCTCTATGTCGGAGGGCTGGACACGGTCTATTCGACCCTCGGCTGGATATTGCGGCATCTTGCGATGGATCCAGACCTGCAGGACCGGCTGCGCGCCGATCCCGAGTTGATCGGCCCGGCGGTCGAGGAATTCGCCCGCGCCTATTCGGTGGTCGTTACGCACCGCAACCTTGCGCGCGATCACGTGTTCCACGGGGTGGAGATGAAGGCGGGGGACGAGATCCACTTGCCGCTGATGCTCGCCGACCGCGATCCGGAGGTGTTCGCCGATCCGCACGTAGTCGATATCGACCGCAAGGCCCGGCACATCGCCTTTGGCACCGGCACGCACAATTGCCTTGGCATTCACCTCGCCAAGCGCGAACTGCGGATCGTGGTTGAACTGTTCCTCGAACGGTTCCGCAACATCCGCATCCGCGAGGGTGAGGACTATCGCTATCACACCGGGCGCACCTTCGGCGTCGAATTCCTGCCCCTGGTCTGGGATGCCGAGCCCGCCGCATGACGATCAGCTACGAAGGTCAGGTCGTCGTCGTGACCGGCGCGGGCGGGGGCCTTGGCCGGACCTATGCCATCGACATCGCGCGACGCGGCGGCATGGTCGTGGTCAATGACCTTGGCGGGGCAACCGACGGGTCTGAAGGCAACGAACAGAAAAGTTATGCCGATGCAGTTGTCGATGAAATCCGCGCGGCTGGCGGCATCGCTGTCGCCAATTATGACAGCGTGGCCAGCGAAGCGGGCGGCAAGGCGATCATTCAATGTGCGCTCGACTCTTTCGGCCGCATCGATGGCGTGATCGCGAACGCCGGGACCATGCGTTATGGCGATTTCGAAGACCTGACGCTGAACGATCTCAACGCTCTGTTGGCGGTCCATGTCGGCGGATCATGGAACGTGGCACAAGCTGCCTGGCCGCATATGAAGGCGCAGGGCTATGGCCGTCTGGTCTTCACCACCAGTTCCGGCGGCACGCTCGGCAATGCGGCGCTCGCGGCCTATGGCGCGGCGAAGGGCGGGGTCATGGGGCTGACGCTCAACCTTGCACTGGCCGGAGCGCCGCACGGCATCCTGTGCAATGCCGTCATGCCCAATGCGATGAGCCGCATGACGATGGAAATGGATGCCGCCAAGATGGGCAATAATCCGTGGTCGCGATCCATGTGGCCCTATTTCGATCCGGGCTACACGACCGGGCTGGTGTCCTACCTTGCCAGCAAGGCCTGCACGACGAACCACGGTATCTATTCGATGCTCGGCGGACGGCTGGGCCAGACTTTCGTCGGCGTGTGCGATGGCTATGCGCAGGACGCGCCGATGGATGCCGAAACGGTCGCGGCGCACTGGGACGCGATCAACGATACCGCCGCCGGCTTTGGCGTTCCGGCCAACAATGCGGATGAATTCCGTATCGTGGCCGAACTGCGTGGGCTGAGCGCCTAAATACCGATCTTGGCGAGGATCGCTTCACTTTCTTGCCACAGCCGCGCGGCGGCGGCATCGTCAAGCGCGGCGGGGGCGGGGGTCTCCTCGGACTTCTGGTAGAAATAGCGCCCCGGTTCGCGCCCGCCTTCGGGATCGGTGGCCAGCCAGACGATGGTTTCGGCTGGTTCGTCGGGCGAGACAGTGGGCGCGGCGGCCATGTGCTTTTGCATGCTCTCATCACCGTGGCTGGCGAAATTGCTCGCGACGACGCCGGGATGCATGGCCTGCGCGACAATGCCGTCGCCGGCCAAGCGCCGCGCAAGTTCGCGGGTGAACAGGTTGTTGGCCAGCTTAGCGCGGCAATAGGCCATGTTGGTGTCCGAACCGAAGCTCTGCAGGTCGTCCCAGTCGAGGCCGTCTGGCCGGCGGTGGGCGCTTGATCCGACCGCAATGACCCGCACCGATCCGGCGGGCTGGCTCTCCGCAGTTGCTTTCAGCAGCTGCAGCAGCTCGCGCGTCAGCAGGAACGGGGCGAGATGGTTCGCAGCGAAGGTCGCCTCGGTGCCGTCCGCCGCCTCGATGATGCGGTCGCGTACGCCGCCAGCATTGTTGACCAGCACGTCTAGCCGGGGCGTGAGCGCCTTTACCTCGTCCGCCACGCGCATGACGTCCGTCATGGAGTCAAAATCGCCGCGCAGCATGGTGAAGCTGCCGCCGTCCTGCGCGGCTGCCTCGATCTCGGCAATTGCCGCCGCGCTGCGCGATGGATCGCGGCCGGTGCCGATGACTTGCCAGCCCTTGGCAACCAGCATCCGCGCGGCGGACTTGCCAATGCCGGCGCTGGCTCCGGTGATGACGACGACGGGACGGGTCATTCGAACACTCCTTGTTCAGGCTCTATGGGGCCGTCGCTCACTGTCGGAGCGCGGGCGGCGAGGTAGATCAGCACGGCGCCGATGACCGTGGTCACCGCCGCCAGCATGAGGAATGAATCGTAGCTTTCGGTCCGCCGCAGCGTGAAGCTCATGAACAGCGAACCCATAGCCGAGCCAAGCCCGATCGATGCGGTGACGAAGCTTTGCAGCAGGCTGAAATTCTTCATGCGGAATTTGCGACTGACGAGGAACGAACCGATGTCGCCCTCCGCCCCTTGCGCCAGGCCGATGATCAGCACCGCGCCGACCAGCACGCAGGTTGCCGTCAGTGTGGAATAGAGCACGAGGTAGCCGATCGCCGGGATAGCCAGCGTCGCCAGCGCCACTGCCCTTGCAGGCACCCGGTCGAGTGCCAGCCCCGTGCCGAAGCGGCCGATGATCACGCCGATCGAATAGAACGAGATCATCCACGCGGCGAGCATTTCACTCACCCCGCTCTCCTGCACGACGAGCACCATCTGCGACGAGACGAAGACCTGGGGCAGGTTGACGAGGATCATGCCGCCGACCAGCAGCAAGAACGCCGGATGGCGCAGCAGGGCGAGAAATTCGCCCATGCCAAGGTGCACCTCGTGGCGGGCAGGCCGCGCCTTGTTGGCAGACCGCCCCATCACGGTGATGGCAATGATCCCCGCCATGGCGGAAAGCGCTGCCAGCGTCAGCCAACCCGAACGCCAGCCATGTTCGCGGATCAGCCGACCGAGCAGCGGCACGGCAATCGCGGCGACGAGCGGCGGGCCGGTCATCAGCAAGGACAGCGCCATGCCGCGCGCCGCGTCGAAACGCTCGACGATTACGCGCGCGAAAACCAGCGTCGTCGTCAGCACGCCGAATATGTGCTGGACGAGGTAGATCGCGAAAAACTGCACGATCGATCCGGACATGAAGGTATAGGCGATGAAGCCCAGCGGGACGACCGTGAACCCGACCATCGCCGCCACCCGTGAGCCGAATCGGTCGGTGAAGCGGCCGGCCAGCGGGATCAGTGGCATGGTCAGCAAGGTGATCGACCCGATCAGCGCAAAGTCCGCGCGCGACCAGCCGAATTCCTTGAGCATGGCCGGCCCCAGCAGGTTCATCGTGTAGTGGCTGACGGCGGAACCCAGCGACATGCCGATCGCGCAGGCGAGCAGCGTGTGCCAGTTCAGTCCGAATTCCTTGGCATATCCTGTCATGGCTCTCCCCTCCTTTTGGCTTGTTCTTGTCGGTATTCGTGTCGTTCTAACGTGGCCGCATCCCGTCAAGGAACAGATCGACGGCAAAGTCGACCAGGGCATCGATGTGGTCCGCTGCGGGTGGTTCGCCGGCGACGATTTGGCGCACCGGGCCGCTCACCACCATGGAAAGGAACACGCTGGCTGCCAGTTTGGGATCGGCGGCACGCACGCGGCCCTGCGCTGCCTCGCGTTCCAGAAGTTCGACGATGAAGTCCGTCACCGGCTTCGCGCTTTGGTTGTAATTGAGCATCAGCAGCTGCGGGAACCGGAAACTTTCGGTGTTGATGATCCGTTGCAGGCGCAGGCCGTTACGCGTCCGGACCAGCCCGATGCGCTGCCGCCCGATGGCGCGCAAGGTTTCGCGCAGGCTCCCGCTGTCGAGCGCGCGAAGGTCTTTGGCCGGCACAATCTGCCGCTCGATCGCGCGCTGCACCGATGCGAGGAACAGCGCCGCCTTGTCGGGGAATTTCGCATAGACCGTGCGCTTGGTCATGTTCATGCGCACGGCGATCATCTCGATCGTCGTCAGCTCGAACCCATGCTCAAGAAACATGTCGAGCGCGGTGCCGAGCAGTTCCTCGGAACGTGCCTCAGCCTGTTCCTTCGTAGGGCGTCCAGCGCCTCTCCGTGTGAGGGGGGGCCGGGTGAGGGGCAAAGTATCTTTCAAATCAGGGCCTTCGCATTTTTCACTTGCACAGCTCTCCGAATCACCAAATAATGATACGCATCAGTTGCCATTTGTCGAGTCTCGACATGGACCCTTGGGAAAAGGATGCGCGAAGTGACCTCTGCCGTCGAGAAATTGCTCAGCCATGTCGCTGCGCCCGATCGTTTCAACCACACCGCCGCCGAACTGCGCGACCTTCAGGTTGAGGCGCTCAACGAGCGATTCCAGGACCGCAAGGACAAGATCAAGCTGCTGCGCCACCGCGCCGAGGAAGCCGGGATCGAGGAGATCAAATCTGTCGAGGATATGGTCCCGCTGCTGTTCCCGCACACGGCCTATAAATCCTATCCCGAAAGCTTCCTGATGGAGGAACGCTGGGACCGCCTGACTAAGTGGCTCGGCACTGTCTCGCCCTATCCGATCGAAGGTGTGGACCTTGAAGGCATCACCGACATCGATGACTGGATCGCGCGGTTAGCGGCCAAGGGCTATTTCATCTCGTGCTCATCGGGCACCACCGGCAAGTCGGCCATGTTGATCGCCAGCCAGAAAGACATGGACTGGTCGAAGCTCGATACGGTGCAGGTTTTCTCGTGGGGGTCGGGCGTAAAGCCGGAAGCGAACCGCTATATGGTCGGCTGCGCGCCGGTAGCGACCGTGCCCAAGAACCAGACCATCGGCGAGGCCCAGACCAAGGCGTTTTCCGATCCCGCGCTGGGTCGCTGGAGCTATCCCGTGCCGCCGATCACCGTGGGATCGCTGACCAAGATGGTGGTGATGCGCAAGAAGATGGCAGATGGCACGGCCAGCCCGCAGGAGATCGCCGATTTCGAGGCAACCTCGGCTGGGCGCCAGCAGGTGCTCGACGATGCGATTGAACTCACCGCCCAGAATATCATTGAAAACCGCGACAAGCTGCTGATGGTCTCAGGCCTGTGGAGCGGGCTTTATGCCGTGGCCAAGGCCGTGCGCGACAAGGGCTATTCCGCCAAGGACTTCAATCCCGACAACTGCATCTATGTCGGCGGGGGGCTGAAGCGCGCGCAATTGCCGGCGGACTACAAGCTCTTTGTCCACGAAACCTTCAACATCCGGCCCGAGCAGGACTTCCAGAACTATTCGATGCAGGAGCTCAATTCCGGCATGCCCAAGTGCCGCGAGGGCAACCGCTATCACGTGCCGCCATGGATTGTGCCGATGATCCTCAACAAGGACGGCGATGCGCTGGAACCGTATGACGTGAACGGCGGCGAAATCGAAGGCCGCGCTGCCTTCTTCGACCTGTCGCTCGACGGGCGCTGGGGCGGGGTGATCTCGGGCGACAAGATCAGCCTTGATTACAGTCCCTGCGCCTGCGGCAACAAAGGCCCATCGATCCGCGACAATATCGCCCGCTATGCCGACCTTGAAGGCGACGACAAGATCGGCTGCGCTGGCACCATCGACGCTTATGTGAGGGGGGTGGCATGAACGCGCAGACTGAAACCGAGACCGGCGAACCCATCGTCTCAGCACCGTTTTTCCTGCGCGGCGAGCTTGTCGAAGGCACCGATGTCATCCAGAAATCGCGCGATTTGGGCGTGACCTTCGCCACGCCGAACATCCCGTTCGACAAGGCGATCCCCAAGCGCACCGAAGTGCCGCCGCTGCTCAATGTGCCGGTTAGCGAGATCATCGATTTCCTCGTCGAAACTGGCCAGCGCCTTGTCGCGCCGGACAACCAGTATGTCCACGAGTGTTTCGACCGCATGGCCTCGACACACATCCTGCCGCGCTCGGTGTTCGAAACGGTTGGCAAGCATGCGGTCGCCTATCTCGACAAGCGCATCCTGCAAGCCGAGGTTGAACAGAACTTCCGCGATCCCGGCGCGCTCGATGGCTGGGTGCCCAAGGAGGATTTCAACGGCCGCAAGGCCATGGTCCGCGCCTATGCGCCGCGCCTGATCCACGTCCTACCGGGCAATTCGCCGGGGGTGGCGGTCAAGTCGATCGCCCAAGGTGCGCTGGTCAAGGCGGTCAACCTGTTTAAGATGAGCAGCGCCGATCCGTTCTATACCGTCGCGATCCTGCGGACGATGGCCGAGATCGATCCCGATCACCCGATCGTCAAATCGATGAGCGCAGTTTACTGGCGCGGCGGCGACGCGGCGGTGGAGAACGTCCTTTATCGCCCGCAGTACTTCGACAAGATTGTCGCCTGGGGCGGCGGCGATGCGATCAACAATGTCGTCAAGTATCTCGGCCCGGGTTTCCAGCTGGTCTCGTTCGATCCCAAGACCTCGATTTCGATGCTCGGCAAGGAAGCGCTCGCCAGCGAGGAAATCATGGAGGAAACCGCGGCCAAGTGCGCGGCGGATCTGATGATGCTCAATCAGGAAGCTTGCGCCGCCAGCCGCTTCCAGTTTGTCGAAGGGCCGCAGGACAAGGTCGACCAGTGGTGCGCAAAATTCCAGCGCAACATCGCCGAACGCGCCGCGGCTTCCGGCGATGTCCGCCCGCTCTCGGTCGGCCTGCGCGACGAGGTCGAGGCGCTGATGATGATGGACGATGAATACGGCACCTGGGGCCGCGCCGACGGCAAGGGGCTGGTGATCCGTTCAGAAGAGCCGGTCGATTTCCACCCGATCAACAAGATCGGCAATGTCGTGCGCGTCGATAGCCTCGATGACTCGGTGAAATGGGTCAACGTCGCCACGCAGACCATCGGCTTTTACCCGTCCGAACGCATGGCCGATTACCGTGATCGGCTCGGCGCAGGCGGGGCGCAGCGGGTCTGCCCGCTGGGCGAGGCTGGGCCTTCGACCGTCGGCACGCCGTGGGACGGAATGTATCCGCTGCACCGCTTCGTGAACTGGATGGTCAACGAGAACGGCGTCGGCTAGCCCTTGGCCATGGCAACTTACATGATCTTCATTCGCGAAGGGACCATCGTCGATCACGAGGCGATGGCAGCCTATCAATCCGGCAATCGCGGCGCCAATGCCGCCGCCAGCGCGATGAAGCCGCTGGTCGTCTATGGCGAGCTTGAAACTCTTGAGGGCGATGCGGCAGATGGCGTTGTCGTGCTCCAGTTCCCGGATCGCGACGCGGCGAAGGCATGGTATTTCAGTCCGGAATATCAGGAAAAGGTCAAGCTTCGGCAAAAGGCGGCGCCTTACAGGTGCCTGATGGTGGAGGGATTGTGATGACGCGCAAGGGCTTTTGGATTGTTGGCGGGCTGGCTTTGTCGGTCATCGCTGCGGGGCAGGTATCTGGACAGCAGAGCGTGTTCAGCATGAAGCCGTACCTCGCGAAAGAGGCCGTGCCCGACAGCCTGAAGCTCGATCCACCGCCGCCCGCCAACGGATCTGCGGAAGAGGCGCGCGACAAGGCGGCGCAGAAGGCTGCGGTAAAGCTGCAAGGCACGCCCCGCTTCGCCCTCGCCGCGCGCGATGCAGACCTGACTTCGCCCCAAGCCACTAGCGCATTTTCCTGCGCCGCCGGGGTCGCGATCGGCCCGGTGACGACGCCGAAGATCGATGCGCTGCTGCGCCGCACGATGGGTTCGTTCGGGCTGGCTTCGGCGCCGACCAAGCAGAAGTACATGCGCAAGCGTCCCTTCGTGGTGAACGGCAAGCCGACCTGCACGCCGACGCAGGAAGGCATGCTCCGCACCAACGGCTCCTACACTTCCGGCCATTCCGGCATTGGCTGGGGCATGTCGCTGGTGCTGGCGGAGATATTCCCCGACCGTACGGCCGAACTCGTCGCGCGCGGCAGGGCCTTTGGCGACAGTCGCCGGATTTGCAACGTTCATTGGCTCTCCGATGTCGAGCAGGGTCAGGTGGTTGCCTCGGCCGTGTTCGCCCGGCTTCAGTCGGTGCCGGAGTTCCAGGCCGATTTGGCCGCCGCGCGGGAAGAGGCGAAGGCAGTCGCTGGAAGGCAGGCTCCCGCTAGCTGCGATGCCGAAGCGGCGGCGCTCGCACTGAAGTAGGCACTTGATCGCCGGGACGAAGGTGTGGCGATTGCATGCCCCCGGTGAGACGATAGGCTGGCCGCTCCCCATCACAGGAGCGGTCATGCCCGGTCATCATCCCTCGTCCCATGCCCGCAGCAAGCCCGATCATCCGGCGCTGGTAATCGCCGACACCGGTGAGGTGCTGACCTACCGCGAGCTGGACGAGCAATCGAACCGCTTCGCCCACGTGCTGCGAGCCCGGGGCTTGCAGCCGGGTGATCGCATCGGCGTGATGATGCGCAATTCGCTCCTGATGCCGGTGGTCTACTGGGGGGCGACGCGGTGCGGGGTGTTCGTGACGATGCTGTCAACGCATCTCAAGCCCGAGGAAGCCGCCTATATCCTTGGCGATTCCGCCTCGAAACTGCTGGTCCTCTCAGCGTCGGTGGGAGCCACGCCGCGCGCCTTGGCGGGCGAGGCGCGGGGGACCATTCCCGGCGTCGAGGCGATCCTGTTTGCCGATGACGATGAGGCAATTCCGGGCGCAACCTCCCTTGGCGAAGCCATGGCGGAGCAACCGTCCACGCCGGTGCCGGACGAGATTTCCGGCTTCCACATGCTCTATTCCAGCGGCACCACTGGCCGGCCCAAGGGCATCGCGGTGCCGTTCACGCCCGGCCCGATCGACGAGTTCAACCCGTCCGAGGGGCGGCCCGATATGTACCGCCCCTTCGATCCGCTCATCGCGTGGAACGCCGGCCCGCTGTACCACGCCGCGCCGCTGTCCGGCATGGTGATCACCCAGCGTCTTGGCGGCACTTTCGTCACCCTGCGCAAGTTCGATGCCGAGGAGACGCTGAAGGCCATCGACCAGTGGAAGGTCAACCACGCCCAGTTCGTGCCGACCATGTTCGTGCGCATGCTGGCGCTGCCTGACGAGGTGCGGGCAAAGTACGATCACTCCTCGCTCAAACTGGCGATCCACGCCGCCGCACCGTGCCCGGTTGAGATCAAGCGCCGCATGATCGACTGGTGGGGCAACTGCATCTTCGAATACTATTCCAGCACCGAAGGCGTCGGCGCCACGGCCATCACGGCGGAGGAATGGCTGAAGAAGCCCGGTTCGGTAGGCCGGTCAAGCATGGGCCCGATCCACATCTGCGACGACGATGGCCGCGAACTGGCCCCGGGCGAACCCGGCGTGATCTGGTTCGAAGCGCCCGAAGGACGGACGATCAATTACCTCAACGACCCCGAAAAGGCGCGCCGCTCAACCCATCCCGATCACGCCAACTGGTTCACGGTCGGTGACATCGGCCGGCTGGATGAGGACGGCTACCTGTTCCTCACCGACCGCAAGGACTTCATGATCATTTCAGGCGGGGTGAACATCTATCCGCAAGCGATCGAGGATTGTCTGATCGTCCACCCCAAGGTGATGGACGCGGCGGTTATCGGTGTGCCCGATCCCGAATATGGCGAGCGGGTGAAGGCCGTGGTCCAGCCAAAGGTCTGGGCCGATGCCGGGCCGGATTTAGAGAACGAACTGCGCGAATGGTGCGCGGGGCGCATTTCGGCCGTGACGTGCCCGCGCAGCTACGATTTCGTCGAGGAACTGCCACGCATTCCCTCAGGCAAGCTCGCCAAACATGAACTGCGCAAGGTATATGGCAACCCGGTGGCGACGGTCTAAATCTCCGGCAGGTCGTCCGGAATCCAGTTTGGCTGGCGCTTCTCCATGAAGCTCTTCATCCCTTCGCGCACCTCCGTGCCATAGGCGAGGGAGGCGAACATCGTTTCGAAGTCGATAGGCGCATACTGCTGGTTGAGCATCCGCTTCACATGCGCGCGGGCCTCGGGCGCGGCTTTCAGCAGTTCGACCGTCGCCTTCAGCGCCTCGGCGCGCAGGTTTTCGTGCGGCACGATCCGGCTGACCAATCCGATGCGGTGGGCCTCTGCCGCGTCAATCGAGCGTGCCGTGAGCAGCAAGTCACGCGCCTGCGCCATGCCGACATGGGCGGGCAACATTGCGGCGTATGTCGCATCGACAATCCCGCGCAGCAATTCGGGCACGCGGAAGGTTGCGCGTTCGGAGACCACCGCAACATCGCTCATCATCGCCACCAGCAGCCCGCCGGCCTGACAGATCCCGTTCACGGCGCTCACTACGGGGGCGTTCGATTCCCGGATAGCGACAAAGGGCAGGCTCTCGTACGTCAGCCCTTCAGGTACCTTTTCGTCGCCCGGCTCGTAACGCCCGCCAAGGTCACCGCCGGGGGCGAATACGTCGCCCGTCCCGGTGATGATCATCGCGCGCAGATCGTTGTTCTTGTCATTGACCAGCCGCACCGCGCGCTTGAGTCCGAAGTACATCGCCGGGGTAAAGGCGTTGCGCGCATGGGGGCGGTCGATGGTGCACCACAGGATAGGGCCTTCGCGTTCCAGCTTCAGGCATTCGGCGCCGACATTGAGATCCATGGGAAAGCTCCTTTGCGCCACCTGTGCCCCCAAGGCGCAGCGGCACGCAACCGGGCAAGGGCACTATCACCCCAGCGTTGCCGCCGGGTCTGGAACCTTGCTCGCCGCTCGTCTAACCCTTCCGCCATGGAATTCACCTGGAACGAAGAGCAGCAGGCGTTTCGCGACAAGCTGCGCGCCTTCCTCGATGCGGAATTGCCGGCTGACTGGGAGGCCTTCTCGCAGCACGGTCCGGCCAGTCCGGCGCTGACGAAATTCGCCGCCGAATTCTGCCGGAAGCTGGCGGATAACGGTATGCTGTTCCCGCACTGGCCGGTCGAACACGGCGGGCAGGGGCTAGATCCCTGGCACCAGCAGATTTTGGCCGAAGTCATGTGGGAATTTGGCGAGCCGCGTGGCGGCCAGTACATGAACGTCAACTGGATCGGCCCGACGCTGATGCGCTATGGTACCCCGGACCAGCAGGCGCATTACCTGCCGCAGATTGCCAATGGCGAAATGCTGTGGTGTCAGGGCTTTTCGGAGCCGGACAGCGGTTCAGACCTCGCGAGCCTGCGCACCCGCGCCGTTCTTGAAGGCGGGCATTACCGGGTCAACGGACAGAAGATCTGGACCAGTTACGCAGGGCTGGCCGACACCTGCTTCTTGCTCACCCGCACCAGCGACGATCGCAAGCGCGGCATCACCATCCTGCTCGTGCCGATGGACACGCCGGGCATCACCGTGCGTCAGATCCCGAGCCTGATCGGCGAGGGCGACATCCATGAAGTGTTCTTCGACGATGTGATCGTGCCAATCGGCCAGCGCTTTGGCGAAGAAGGGCAGGCCTGGGAAATCATCGGCTATTCGCTGACTAACGAACGCCTTGGCATCCCGCGCTATCATCTGGCGCGCACCGCGCTCGACCGGGCGGTGGCGATGCTGAAAGATCGCGGCGACTGGACCGGCGAAATCGTCAAGGCCGAGGCTGGCCGCTGCGCCGCGCTTTGCGAAGGCGCGCGGACGGCGAATTATGCCATTGTGCAAAAGCGCAGCGAAGGATTCGGCGTTGGGCCAGAGGCCAGCTCGGCGCGGTTTGCCACGGTCATGGCCGAACGCGCGGTGTGCGAATTTGTGGTGGAATTCGTGCCCGAGGCGCTGGCCGATGGCTCGCCCTATCTCAAGATGCACCACCAGCGCGGGATCGTTGCCGGCATCGCGTCCGGTGCGGCGGAAATCCAGCTCAACATTATCGCGGGCGACGTGCTCGAACTGCCGAGGGAGCCAAGGTAATGGACCTCGCGCTGAACGAAGACCAACGCCAGATTATCGACTTTCTCGATGGTCTGACGCGTCCCTATGCCTCCGTGCCGATGCACGATTGTTCGCTGGCACTGGTCAGCGACGAGCTTGATGCCGAACTGGCCGAGGGCGGGTTTCTTGATGTCATGGCGATGGAAGAACTGGGGCCGGTCACTGCGGCGCTGGTGATCGAACGCCTCGCTAGGTTGCCTTTTGCGTTGGAAGCCGGCGCTTCGGCGCTGCTGCGCATCGCGCTCGATCCCGACCTGCCGCGCCCGCTGTGTCTGGTCGAGGAAGGGCGGCTTGGTCGCCCGGTGCGCTACCTGAAACCGGGGGCGACGGTGGTTGTCGTTGGCGAGGGGGGGGTGAAGACCTTCACTGCCAGCGCGAATCATGTGCGCGCTGTGACTGACGAACCGCTCTACGCCTATCCGCTCGCCTACCTCACCGAAGTGCCCGCCGATGCGCGACTGCATGATATGGTCTCGGCCGAGGCCCTGCGCCTTTGGCGCGTCGGCGTGGCGGCGGAAGCGGCGGGCTTGCTCGCGGCGGCGCTCGATAGCGTGAAAACCTACACTTCCGAGCGCAAGCAGTTCGGCCGTCCGATCGCCACTTTCCAGGCGTTGCGTCACCGAATGGCGGAAACGCAAGTGTTGACGAACGCCGCCTACTGGCTCGCCCTGCGCGCGGCCGGCAGTGGTGATTATGGCGATGCTGCTCTGGCCGTGAGCCATGCGCTCGATACGGCGAAGCGGGTGGGATATGACTTCCATCAGTTCATGGGCGCGATGGGCATGACGCTGGAGCATCCGCTGCACCTGTGGACCTATCGCCTGAAGTTCCTCACCGGAGAACTGGGTGGCCGCGGTGCCAATGCGGCGGCGGCGGCGGAAGCGATCTGGGGTTAGGTGGATGCTTGGCCACTTCTGGATTCCGTCATCCTGAACTTGTTTCAGGATCCATTTCGCACAACACGCCATACGCCAGATCAGAAGCGCAACGGCGCAGCTGGCTTTCTGCACCGGGACCTGAGGGTCAGGCACGATGGATCCTGAAACAGGTTCAGGATGACGATGCACGTATCTTCGCGAAGTGTGCCCTTACCGCACCGCCGGCATGATCTCTTCAGCCACCCACTGGGTGTAGTCCATATATTCCTCCACCCCGCTGACCGCCGGGATGGGAATGCCGCTCATCGTCACGCCGAGTTCGCGGAACCAGTTCAGCCGGTCGATGATCTCCTGCTTGGTCTGACCGGCGCGGGCTTTTGGATCGTCTATCACGACATGGCCTTCGCCAACCCGGCTGGTCGACAGGCCGTAGAACACGTCCTCAAGCTTGCCGGCATAGTCGGGCTGCGACTTGATGTAGTCGATCTTTTCGGGGATGGTTTCGGGCTTGGTCAGGAACGGCCACCATCCCGAACAATACCGCCCGCAGCGGCGAAGGACCGGATCAGCATCGCCGCCGAGCCAAAGTGGCAAGTGCGGTTTCTGCACCGGCTTTGGTTCGAAGGCGACGTCCTTGAAACTGACGTATTTGCCTTCGAATTCCGGATTATCGCTGGTCCACAGCTCGACGATGGCGGCAAGGTATTCCTCGCAGATCGCGCCGCGTTCGTGGAACGGCACGCCAAGGATCTGGAACTCTTCCTCCAGCCAGCCGGCAGCAAAGGTGATCATCGCCCGCCCGCTCGACATCCAGTCCAGCGTCGCCAGCGCCTTGGCCGAAACGATGGGGTTCTGCAGCGGCAGTATGGAGATGCACGAGTTCACCCGGATCGATTCGGTTGCGCCCGCCAGGTAGGACATCCCGGCGAAGGCATGGAAGTAGAACGGCCCGGACAAGTCAATATGATGGCGCGGGATGATGTGGTGTTCAGGCACGCAGATCATCTCGAAGCCCAGCTTTTCCGCCCATTTTGCCAGCCGCGTCTGGTCCGCCCCAGTGACGCCCAGCTCCCACGGCTGCATCGATGCCTTGAGTTCAAGCAGGTGCGGCATCGAAAAGGCGAGTTCCATTGCAGTGTCCTCCGGGCAGTCCTGCAAGGCTGGCCGGGAAGCGCGGCCTAGTCGATGACCTTTCGCGCGATCAGGTCCGCGATATCGCCGGGGGGAAGGCCGAGCAGCTCGCCGTAGACATAGTCGTTGTGCTCGCCGAGCAGCGGAGCGCCGCGTTCAATCTGCGCTTCGTCCGGAGTCATGCGCCAGGGCGGGCCGATGATCGGGCGGCTGCCGGTGCGGTGGTCGGTCACCATGCGGTAGCCGCCGCGCGACCACATCAGGTCGTCCGAGCACAGGTCGATCGAACTTTGCGAGCGGAAGGCCGGCACCCCGGCGGCGCGCAGGGTCTCGCCAAGCTGGGAGGCATCGCGGGTAACGGTCCGGGTGGCGATGGCGGCATCAATGGCGTGCCGGTCCGCCTGTCGTCCCGCGAGCGAAGCGTGGCCGGGGGCGGCGTCCAGCTCGAGTTCGCCGCACAGCGCGGCCCACTCATCCTCGCCATCGACCGCGATGGAGAGCCATTCGCCGTCCGCGCAAGGGTACACGCCGTGCGGGCACATCTCGGCGTGGTAGTTGCCGTCGGCCTGTGGGACGTCGCCGGTGACGCTCCACGCCAGCAGGCTGTCACCGATCAAGCTGGTCATGGCCTCGACCGCAGACAGGTCGATGAACTGGCCCTCGCCGGAGCTCTCCCGGTGATGCAGGGCGGCGACTATGGCCAGCGCGGCATAGGCTCCGGCGGTGGAATCGCCATAGCGGATGTTCATGCCGCGCGGCACTTCGCCTTCGTGTCCGACGAGGTAATTGAGCCCCGCCAGGGCCGCGAAGCAGGGGGCGTAGCCGGTCTGGTAAGCCAGCGGGCCTTCAGTGCCCCACATCTTCAGCGAGAGCTGAATGATGTCGGGCTTGATCGCCTTCAGGCTGTCATAGTCCAGCCCGGAACGCTCCATCGCGCCTTGCCGGATGTTGTCGATCACCACGTCACTTGTCGCGACCATCTGCTTGACCAGCTCCAGCCCTTCGGGTGTCTTCATGTTGACCTGGATAGAAAGCACTTCCTGGTTGATAGACAGGAAATAGGGCGCGGCATCGATGTCCACCCCGCCATAGGCGCGCATCTCGTCAAGGTTGGTCATCGACTCGACCTTGATCACCTCGGCCCCGAGTTGGGCGAGGTATTTGCCGGCATAAGGCCCGGCCCAGACCTTGGTGAAGGCGAGTATGCGAACGCCCGATAGCGGCCCGCCGCGTTGGGGAAGGGGCATCAGAATGCCTCCCCGTTGTGTTGACCGAGTGCAGGCGCAGGGGAGCGCAGTTGCACCGGCGTTGCACTCAGCTTGTAGCTGGCGGTCGGATACAACGCCTCGCCAAGCACCGGATGGGTGAGCGACTGGAAGTAGCCGCGGTGCTGGAACTGTTCGTTGCCCGGCAGGTCGGCCGCGCTGTTCACCGGCACGATGGTCACGCCGAGTTTCTGCCCGTCGACGGAGACCACATGCTTGTGCTGGTCTTTCGCCCAAAGCGCAAAATGCGCGCGAAACTGCGCCACGCGGTCCGGCGTGCAATGGAATTCGAGCCAGTCCTCGGGAAAGTCCTGCACCCAGTCCGGCGCGCCCATCAGCGCGATCAGCCCTTTCCAGTGCGCCTTGGTCGTCATGAAAATGTAGAGGTAGCCATCGGCACAGGCGAAGCTGGTTGCCGGCCCGCCCATGTCATAGGCGGTGCGCGCGCGGTTCGGTTCCTGCTCTCCGGCGAGCATGCGGCCCAGCACGGTGTCAGTGCGGTTTACCTGCACTTCAACCTCTGAAATGTCGATGAACTGGCCCGATCCGGTGCGGCGATGGCGCAGCAGCGAAGAGAGCACACAGAGCGCCGCGTCGATGCCGGCTTCGTAATCGGAAAGGAACCGTCCCGCGCCTTTCAGCGGCGGCTTGTCAGCCGGTGTTTCGCTCGGCGAATGATAAGCCCAGCCGCCGGCGTTGATCACGTTGATTGAGCGTGCCTGCTGGTATTCCGGTGGTGCACCCTGGCCGAATGGCGTGATCAGGCAGTGAACAAGGCGGGGGAATCGGGCGGACAGGTCCTCCGGCGAAAACAGCGGGTTGGCATGATCGTCCACCAGCGCATCGGCGCGGGCCAGCAGGGCTTCCAGCTTAGAGCGATCGCTGGGTTCTGCCGGATCGAACTCGACCGATTTCTTGTTGGTGTTGAGATAGGCGAACAGCGCGGATCGCTCGGGCCCCGGCTGGCCATCCTTGAACGGCCCCATGCTGCGCGTCGGCGATCCGCCGGGCCGTTCGACCTTGATGACCTCAGCGCCGAAATCCGCGATCAGCTTGCCGCAATATTCGCCGCAAACGCGCTCGGCGAGTTCGACCATCACCAATCCCTTCAGCGCGCTCACAGGCTTTGTCCGTCATCGATGGTGAAGGTCGATCCGGTCACTTGCCGGCTGCGGTCAGACAGCAGGTAGACAAGCATGTCGTCAAGCGCGTCGCTTTCAAGTAGCCGCCCCCGGTGCAGCCCGGCAATGTCCTGCTGGCCGCGTTCGCTCGCGAACCACTCGGCGTTGATCTCGGACGGAATCCAGCCGGGTTGCAGGCAATTGACGTTGATCCCCTGCCGCACCCATTCGCGCGCGAACTGGCGGGTGAGGTGGGCAAGGCCGGCTTTGGTCGCGGCGTACATGGCATCGCCCGTGCCGTTCTGCTCCGCTGTGATCGATCCGATCATGACGATCCGGCCCCCGCCGCTATCACGGCTACCGCGAGCGATCATCCGGCGCGCGCCCTCTCGCGCGACGAGGTAGGAGCCGAGCAGGTTGGTATCGAGCACTTGCCGCAAACCCTGTTTGGGCACAACGGTGGACCGCCCGCCGGTGCCGACGCCTGCGTTGCAAACAACTCCATCGACCGAACCGAAACGTGCCTCGGCGGCGTCGAAGGCGGCGATCACACTGTCTTCGCTGGTGATGTCGAGTGGCACCGCCAAAGCCCGATCGCCAATCTCGGAAGCCAGCGCCATCACCCGGTCGAGCCGCCGCGCGCCAAGCACGACCCTGCCGCCCACGGCCGACACGGCGCGCGCGAAGCCTGCGCCCAGTCCGGCGGAAGCCCCGGCGATGAGGACCGTGCGACCGGCAAGATCGGTCATGTGCGCGCCCGTCTCAGCGGCTCGGCAGCTTCGGCGGCATGGCAACATACTTGTCGATTGCGCGTTCGAAGTGGCGGATACGGATTTCCTGATAATTCCCGAGCGTCAGCCCGGACTTGGCTGAAGCCTCGAGCCCTTCCTGCTGCGCGTAAAGGTTGTCGGTATCCTGATCGAGGATTTTGCCAAATCCGGGGTCCATGCCTTCCGCCTCGGCAAACGACTGGTCATCACGCAGGATGATAGGCTCTGCGGGATCGGGGCGCGGGCCGTCCTTGGGGACCGGGCGCATGAACATCACTTCGTAGATACAGCGGCGGTGATCCTTGGGATCGGGGCGGAATCGATAGACCATCGGCAGCGAAATGCCCGGGAACAGATAGGTGTTCGGGAAAATCGTATAGCTGAAGCAATCCAGCAGTTCGGAATCCGAAACGTTCGACAAGTCGCTGTTTGTGGCCTGCTCGAACATGCCCCGGAACATATCGGCCATGGCCTGCCGCGCGGTGCCATCGCCGACCATCGGGCGATCGTCAGACAGGACCGAAGCATCGCCGATGGTGAACTGGTCGAGGATCTGCTGCTCGGTGAACTTGCCTTCCAGGTGCGGACTAATCACGCCAAGGCACGAGATGAAGCGGTTCACGTGCTCGCCATAGACATCGTACTGCGAATTGGCGTCGGCGTTCGATGGCGCGACCTGCGGGTGCGTATCGAGCACATGATAGGCCTCCATGAAGGCCTCCACGGTCAGTTTCCAGTTGGCCGGATAGCTCTTTTGCACGTGGCAGTAGATGTAGCGGTCCTCCAGCTTCCACGCCTCGATATGCTCGACTGCCTTGGCGCCGAGATAGTCGCGGAGCGCTGGGGCCTCGGCGTCCATGTTGATCCACACGAACCCGCCCAGTGTTTCGACGCGGGCTTCGGGCAGGGTCAGTTTGTCAGGGTCGACATGCGGGAAGTCCCAGGGGCAGAGTACTTTCTTGTTGGTGCCATCGAGGTTCCAGGTCCAGCCATGGAACGGGCACTTGATGTTCGACGCGTAACCGGCGGTGCCCGAAGGCTTGAGCTTCGTACCCCGGTGCAGGCAGGCGTTGAAGTGGGCCTTGATCGATCCGTCTTCGATGCGGGTGACAATGAATGAATAGGGGCCGATATCGTAGACGTAATAGTCTCCGGCTTCAGGAATATGCTCCTCGCGGCAGGCGAATTGCCATGTGCGGGTCCACATCGATTCCATCTCGCGCCGGGCGAAATCCGGGCTGATGTAGCGATCCTTGGAAATGTCTTCGCTGCCAAGGAATTCGTAGCTTTCGCTGCGGACCCAGCCGGGCGCCTCGACCTTGTCAGCGGCGATGATGTCCTGCGTGGAGATCGCCGGGCAGCGGGCCTCGCCGGGATGCAGCTTGCCGGTTTCGACATTCATGGCTTCGTTTCCTTCAATGGTCGTTCGGCGACCTTACGCGGATCAGTTGGCGGGAGACTTGTGCAGCGCGCCGTCCTTCATGACCATGACCACGCGCGCAGTGTCGGATAGGATGGACAGGTCGGCAAGAACGTCACCATCGACGAGGATCATGTCGGCAAGCTTGCCCGCCTCGATCGTGCCGAGCGAGCCATCGCCCATCATGGCGTGTCCACCGTTGCGGGTGGCGCAGGCCAAGGCATCGGCGGGGCTGTAGCCATAGTAGTCCACGAAGCGGACCAGATCGCGCGCCTGCTGACCTTGCTGCGCCCAGACAAAACCATAGTCGCCGCCTATCAGGTGCCGAACGCCGCGCTTGCGGAGTGCTGTGTGCGTTTCAATAGAGGCTTCGATCAGCGGCGGTACGCCCATCATGGTTGCCACTTCGGCGGTGATGCCGGCACAGGCCGCGCCGCCGGTGACCATCTGGTGGAACAGGTCGATTGTCGGCACGACGAAGAGGCGGTCCTTCGCCTCTTCAAGCATGTCGAGCAGTTCCTCATCCGAATGTTCGACATGGAATAGCGCATCGACCCCTGCGCGCACGCACATCTTCGATCCTTCGACCGAGCGGGTGTGGACGTTGACCTTGCGGCCCAGATTGTGCGCGGTATCGACCGCCATCTTGAGCTCGTCGTAATGCATTGGCGAGCAGGTGGATGGGGTTCCGACCGTACCCGCACGCCACGCGTAGAACGGGTCGCCCGAGACATCGAGTTTGATGTTGTCTACCCCTTCGCGAATCTGACGGCGCACTTCGGCGCGCATTTCCTCGGGCCCGTTGATCAGGGTGGAAGGGCCGATGCGCGGATTGTGGTCGGTCGATTCATCGCCCATGCCGCCGGTAACGCTGATCTCCAGCCCGCCGGCACGGATGCGCGGGCCGGGGAGGCGGCCGGCGTTGACCTCATTACGCACCGCCACGCCGAGCCGCAGTTTAGCCTCGGAAGCGCCGTAAACGCTGGTGAACCCGGCATCAATCAGCGCCTTGGCCCCGCGCGCGGCGGCGAAGACCTGTTCTTCAGGCGTGGGCGTGATCAGGTGTTCGGTCGCGGCGCAGTTTTCGAAGGAGAGGTGCCCGTGGCCTTCGGTCATGCCGGGCATCAGGAACTTGCCTGCTGCTTCGATCACCGTGTCCGCCTGCGGGGCATCGCCTTGCGAGACGGAAACTATCGCGTTGCCTTCAACCAGCACGTGTCCGGTAAACGGCGCCTTGCCGGTCGCATCGAAAATTGTCGCGTTGATAATGGCGGTGGTGGCCACTGGCGGTACCCTCTCTGCGGCACGGATGCGTGCTTCTCTCATAGGCAGGATAGGCGCATGACCGCCTGTGCCAAATGACTGGCAGCGCACTGGCCGTTTCCCTTGACGGCGAGGCGGCGGGCAGACCTTGCCTGAATCGCCGGCCTGCTCCACTCCTTCCATGTCGCCGGGAGAGAGTGGAGTACAATGGGCAGCCTCAAAGTTACGATGACCGACGTGAAGGGCGAAACCCGCACCTTTGACACTGTCGATGAAGGCCTGAGCCTTATGGAAGTGGCCAAGGCGAACGGAGTCGAGGGTATTTTCGGCGACTGCGGCGGCGGCTGCTCCTGCGCCACCTGCCATGTCTATGTGGCAGCCGAATGGATGGAAAAGGTCGGTCAGCCTGATGACATCGAGATGGACATGCTCGACATGGCCGCCGAGCCGCGGGCGGGCAGCCGCCTTTCCTGCCAGATCAAGATGAGTGCCGAGCTGGACGGCATCGAAGTCACTGTCGCGCCCAGCGCCTGAGCGCTTCGATAAAGCTTTGCCGCAGGGGGCAAGCGCTGGTTCGATAAAGGCTATGGCCGCTCCCCTGGCGCTGCGCCATTGTGCCAGCAATTACCTGGGACAGGATTGAACATGGAAACGCAGGACCTCTCGCCCGCCGACAAGGAGCTGATTGCTACCGGCACGCTCGCCGATCATGCCATCCAGGCGCATCCCAACGCCTTCTACGCGGCGCTCCGCCATGGCGACCCGGTGCATTTCGATCCAAAGCTGGAATCGTGGCTGATCACCCGGCACGAGGATATCCTGTTCGTCCAGTCCGATCCGATGACCTTTTCGGTCAACAAGGGCTATCACACGCAGCAGGCGCGGGGGATGCAGGCCGAATTCCAGGAAATCCTGCGCACCGAAGGCGGCGGTTATTTCCCCGATGCGATCATGTCGGACCCGCCTTACCACACGCGCATCCGCAAGCTGATGGAGAACGCCTTCACCGCGCACCGCGTGAAGGAGCTCGAGCCCCGTATCACCACGGCCGTGCGCGAACTGCTGGAAAGCGTCGCCGACAAGGGCAGCGCCGATGCGGTGAAGGAAATCGCCGTGCCGCTGACCATTCGGGTGATCGTCGAGCAACTCGGGCTCGACCACGGTATGGAAGAACAGATCAGCCGCTGGTCGGTCGCTGTCACCGCGCAGATCGGCCGCATGCAGAACCGCGAGCAGATGATGGAAAATGCCCGCCAGATCTGCGACCTGCAACACTACATCATCGGCAAGATGAAGGAGCGCGAGGCCAACCGCGGCGAGGACATGATTTCAGACATGGTCCACGCCGAACTGCCCAATCCTGATGGCACGACCGACAAGCTGACTTTTGAAGAAGCCGTCAGTTTGGTTCGCGCCACGCTGATCGCCGGGAATGACACCACCGCCACGGCTATCGGCAACCTGTTCTACCTGATCACCACGCGCGACGGCTTTGCCGACCTGCTCAAGGAAGTGGTCGAGGACGATCGCAAGCTGACCCGTTTCGTCGAGGAACTGCTGCGCATAGAACCTCCGGTCCGCGCGCTTTCCCGCATGGCGACGAAGGAAGTCGTGGTCGGTGGCACGACCATTCCCGAAGGCGCGCACCTGTTGCTGGTCTATGCCTCGGGCAACGATGACGAAACGGTGTTCCCCGATCCGCGCAAGTTCGATCTCGACCGGCCCAACATCGCGCGCCACGTGGCCTTCGGTGGCGGTTCGCACCGCTGCGTCGGGCTCGCGCTCGCCCGCATGGAAGTGAAAGTCATGGCGCGCGAGATCGTTCGCCACCTCGACAACATCAAGCTGGCGATCCCGGTGGAGGACATCCGCTACGTGCCGACAGTCGCCACCCGTACGATTGAAAGCCTGCCGATTACTTTCACGCGGCGGCAAACCTGATGGCTGAGCTATCGGGCAAGGTCGCTGTCATTACCGGCGGCGCTTCGGGCATTGGCGAGGCTTCTGTACGGCTGTTCGTGGCCGAGGGTGCAAAAGTCGTGATCGCCGACATGGATGAGGATGCGGGGCAAGCGCTGGCCGTCAGCCTTGGCGATAACGCGGTCTTCATCCGCACCGATGTTTCCAACCGGGAGCAGGTGCAAGCGGCGGTAGATCTGGCGGTTTCGCACTTCGGCGGCCTCCACATCATGTTCAACAACGCCGGCATGTCCTGCGGCGCCTATCCCGACTTCATCGATGACAAGCTCGACGATTTCGACCGGGTAATGCGGGTCAACGTGCTTGGGCCGATGCTCGGCACGCAGATCGCTGCGCGGCACATGATGCAGCACGGCGGCGGAGTGATCCTGCAGAATTCGTCGATCGCCGGCATGCTCGCCGGCCATGCCATGATGACCTATCGCGCATCGAAAGCGGCGCTCAACCAGTTCAGCAAGTCTGCGGCGATAGACCTTGGCCGATATGGTATCCGGGTGAACTGCCTCGTACCCGGCCATATCCGCACCCAACTTTCCTCGTTCCAGCAAGGCGCGGCGAGTGACAAGCTGGCCGCGCTCGATCAGGAAATTGACGCGGTCTATCTCTCCAACCAGATCCTCAAGCGGCGCGGTGATCCGGAGGATTGCGCGCAGGCCGCGCTGTTCCTCGCCAGCGACCGGGCGCGGCAGATCACTGGCATTCTGATGCCGGTCGAAGCTGGGGTAACGGCGGGCGATCCTGTCAATCACCTCGCCGACATCATGGATGCCCGCCACCGCATCCTCGGTGACTGAGAGGTATCGCGGCGGCGGCTTGCCCCTGATCCGCGTTGGGGCACCATGTGGTCAGGGAGATTGACCATGACTGACTGGAACGGCGGACTGCCAAGCGACATCGACTACATGTTTCCGGCCCGCCCTACGGACCCGGAAATGCGCGAAAGCGCCTCGGTGTGGATCTTCGAGGAGAACGGCAAGTTCGCCCTGCCGCGTGTCGGGATCGAGGCGCAGGGGGCGGTGTGGGACACGCACCGCTATGACATGAATGTCGCTTTCGCCGATGGCCGGGTTCTGCGCGAAAGCGCGGTTGGGCGCTCGCAGTCACCGATCGGCCCAAGCGGCAGGCCGGATACCTTGGGCAGCGACGGGTTGACATTCCGCTGTATCGAACCGTTCCGCCGCTGGGCCGTGTCCTATGAAGGCGAGGCGTGGGAGGGCACGGTTGAGGAACAGATCCGCGCAGAATTCGGCGCATATGCCGATGCGGGCCGGTCCAAAGGCCTAGATGGCAGGACGCGCGTGCCGGTTTCTTGGGCGGTCGAACTTGAAATGGTCGCCCCCGCCTGGGTGCAGGATTACCGCGAGGAGAAGCTCGCCGGAATGACAGAACGGGAGCGCGCCGATGCCGGATCCATGGGCTATGGCTGGCGCACCGAACATTGCTTTCGTGGCAGCGGTGAGCTGAGCGTGGCGGGCGAAAGTCAGGCGTTCAATTGCCTCGGCAGCCGCATTCGCCGCCAGTCGGTGCGGCCCATGGGCGCGTTTCGCGGACACGCCTGGATGGAAGCGGTTTTCCCTGATGGCCGGGCTTTCGGCTTCATAACTTACCCGCCGATGCCGGGCGAAGATCCGGAGGACACGTACAACAACGCCTATGTCTGGACGGGTGAGAAGTTCCTGTCCGGCAAAGTCCGCAACGCCCCGTTCCTGCGCCGAGTGATGCCGCGCGGGGATGATGTGTCATGCCAGATCGAGACAGCGGAGGGCAGCTTCGCCATCGCCGGTGAAACGGTCAACGCCACGTTCCACATGGGCAACCCGGGGGTGAACGGCTTCAACAACCAGCAGGGCGGCGTGAAGTTCACTTGGGACGGGCAGACGACCTACGGGATGATCGAAAGGTCATCGCCGGCAGAGGTCTGCACGGTTATCCTTTGACCTACTTAGTTCGTCATCCTGAACTTGTTTCAGGATCCATCAAGCCTGCCGCGCCCGACGTGTGATCGGGCGCGTGGCGGTGCCGCAGAGTGTCAATTCGTCGGTCGGTGTCGGCGGCACAATGGATCCTGAAACAAGTTCAGGATGACGGTCTCTTTCTTGAGGCAGTCAGCCCTTAGGCTGAACCCATATAGCGGCCACCATTCACGCTGATCGTCTGGCCGGTCATGTAGCCGGCTTCTTCCGAAACGAGGAAGGCTGCGGCAGCGGCGATGTCTTCACCCGTGCCGATGCGCTTGACCGGCAGAGCCGCGCCGTAAGCCTCGACCGCGCCTGGAGTCTGCATGATTTCCGCACCGCGCAGCATCGGCGTGTCGATCGATCCCGGCGGGATCATGTTGGCGGTGATGCCATGTTCGCCCAGCGCCATGGCGAGGCACTTGGTCAGAGCCAGCAGGCCACCCTTCGAACTGGTGTAATGCGTCTGCAGCGCCGACCCGGACTGGGTCGAGGACGAGGTAATGTTGACGATCCGGCCCCACTTGGCCTCGATCATGTCGGGCACGCATTCCTGCGTGACGAGGAACGGGCCGGTCAGGTTGATCTTGAGAACCCGCTCGAACGTCGCAAGATCGATCGACAGGAAATCGTCGAACGGCGCGATGCCGGCATTGTTGATCAGGATGGCGATCTTGCCGAGTTCAGCGCGGGTGCGGTCCGCTGCGGCTTTGATCTCGGCCTGGTCGGAGCAATCGGCGCGTATGGCGATGGCGGTGCCGCCGGCTTCGCGCACCAGACGTGCGGTTTCCTCAGCGCCTTCGGCGTTGATGTCCCAGATGGCGATCTTGGCGTGGTCTTCAGCCAGACGCAGGGCCATCGAACGGCCCATGCCCGAGCCAGCACCGGTAATCACGGCCACGCGGCCACCTAGCGAACGAGTCATGAATCTGCTCTCCCAAGCCGGACTGCCCGGCATTGCTGAACGGTCGTACAGCAGTGCCGCGAGCGATAGTCAAGTCGCCCGGGCGGTTTCACGGGTTGGCGGAAAATCCGCCATAGCTGCCTTTGTGAAACAGCATCGGATCAGTATCGCGCCGCGATTCGAGATTCACGACCAGCCCGGTAACGAACCAGTGGTCGCCGGCTTCCTGAACCGCGTGCAAGCTGCATTCAATCGAAACCATCGTGCCCTCGAGCACTGGAAGGCCGTGATCCGACACCGCATAGTTTACGCCGCTGAACTTGTCCGGCCCCGACTTGGCAAGCTGCGCACACAAGGAAAGTTGATCGCGTGCCATCACGTTGACGCAGAAATGACCCGCCTTTTCTATCTGCGGCCAAGACGACGAGCGCTTGTCCGGCAGGAACCCGACCAGCGGCGGATCAAGCGAGACCGATGTGAACGTACCGACGACCATGCCAATCGGCTGCCCGCCTTCATCCACGGCGGTGATGACCGTCACACCTGTGGGATAGTTGCCCAATACCCGGCGGAACACCGCGGGATCGATTGCCGTTTCATCCATGCTTTGTCGTTACTCCGTCGCGGCGATGCATGCCGGATGGCCAACGAATAGGCAACGGTGCATTGCTGTGCAAACATCCACTCTTGCGCCGCCGGGCAAGCTGTGCTGATCACCTGTTCAAACATACTGGGAGAAGGTGTGGCAAGGCCGCTCAAAAATGTGGAAGAGGTTGTGGTGATCGGCGCAGGCCTTGCGGGCCTGTCGGCGGCGCGCCACGCTGCGCGGCTTGGCCGGCTGGTCACGCTGTTCGAATCATCGGGCCTTTATGGCGGTCTCGTCGCCACAGTGGGCGAGGTTGATGACCTGCCGTTCCCGGGCAACTGGTCAGGGCAGGATCTGGCTATGCACTTGCTTGAACAGGCGCAGAAGGTTGGCGTGCGGCTCGTCGATGCCGCTGTGGTGCGGATGGATCCGGGCGATCGGCTGTCGCTGGTTGATGGTGAGGGCCGGACCTATGCTCCCGAAGCGGTGATCGTCGCCACCGGCGGCGCGCTGCAAAGGCTGGGCGTTCCGGGCGAAGAGGAATTTGCCGGCCGCGGCGTATCGCGCTGCGCCACTTGTGATGGGGGATTCTATCGCGGCAAGCACGTTGCGGTGATCGGCGGCGGCGACGGCGCGGTGCACGAGGCGATGTCGCTGTCAAAGATGGCCGGGCAAGTCACCATGGTCTGCCGCAGCCCGATGAAGGCCCGGCGCGAACACATCGACAAGCTCGACGCGCGCGACAATGTGCGCTTCGTCTGGGACAGCGAAGTCACGGAAATTGTCGGCGATGGCAAGGTGACCGGCCTTGCGCTGCGCAACGTCAAGACCGGCGCGGCATCCTTGCTCGATTGCGACGGGGTGTTCCCGTTCATCGGGCTTGAGCGCGGCTCGAATTTTGTAGTCAACGACCCGCGCGTGTTCTTCGCAGGAGAGGCGCGCGCAGGATTCGGTGGCACCGGAATTGAAGCAATGGCAGAAGGCGTGAGCGCAGCCGAGGCGGCGCATCGTATGCTTTCGGCAGGCAAGTGAAGGATAGATCGATGGCATCCAGCGACGGTAAGTATCAGGTCGTCTGGCCCTGCGGCGAACGGCGCCTGAAGGTGCGCAAGCTCGCGCGGCGGCTCGATACGCTGAACGGCAAGACGGTGGCCCAGCTGTGGGATTACCTCTTCGCCGGTGACGAGATCTACGACGAACTCGAGAGCAAGCTGCGCGAGACCTATCCGGACGTGAAGTTCGTTTCCTGGCGCGAATTCGGCTCTACCCACGGGCTCAACGAGAAGGAAATCCTTGCCTCGCTGCCCCAGCGCTTCAAGGAGCTGGGCGTGGATGCCGCCATATCGAGTATGGCCTGCTGAGGTTCTTGCACACCCGCCGTGTTGCGGGCCAGCGAGATTTGTGAACGTGCCGGATACCCCACCTCTTCGCTGGTCTGCGAAGGGTTCTTGAGTCAGGCTGCGGCGACGCGGGTCGGGCTGGGCTATCCCAACATGCCGGTGGCGACGATTGTCGGCCATCCGGGCGCGCAGTCGGTTGCCGAAATTCGCCGTCATGCGGCTGAGGTAACTGCCGCCGAGGTGATCGCCAACCTGACCGTGCAGCCCGACGAGGTCGTTCTGCCGGACGAACCCGGCGCGCGCGACATCGTGTTCGAGGGCAGCTTCGAGGAAGTGAACGACTTCTTCTACGACCGTGAGTGGAGCGACGGCCTGCCCATCGTCCCGCCGACACCTGAAAAGATCGCCGAGTTCCTGTCCTACACAGACCGGGACCCCAACGAGACGCTCGGCATCGTCCTGCCTGAAAGCCGTGCGGTGACCATCTGGTCGATCGCGGTGAACGGCGTGATGGCGGGCTGCCGGCCCGAATATATGCCGATCCTGATCGCGCTGGGCGAGGCGATGGCCGATCCGATCTATGGCGTGGAGCATTCAGGCAATACGCCAGGATCAGAAACGCTGATCATCCTCAACGGGCCGATCATCAAGCAACTGGGCTTCAATTACACCCAGGGTGTGCTGCGCGACGGGTTCAAGCCGAACACCAGCGTTGGCCGGTTCTGGCGGCTCGCGCTGCGCAACATCGCCGGCTTCCGCCTGCACAAGACGGACAAGGGCTGCTTCGGCAACACCTTCCGCGTCGTGCTGGCAGAGAACGAGGATGCGCTGGCGGGGATGGGGTGGCCGTCCAATGCCGAGGATATGGGCTTCCGCACTGGCGACAACACGGTGACGATCACCCGCATGACCGGCGGCGACGTCTTGCCGTCCGTCACCGGCGCGACGCCTGAGGCGATGATGCCTTACCTTGCTGATGGTGTGGCAAAGGAAACCGGCTGGGAAATTTCCTTCACCGTTGGCGGGCTGACTTTCGGCACGCTGCGCCCGGCGCTGGTGCTCAGTCCGATCCTGGCTGAAACCATCGCCAAGGCCTGTTGGAGCAAGGACGACATCAAGCAGTACCTCTACGATCACGCCCGCATGGAAGCAGGCCGGATCGAGACGATGATGAACGTCTGGACCGAGTTCAAGATCGACAGCCTGAAGCATCAGGTCATGCTGGGCCGCTTGCCGAAGGACTTTGCGCTGAACGATGATCCAAAGCGCATGGTGCCGATCGTTACCCGGCCGGATGAATTCATGGTCCTCGTCTCGGGTGATCCGCTGCGCACGAATGCCTATTCCTTCGCGCACAACGGCTATCTGGGTTTTCCAGTGGCGAAGAAGATCGCGCTGCCTGCGGACTGGGAAGCCCGGATCAGCGGGTCAGTGCGAAGCTAGCGCATCGCGGAACCGGGCGAGGCGGGTTACGCCCTCCGCCAGCGTGCTTTCGGCCTTGCAGTGGCATAGGCGCAGTACGCTGGTGACGGCATCAGCCTCGTAAAAAGCGGACACCGGGATCGAGGCGACCATGCCTTCGTGCACTGCCCGTTCGGCGAATGCGGCATCGTCCAGCGTGAAGCCCGAACCTGGCAGATCGACGCAGGTGAACCAGGTTGCCTGATTGGGCAGCACAGAGAAACCGGCAGCTCTAAGCGCGGAATTGAGGAAGGTGCGCGTCCGGGCCCAGCCTTCCTTGCGCTCATCGATCAGCGCATCGCTCGCCAGTCCTTCGGCCACGGCGTATTGCAGTGCCGGTGGCGTGGTGAAAGTGAGGAACTGGTGCACGCGGGCGAGGACCGACGCGAGCGCAGGGGCGGCGCAGAGCCAGCCGATCTTCCAGCCGGTCACGCCGAAAATCTTGCCCGCCGACCCGATCTTGATCGTGCGTTGCGCCATGCCGGGGAACGACAGCAGCGAGCGTTGGACCTGCCCGTCGAAGCGCACCGACTCCCACACCTCGTCGCAGATCGCCAGCAGGTCGTGGCGGATGCAGACCTGCGCGATGGTGGTCAGTTCCTCGTCACTGGCGCAGGTGCCGGTGGGATTGAGCGGATCGTTGAGAATGATCGCGCGGGTGCGTTCGGTTATCACCGCTTCAATCGCATCGTTGTCATAACGCCAGTCCGGAGGCCGCAGCGTCACAAAAACCGGCTTGCCGCCCGCGCGGCGGACCAGCGGCGCATAGGCATCATAGACCGGAGCAAACAGGATCACTTCGTCGCCGGGGCTGACCGAGGCGAGAATTGCCGCCGCCAGCGCCTCGGTCGCGCCTGAGGTGACAATTACGTTCTCACGTAACAAGTCCAGATGCTGCGAGCGACGGTACCACGCCGCCACCGCATCGCGCAGTTCGGGCACGCCGGGGCTGGGCGGGTATTGATTCGACCGTTCGAGCAAGGCCTTGCCCGCCGCCGCCAGCAATTGCGCTGGCCCGCTGTCATCGGGAAAGCCCTGACCAAGGTTGATGCGGCTTCCATCGCGGCACAGCGCCGACATCTTTTCAAAGATCGTCACGCCCATGCCGGAATAGATCGGGTTCAGCTCCATGGACCCGGTCTAGGCAATCGCGCGGGCAGAAGAAAGGGGCGGAAAGCTGATCGCCTTCCGCCCCTTTTTCATGTCAGACACTCGGTTCCACTGATCAGGCGATTATTTGAACAGGTAAAGATAGACGACGATCAGCAGCACCAGAATGGCGAGCAACCACCACAGCCAGGCCGAGGAACCTTGATCCGAGGGTTTGTCACTAACCAGGCTCTGGACCGCATCACCGCCAGCTGGCTTGGAGGCCGCGATTGGAGTCACTGGAGTGGGGGCTGGAACTGGTGCCGGAACTGGTGCTGGTGCCGGTGTGGCAACTGGCTTCGGTGCCGGTGCAGACGCCGCCTTGGCCGGTGCAGCTTTCGCCGCTGCAGATGCCTTCGGGGCTTTTGCCGGGGCAGCAAGTTCGACTGTCGCCTTGCTCGCCTTGCCGGATTTGGCCTTGCTGTCGAGGTTCGCCAGAGTGGCAACGCCGGTTGGCGCCGCTTCCGGCTTGGCCTTTGCTGGGGTCTTGGCAGCGAGAGCCTTAGCCGCAGATGCGGACTTTGCTGCCGGCGGCTTGGTGGAAGCTGCCACCTTGGCCGCGGGGACCTTGGCAGGCGCAACCTTGGCCGCAGTGGCCTTGGTGGGGCCGGCCTTGACAGCCGGCGTTGCCGCGCTCTTGGCTGGAGATGCCTTCGCGGCGGCCTTGGCAGCTGGTTTGGCGTCCGTAGTCTTCGGTGCAGCCTTGTCCGCAACGGGCTTTGCAGCGGCGGGTTTGGCTATCTTCGCGGTTGTCGCCTTTGGCACAGCAGCAGCTTTCGGAGCTACCGCCTTGGTCGCAGCAGGCTTCGCAGCCCTAGAACCCGCAGCCGGCTTGGGCGCGAACGTGGCCAGCTTTCCGAACTGGCTGGCGAGGAGGTAGTAAACCGTTACCCGGTTCTTGGTCCGGTCCGCCTTCATCTTCTCCTTGACCGAGGCAATGGCCGCATCAAGCGCGGCATCGTCCTGCGTCAGGCCCAGTTTCTTTTGGAGGAAATTCGTCCGCACACGGGCAAGTTCAGTCTTGTCGGAAAAGCTGACCAGCGCAGAATCGCGGTTGCGCAGGGCGATCCCGCAATATTTGACGATGCCCGATATGATGCCATCATCTGCGTCAGGCGCATATTTCTTGACGTCAGCCGCCCACTTTTCGGCCATAGTACCCCTCCAAATTCCGGTTGCGACACCTTCGAAGGACGCAGATTTGCGCCCCGAAAGCACAAGCCTATCGGAATTTCCCGTAAGGTCCATGGCAAAATCAGTCCCTCACCGGGACCGGGCGTCTCAGGCGGCTTTGCGCAGGTCCAGCCGTTCCCAGATCTCGACCAAGGCGCTGGTCAGTTCTTCCATCATCGCCGTGGTGTGCGAAGGTCCCGGCGTGAAGCGCAGGCGCTCCGTTCCGCGCGGCACGGTGGGGAAGTTGATCGGCTGCACATAGACGCCGTACTCGGCGAGCAGGATGTCGCTGATCTGCTTGGCGCGCTGCGGATCGCCGACCATCAGCGGCACGATATGCGTCGTGCTTGGCATGACCGGCAGTCCGGCATCAGCGAACAAACGCTTGAGCGTGGCGGCGGCAGCCTGCTGGCCCTCACGCTCGACGCTGGAGGCCTTGAGGTGACGGACCGATGCCAGCACACCGGCGACCAGCACCGGGCTGAGCGAGGTGGTGAAGATGAACCCCGGCGCATAAGACCGGATCACGTCGATGATCTTCTTGTCCGCCGCGATATAGCCGCCCATCACGCCAAAGGCCTTGCCCAGCGTGCCTTCGATGATGTCGATGCGGTGCGCCGCTTCATCGCGGTCGCTGATGCCGCCGCCGCGCGGGCCGTACATGCCAACGGCGTGCACCTCGTCGATATAGGTCAGTGCGTTGTACTTGTCGGCAAGGTCGCAAACCGCGTGAATCGGCGCAACATCGCCGTCCATCGAATAGACGCTTTCAAAGGCGATCAGCTTGGGCACTTCGGGATCGGTTTCGCTGAGCAATTGCTCAAGGTGTTCCAGATCGTTGTGCCGCCATACCTTCTTTTCGGCGCCTGAATTGCGGAT
>NZ_JANPGP010000046.1:0-32130 GCF_031424035.1 Novosphingobium sp.
GCGTGATCGGGCAGGCAAGGGAGCCTCCCGTGCACTGCGTCGTGAAGGCCGCGTCCCCGCCGTTGTTTATGGTAACAATGAAGACCCCCAGTCGATCCACATCGAGGAAAAGGAACTGCGCCGCCAGCTTGGCACCGGGCATTTCTTCAACTCGATCGTCGAGATTTCGGTTGGTGGAACGACCGTGCGGACGCTTCCGAAGGACGTTGCATTCCACCCCGTCAGCGATCGTCCGCTGCACGTGGACTTCCTGCGCATCTCGAAGGACCACAAGGTCCACGTCAACGTGCCGGTGCACTTCATCAATGAAGAAGCCTCGCCGGGCCTGAAGCGTGGCGGCGTGCTCAACATCGTTCGTCACGAGCTTGATCTGGTCTGCGACCCGGAAAGCATCCCTGACGAAGTGGCAATCGACGTGACCGGTTTCGATCTCGGCGCTTCGATCCACATCAGCCACGTGACGCTTCCGGCAGGTGCGGTTTCGGCCATCACCGACCGTGACTTCACCATCGCCACCATTGTTGCCCCTTCGGGTCTGCGTAGCGAAGCAAGCGAAGCTGCCGAAGGCGAATAATCGCCTGCGGTTTTCCGCTGCATTGACGGGGAAGGTTCGCCTGCCCCATCACAGACCGGGCCACAGCGATGTGGCCCGGTTTTTGTTTGGAGAATTCACGTGCAGCTTTGGGTCGGCCTCGGCAATCCCGGTCCGCAATATGCCATGCACCGGCACAATGTCGGCTTCATGGCTTGCGACATCCTTGCCGATTTCCATGACTTCGGCCCGGTGCAGAAGAAGTTCCAGGGCTGGCTGCAAGAGGGGCGCATCGGCACTGAAAAGGTGCTGCTGCTCAAACCCGCGACCTTCATGAACGAAAGCGGCCGCGCCGTTGGCGAGGCGCTGCGCTTCTACAAGCTCGGCACCGATGCGCTGACCGTGTTCCATGACGAGCTCGACCTTGCTCCCTTCAAGGTGAAGGTGAAGCAGGGCGGCGGCACGGCTGGCCACAACGGCCTGCGATCGATTGACCAGCACCTTGGGCCAGACTTCCGCCGCGTGCGGCTCGGCATCGGCCATCCGGGGCACAAGGACCGGGTGACCGGTTATGTGCTGGGCAATTACGCCAAGTCTGAGATGGACGACCTTGCCGGCATGCTCGGCGCGGTTTCGGCCGAGGCTGAATGGCTGACCAAGGGCGATGATGTCCGCTTCATGAGCGATGTCGCGCTGCGCCAGCAGGATTGAGCGCGATGCACCGCGTGCTGATCATAGGCTCGCCGGGTGCGGGCAAATCGACGCTTTCGCGGGCGCTGGCGACGCGAACGGGGCTGCCGCTTTACCACATGGACCGCTTGCACTGGCTGCCCGGCTGGATCGAGCGCGACCGCGACGAGGCCTTTGGCGAAGTGCGCAAGGTTCTGGCGCAGGATCGCTGGATCATCGACGGCAATTACGGCTCCACCCTGCCCGAACGGGTCAAGCGCGCCGATACCGTGGTCTGGCTCGACTATCCTACCGCGCAATGCCTGTGGCGCGTATTCCGCCGCCGGTGGCAATATCGCGGCACCAATCGGCCCGACATGACCGAGGGCTGTAATGAGAATATCAATTGGGAATTTCTGCATTTCGTCACCACGTTCCGGCGGAGCTGGCACGGGCGCAATGGGCGGGCGCTGCGTGACTTTGCCGGTGTTGTGATCAAGTTGCGTTCGCAGCGCGAGACGGATGAATGGCTGGCCAGCTTGGCGGCGCGGGCCGTTCTGGCCTGAAACGCCCGGCAAAGGACTGGCGCTTGGCGCATCGTGCGGCTAAGCGCGCGCCAACCAATTCATAGGATCGAGAGAAAATGGGTTTCCGCTGCGGTATCGTCGGCCTGCCGAATGTCGGCAAGTCCACTCTGTTCAACGCCCTGACTGAGACGCAGGCGGCGCAGGCGGCGAACTATCCGTTCTGCACGATCGAGCCGAACGTCGGCAATGTCGGTGTGCCCGATCCCCGGCTGGACCAACTGGCCGCCATCGCAGGCAGCCAGAAGATCATCCCGACCCAGCTCGGCTTCGTCGACATCGCCGGCCTCGTGCGCGGCGCGAGCAAGGGCGAAGGCCTCGGCAACCAGTTCCTCGGTAACATCCGCGAGGTTGATGCCATCGTCCACGTGCTGCGCTGCTTCGAGAATGACGACATCCAGCACGTCGATGAGCGCATCGATCCCGTGTCCGACGCCGAAACGGTAGAAACCGAACTGATGCTGTCCGACCTCGAAAGCCTCGAAAAGCGGGTGCCCGCCGCGCAGAAGAAGGCCGCGCAGGGCGACAAGGAAAACAAGCTGATCGCCGCCGTGCTCGCCCCCGCGCTTGAACTGCTGCGCGAAGGCAAGCCCGCCCGCCTCGCTCGTCCCGAAGGCGAAGACGAACTGCGCGTGTTCAATCAGGCCCAGCTGCTTACCGCCAAGCCGGTGCTCTACGTCTGCAATGTTGACGAAGAGAGCGCGGCAAACGGCAACGATTTCTCCGCCAAGGTTTTCGAGAAGGCCAAGGCCGAGGGCGCCAACGCCGTAATCGTCTCCGCCGCCATCGAAAGCGAGCTCTCGGGGATGGAGCCCGACGAGCGCATGGTCTTCCTTGAGGAAATGGGCCTGCACGAAACCGGCCTGGCCCGCGTGATCCGCTCGGGCTATGACCTGCTCCATCTGATCACCTTTTTCACCGTCGGCCCCAAGGAAGCGCGCGCCTGGACCGTGCACCGCGGCGCCAAGGCCCCGGACGCAGCGGGCGAAATCCACTCCGACATGCAGCGCGGCTTCATCCGCGCCGAAACGATCGCCTTTGATGATTTCATCGGGCTCGGCGGCGAATCCGGCGCCAAGGATGCCGGCAAGCTGCGGCAGGAGGGCAAGGAATACGTCGTGCAGGACGGTGACGTCATGCACTTCAAGTTCAACGTCTGATTGCCTATATTGCCATCATGCTGCGCCGCCTGCTTGCCTGTCTGCTGATCCTCTGCCTCGCCGCCCCGGCGCTGGCCGTGTCGCAGCATTGCGCCGAGCCGGCACAGGCGAGTGCGGCGGACACGCAGGCTCATCACGGCCATCACCAGCCCGAAGCGCCCGTCCAGAAGCAGGCCGGCGCGGTGCCGCATGACTGCATCGGCTGCATTGCCCCCTATTCCGATGGCCTTCGCCTCAGCGCGCAGCCGTTTGTCTTCGCCGCAGAGCCGGTCGCAGCAATTACCGACCAACTCAGCGGATTCGCCGTCCAGCCCGCCCTGCCACCCCCGCGAGCCTGATTGCTTCGCCGCATGATGCGGCGCATTTCCAGCAATCAGAACAGGACCTATTCCGATGAGAATTACCCGCTTGGCGGCGCTTGCCTGCGCCGCTTCGATCGCCAGTCCCGCGCTGGCGCAGAACCACGAATATGATCACAGCGCGCATGAAGAGGCGCCTGCCCCTGCCCCCGTTCCGGCCCCTGCACCTGCACCTGCACCGGCCGCTACAGGGAACGCTCCACAAACCGAACCGTACGTCCATCACGCGCACGATGCATCGTCTGTCCGGCCCAAGCCGTCATTCGGCGAAGGCTCTGGCACCGCTCGCCTGCCCGGCAACGAAGGCGGGATGCACGGCCTTCACCTTGGAACCGGGGACTGGATGGTCATGCTGCACGGCGATGTCTCGGCCAAGTACACCAAGGCCACCGGCCCGCGCGGCGATGATAAGTTCTATTCGACCTCGATGCTGATGGCCGTCGCCCAGACCGAACCGGAATGGGGCCGCGTGCAGCTGAAATCGATGCTCAGTCTCGAGCCGGCGATGGATGCCAATGGCTATCCGAACCTGTTCGCCACCGGCGAGACCGCGGGCGGATTGCCGCTGGTCGATCGCCAGCACCCGCATGACCTGTTCATGGAACTGGCCGCCCGCGTCGATTTCAACATTGGCGACCAGACCCGGCTGTTCCTCTATGGCGGCCCGGTGGGCGAACCCGCGCTCGGCCCATCGGCCTTCATGCATCGCGGATCGGCGGCCTATAATCCCGAGCCGCCCATCGCGCACCACTGGTTCGATTCGACGCACATCACCTATGGCGTCGTGACGGCGGGCCTTGCCGGCAACATGTGGCAGATCGAAGCCTCGGCATTTCGCGGGCGCGAGCCTGACGAGGACCGCTGGAACATCGAGACGCCGAAGCTCGATTCCTGGTCCGTGCGCGGCACGTTGAACCCGACGCCGAACTGGGCGATTCAGGCCAGCTATGGTGAGATCAAGGAACCTGAAGCCGTCCATCCCGGTGAGAACGAGCACCGCTTCACCGCCTCGGCGCACTACGCCAGCGAAGCCGTGTCGGCGATGCTCGCCTACAGCGCCAAGAAACGCGTTCCGGGCGAAACGCTTGTCGCATGGTTAGGCGAAGTGAACTGGAAGCTCGACAGCAATAACGTTTTGTTTGGCCGCTTCGAGAACGTGGCGAATGACGAGCTGTTCCCCGATCACAGCCATCCGCTGCACGACGAAAAGTTCCGCGTCAGCAAGTTCCAGGCGGGATACGCGCGTCGCATTCCGCTGGGTGACACGTTCCAGCTGGCGCTTGGCGGCAGTGTCGCCGCCTATGCCAAGCCGGATGTGCTCGATCCCTATTACGGTAAGTCGCCGATGGGCTATACGCTCTTCGCGAAACTCTCGTTGGGACACTAGACGCATGGAATGGTTTGAGGATCTGGAACTGGGCAAGGTCGAACACTTCGGCTCTTACGCGGTGACGCGTGAAGAAGTGCTCGATTTCGCCCGCAAATATGATCCCCAGCCGTTCCACCTCGATGACGCCGCCGCCGCGCAGACCCACTTCGGGCGCGTGGCGGCGAGCGGTTGGCACACCTGCGGCATGACCATGGCGATGATTGTGAAATATCAGGACGAGCGTGGCCATCAGGGACTGGGTTCGCCGGGCATCGATGAACTGCGCTTTCTGAAGCCGGTCTATCCCGGCGACACGCTAACCTGCGAGCGCGAAGTGCTGGAGAAGCGGGTCAGCGCGTCAAAGCCCGACATGGGGATTTTTCGGACGCGGGTTCGGACGTTGAACCAGCATGGCGAGGCGGTGCTGAGTTATGTGGCGAATGCATTTGTGCGGGTGCGGCCAAAGGGCTGAACGTCAGACACGATCCTCTCCATTTTTGCCGAATGGCACAAATGGGGAGGTGGCAGGCGCGAAGCGGCTGACGGAGGTGTGTCTGGGCAAGCGTTGAGACCCCTCCGTCAGTTCCTCCGGAACTGCCACCTCCCCATTTGCGCTGCGCGAAAATGGAGGGGATCGGCTACTTCCGCCCGAACAGTTTTTCCACGTCACCCAGCGCCAGCTTCACCCACGTCGGCCGGCCATGGTTGCATTGGCCCGAACGCGGCGTGCGTTCCATCTCCCGCAGCAGCGCGTTCATCTCGGCCACCGATAGCGAGCGCCCTGCCCGCACCGATCCGTGGCAGGCCATCGTCGCCAGCACGAGGTCGAGCCGTTCGCCGAGCAGCAAGGCATCCCCGTTCTGGGCGAGGTCGTCGGCAATGTCGCGGACCAGCGCGCTGATGTCGCCTTTCGCCAGCACTGATGGAACCGATCGGACCAGCATCGCGTCCGGGCCGAAGCGCTCGAGCGTCAGGCCGAAGCGGTTGAACTCCGACGCGCGTTCCTCAAGCCGGTCGCAGGCCGGTTCATCGAGTTCGACGACCTCGGGGATCAGCAGGGCCTGCGCGTTGGTCATTGTGTCGCCCGCGCCGGCGGCTTTGAGCCGTTCGAGCACCAGCCGTTCGTGCGCGGCGTGCTGGTCGACGATGATCAGCCCGTCCTCAGCCTCGGCGACGATATAGGTGCCGGCCACCTGCCCACGCGCCACCCCGAGCGGGAAGTGTGGGGCTTCGGCGGGCTGGTACTCGGCCATTTCGGCGCGAGCCATTGGCGGGGCCATGACCGCTTCCTCATAGCCGCGCCACGGCTGCCCGGCATCGCTGACCCGCGATTGCGGTGCCGAGTATTCCCGCGCGAACAGCGAACCGAGCGTCGGTTCGGGCCGCATCGGTTCAACCTGCCACTGCGCCATGGCGGAAGCGGCAGGGGCCTGCGCGCTGCGCCGGTCGCCGCTGTCGAGCGCTTGCCGCAGACCGCCGACAATAAAGCCGCGCACGAAGCCGGGATCGCGGAAGCGGACTTCGGTCTTGGCCGGGTGGACGTTCACATCGACATCCTGCGGCGGCAGGTCGAGGAACAGCGCCAGCACGGCATGGCGGTCGCGCGCCAGCATGTCCGAATAGGCACCGCGAACCGCGCCAATCAGCAGCCGGTCCTTCACCGGGCGGCCGTTGACGAACAGGTACTGGTGATCGGCAACGCCGCGGTTGTAGGTCGGTAGGCCAGCCACGCCAGTCAGCCGCATATCGCCGCGCTCTACCGACACGGCCACGCCATTGTCCGCCAGTTCGCGCGCGATGATCCGTGCCACGCGCTCGGCCAGCGCTTCGCAGGGCTGGACGGCAAGTGCGCGGCGGCCGTCGTGTTCGAGCGTGAAGCCGATATCGGGGCGCGCCATGGCCAGCCGGCGCACAACATCAAGGCAGGCGGCATATTCCGAGCGAGCCGAGCGCAGGAACTTCCTACGCGCGGGCACCTGCGCGAACAGGTTCTCCACCCGGATGCGCGTGCCGGGCGGTAGCGCCGCCGGGCCTTCCTCGGCCAGCTTGCCGTGATCGATCACACGTTGCCACCCGCTGTCCTCGCCGCGCACCCGGCTTTCGATGGTGAGGCGCGCTACAGAGGCGATCGAGGGCAAGGCCTCGCCCCGGAACCCAAGGGTGGCGACCAGTTCGATCGCCTCATCGGGCAGCTTCGACGTGGCGTGGCGTTCGAGCGCCAGTTCCATCTCTGCCGGGTCCATGCCGCAGCCGTCGTCAGTCACCTCGATCAGGTCGAGCCCGCCGGCTGACAGGCGCACCGCGATGTTCGTCGAGCCAGCATCGATGGCGTTCTCGACCAGCTCTTTGAGCGCCGCAGCCGGCCGTTCGACGACCTCGCCGGCGGCGATGCGGTTTACAAGATTTTCGGGCAGGCGGCGGATCACTGGCATTGCGCGGCTAGCCTAGCGATGAAGCGATGCGAATTCGAGCCGGAGCGCGGCGGAATCTGTGGCTAGCCCAACAAAATTTTGGCCTTTCCTCAGGGCATGCGCTAATGGACCGCCTCTCCCATCTTCCGGCCGCCCTACAGGCACCGCAGGAAATGCGGTTAGCAGCTTGTTATAAAACGGATTTTTCAATGGCATCCTTCCTGTCGCGATTCTTCAAACTTGGCTCGCAGAACATGGCAATCGATCTGGGGACGGCGAACACGCTGGTCTATGTGCAGGATCGCGGAATTGTCCTTAACGAACCGTCGGTTGTCGCGATTGAGACGATCAATGGCGTCAAGCGCGTGAAGGCCGTTGGCGACGACGCCAAGATGATGATGGGCAAGACCCCTGACTCCATCGAAGCCATCCGCCCGTTGCGTGACGGCGTGATCGCTGACATCGAAGTCGCGGAAGAAATGATCAAGCACTTCATCCGCAAGGTGCATGGTGGCCGCTCGGTATTCCGCCGGCAGGAAATCGTCATCTGCGTGCCTTCGGGCTCGACCTCGGTGGAACGCCGCGCGATCCGTGACGCGGCGTCAAACGCGGGCGCTTCGGAAGTGTTCCTCATCCTTGAGCCAATGGCTGCCGCGATCGGTGCTGACATGCCGGTGACGGAACCGATCGGTTCGATGGTCGTCGATATCGGCGGCGGCACTACCGAAGTCGCCGTGCTGTCACTGCGCGGCCTTGCCTACACCACTTCGGTGCGTGTCGGCGGTGACAAGATGGACGAAGCGATCGTTTCCTACGTCCGCCGCCATCACAACCTGCTGATCGGCGAAGCCACGGCAGAGCGTATCAAGAAGGACTACGGCGTCGCCACGACCCCGCTCGACGGCATCGGCGAGACGATCCACATCAAGGGCCGCGACCTCGTCAACGGCGTGCCCAAGGAAATCACCATCACTCAGGCCAATCTGGCCGAGGCGCTCAACGAACCGATCAGCGCCATTGTTGAAGGCGTCCGCATCGCGCTGGAAAACACTGCGCCGGAACTGGCCGCCGACATCGTCGACCAGGGCATCGTGCTCACGGGCGGCGGCGCTCTGATCAAGGGACTCGACGAATTCCTGCGTGAGGAAACCGGCCTGCCGGTCTCGGTCGCGGAAGATCCGCTGTCCTGCGTCGCGCTCGGTACGGGCCGCGCGATGGAAGAACCGATGTACCGCGGCGTGTTGATGACCGCGTAATCGCAATTCTGGGGGTATTCGGCGACCGTAAGCGTCTGGAGGGGCTGGAGGCGCGGTCGCCAGGATAGAAGGAGAGGCGCATGGCGCCGCCGAGCAACCGGCGCACCGGCTTTTCCAAACGGGCGCAGTATACAAATTTCTTCGGCTATATCGCCGCGATCGCCGGCGCGCTGCTGGGCGGCGCGCTGCTAATTGTGTCCTTCGTCGATCCGAACGCCTTTTCGGGACTGCGCGGTTTGGCATCTGACGGCGCCCGCCCGATGGCCACGGCCACGGCCACCGTTCGTTCGGAAGGCAGCGGTTTTTTCGACACAATCGGTGGCTATTTCACGCGTGGCAGCCGGGTCTCCCGGCTTGAGCGCGAGGCCGAGATCAACCGCGTCCGCCTCGCCGAAGCTGCTGCCCTTGCTGAAGAAAACCGCCGGCTGAAGGCGTTGATGAACATGCCGGTCGAAGGCGTGGACCCGGTTGCCAAGGCGCAGCTTGTCGCCTCCACCGGCTCCAGCCCGCGCCGATTTGCCACGCTGTCCGCCGGATCAAGCGCCGGTGTGACGACTGGCATGCCGGTGCGCTCGCCGCTTGGCCTCGTCGGGCGCGTGCTCGAAGTGTCGCGCGGCACGTCGCGCGTGTTGCTTATCACCGACAGCGAGAGCGTGGTCCCGGTACGGCGCTCTACCGATGGCATCGTCGCCACGGCGCGCGGCGTTGGCGATGGCACGATGCAGCTGGAACTGGTCAGCCTTGGCATCAATCCGCTGAAACCGGGCGATATCTTCGTCACCTCGGGCTCGGGCGGGCTCTACCGGCCGGGCATTGCCGTGGCCGTGGTCATGGCCGTGACCCGCGACGGCGCCACCGCCCGCGTGCTGAGCGACCCCGCGTCGAGCGAATTCGTGGCTGTCGAGCCGATCTACATCGCCGCGCTGGGAATGCCTGACGCATCGGTAAGCGCGTCCCCGCCACCAGCTCCGGCAAAGCAGTGATGGCAAGTCGCCCGCCGCTTTTCCCGCAGCGCCGGTACCGCAAGGAAATCAACCGCTCGCATTCACCGGTGCTGGCGAACGTCATGCCGTGGCTGTCGATCATGCTGGCCTCGGTCGTGCCGCAGTGGCTGTCGATCTTCTCCGCCCCGGTTCTGCCGCCGTTCGGCTACCTGATGCTCGTCGCCTGGCGGCAAGTGCGCCCCGGCGTTCTGCCGGTGTGGGCTGGCCTGCCGCTTGGCCTGTTTGACGACCTTTATTCCGGATTGCCACTGGGCAGCGGTATTCTGCTGTGGTCGATGACGCTGATTGCGATGGAATTGCTTGAGGCGACCTATCCCTGGCGCGGCCTGCTGGTCGACTGGCTGGCCGGGTCAGCGCTCGCGACCGGCTATATCCTGCTGACCTGCCTGATCGGTGGACACGGCGCGCCGGCCATCGCAATTGCTCCGGTGCTGTTCCAAAATCTCGCCTCGATCCTGTTGTTTCCGCTGGTCGGCCGCTTCGCCGCATGGTGCGACCGGCTCCGGCTCATGCGCTTCCGGAGCATACAGTGATGTGGAAGCGGCTCAGGGATCGTTTCACCCAGCGCACCCAGAAGCACATCACCAGCGGCCAGTTAGCCAACTCGTTCGACCGGCGCGCGATCGTCATCGGTGGGGTGCAGGCCGGTGTCGGCGTGCTGCTCGCCACGCGCATGACGTGGATCGCCGTTGCCGAGAACGAGCACTTCAAGACGCTGTCCGAAAGCAACCGCGTCAACCTCAGCCTGATCCCGCCGCGACGGGGGCTGATCCTTGATCGCAACAACCAGACCATCGCGGCGAACCAGCAGTACTACCGGGTCGACCTGATCCCCGAGCGCGTTCCAAACCTGCAGGAAACGCTTGGCCAGCTGGGCCAGATCCTCAGCCTTACGCCTGCAAAGTTGCAGGATCTGAAGGACAAGATCGAGGAATCTCAAGGGTTCCAGCCGGTCGAGATCAGCGCCCGTCTCGAACGATCGCAATTCGATGCGATCAATGTGCGCTTGCCCGAATTGCCCGGCGTGCTGCCGCAGCGGGGGTTTACCCGGCTCTATCCCACCGGGCCTTCGGTGGCGCATCTGGTTGGCTATGTCGGGCCGGCAACTGCCGACGAATACAAGAAGGACCGCGATCCCCTGCTTATCACGCCGGGCTACAAGGTCGGCAAGGACGGTCTGGAGAAGCAGTTCGAGCAGACCCTGCGCGGAGTTCCGGGCGCGCGGCGAACCGAAGTTACCGCCAATGGCCGCGTCGTACGTGATCTGGAAATGCGCGACGATGTGCAAGGCAATCCGATCAAGCTGACGATCGATGGCGCGCTTCAGGACTTCGCCGCCCGGCGTATCGGGCTCGAATCGGCAGCGGTTGTGGTGATCGATTGCGACACCGGGGGCATCCTTGCGCTCTGTTCGATGCCTGCCTTCGATCCGAACAGCTTCATCGGCGGGATCGGCCGCGTTGAGTGGAAGATGCTCAACGACGATGATCACATCCCCTTGCTCAACAAGGCGCTGCGCGGGCTCTATCCTCCCGGATCAACGATGAAGCCGATGGCGACTCTGGCGCTGCAATTGCACGGCGTTGAACCTGAAGAGCGCGTTAGTTGCCCCGGTGGCTACCGGCTCGGCAACCGTTTTTTCCGTTGCGATGCGGTTCACGGATCGGTGGATATGCGCGGGGCGATCGAGCACAGCTGCAACACCTATTTCTGGTCGATGGCGCACCGGGTTGGCTATGATGCCATCGCGCCTGTCGCCAAGATGCTGGGCCTCGGGCAGGAATTCGACCTGCCGATTTCATCACAGCGCTATGGCACGATCCCGGATGCGGCGTGGAAGATGCGGCGCTACAAGCAGGAATGGAGCGCGGCGGATTCGCTCAATGCGTCGATTGGCCAAGGCTATGTCTCGGTTTCACCGCTGCAACTGGCGGTGATGACGTCGCGCATTGCCAGCGGCAAGAACCTCCAGCCGTCGCTGATTCACGGCCACGCCAAGCCGTTCGGGCCGAGCTTCCCGTTTACTCCGGAACAGCTTTCTGTGGCGCATGACGGGATGTTCCGCGTGGTCAATGGATCGGGCACGGGTGTGGGAAGCAAGCTGCCCTTCCCCGACATCCAGATGGCCGGCAAGACCGGCACCGCGCAGGTCCGGGCGCTGGTCGCTCGCGGCCACGTTGGTGACTGGAAATCGCGCGATCACTCGCTGTTCGTCGCCTATGCTCCGGCAGACAAACCGAAGTACGCGATTTCGGTCGTGGTCGAGCACGGCACATTCGGCGCACGCGCTGCCGCACCGATTGCCAAGGACGTGTTTACCTATCTGTTCGACCCGGCCAAGGCCTGGGCGATCCTGCTCGAAATGGAAAAGGGTTGGGGCGGCACGCCTTCGGAACGCATGGCATCCAAATACCGCGCCTATACCGCTGCCTATGGCACTTCTGCAGCGAAGGTCGGCGGCGACAAGGCGGTCGAAGACGCCAAGGACAAGGCAGAGAAGGCTGCCACTCCGCCAGACAAGATCGTCAACGATGTGATCGTGCCTCGCAGCGAGGTTGACGCGACCAAGGGCACACCGGCCCCGGCTGCCGCGTCCACGCCCGCACCGGCTGCGACTCCGCAAGCGGAGGCGCCGCAATGATGTGGCGCAACGCCATTCCCGAACCCATCGCTCGCCAGCCATGGCGCGTGCTGATCCCGCTGTTCGCGCTTGTCCTGTTCGGCGCTTCGGTCCTTTACACGGCCGCAGGCGGTTCCATGTCGCCCTGGGCAACCAGCCACATAGTGCGTTTCGGCGTGTTTCTGGTGATGGCTCTGGTCATTGCGGCGATCCCCAAGGACCTGTTCAAGTTCGGCGCCTATCCGATCTACGGTGCCGTGGTTATCCTGCTTATTCTGGTTGAACTGATCGGCGGGATCGGCGGTGGTAGCCAGCGCTGGCTAAACCTTGGCTTCATGACGCTGCAGCCTTCGGAGCTGATGAAACCGGTGATCGTGCTGGTCATGGCGCGGTTCTATTCGGACTTGCCGCCTTCCATGACCGCTGAATTCAAGGCGCTGTTCCCCGCACTCGGCCTGCTGGCAATCCCGGCGCTGCTGGTCATGTTGCAACCTGATCTCGGCACCGGCCTCGCCATCAGCTTTGGCGCAATCGTCGTGATCTTCCTGGCCGGACCGCCGATGCGCTGGTTCGTGGCCGGCGGCGCCGCTGCCATGGTCGCCGCGCCGCTCGCCTTTTTCTTCCTGATGCACGACTACCAGCGCAAGCGAGTCTTCGTGTTCCTCGATCCCGAAGCCGACCCGAGCGGGACCGGCTATCACATTCTCCAGTCAAAGATTGCCATCGGTTCGGGCGGCCTTACCGGCAAAGGTTTCGGCAACGGCTCGCAATCCATGCTCGGCTACCTGCCCGAGGCGCATACCGACTTCGTTTTCGCTACCATGGCCGAGCAGTGGGGCCTGCTTGGCGGGCTGTTCGTGATCGGCACATTCATCCACATCCTGCGCTGGGGCATGCGCGTGGCCGACCGCGCGCCGGACCGGTTCTCGCAGCTTCTGGCGGCGGGGATGACCTGCACCGTGTTTTTCTACATGGCGATCAACCTGATGATGGTCATGGGCCTCGCGCCGGTTGTCGGTATCCCCCTGCCCTTCGTCAGCCATGGCGGATCATCGATGATGACCAACATGATCTGTCTTGGCACAATCATGGCGGTCGACCGCTGGACGCGCAGCCGTGGGCGGTGGGCAGACTAAGCCGTGAATTCCAGCCGGATTATCGGGCCGGAAAATTAGTTCGAAAAAACCCCTTCCCTCGCTCGAATCAAGCGCTATAGGGGGCGCTCCCGAGATTCGGGACCCCGCGGAACTTACCGCCCGTGTGGACGCATAGCTCAGTTGGTAGAGCAGCTGACTCTTAATCAGCGGGTCCTTGGTTCGAGCCCAAGTGCGTCCACCACCCTCCCCCCCTTCCTATTCAGTTTGCCACCCCGGCGCTGGTGCTGATCGGCAAGGCGCATGCCAAGCGTTCGCAGCCGGTGTGTGCCGAGGCACTCGCCTTGGCGGTGGATTGCGAAGGGTTCGCCTACTAGTCCGCAATCCAAAAGCGTCTTATGGGGCCTTGGTGACCCCGGCGACCGCTCCCCGCCCGACAACAGCCAGCGAGCGCCTGCACGGGCTCGATGCCCTGCGCGGCATTGCGGCGCTGGCAGTGGTTATCATGCACGCCCACGTGCTGATGCCCGAATTTCCCGACATTTTCCCGCGTGGTTATCTGGCGGTCGACTTCTTCTTCATGCTGTCCGGTTACGTCATGGCGCGGACCTATGAACCGCGCCTGCGCGCCGGCATGTCCGGGCTCAGGTTCTTTGCCGCACGCTACAAGCGGTTGTGGCCGACGATGGCGCTGGGCGGCGTGCTGTTCCTGCCGTTTCTGGCCGAGGGGACGCGCGGGCAGGATCTCGTGCTGTGGCAGGTCGCGGCGGTGAACCTGCTGCTCCTGCCGAGCCCGTGGTCGGGGAACTATTTCGCACTCAACGTGCCCGCATGGTCGATCTTTTTCGAACTGGTTGCCAATGCGGCGCACGCGGTGCTCTGGCGTGTGCGAACTCCGTTTATCGCTCTGCTGGCCGCAGTCAGTTTCGCTTGGCTGGTCAGCGCTGCTTGGGTGCATGGCCACCTCGACATCGGTTCGCGCAATGGAGATATGGGCGAAGGGCTCGCCCGGGTGGCGACGGCCTATGCGCTGGGCGTGGTGATCTGGCGGCTGTGGGGCGAGCGCAAGGTTTCGCCCGTCGCAGGGGTCTTCGCGCTGGTCGCCATGCCGTTGTGGTTCGCCATTCCAGATCGCAGCGACGGGTACAATTGGCTGCCTGATGTTATTTTTGTCGGACTGCTTTGTGTTCCGATCCTGATCAGTGGGATCGCCCTGCGAGGAGGTCACAGGATTTCGGCGGCGCTGGGCGAGCTGTCTTTCCCGCTCTATGCGATCCATTATCCCCTGCTCTACTGGTTCAGGGCCGCGGGAGCCCCTCCCGCCACCGCGATTGCCGGGTGTGTTGCGGGGGCGGGACTGGTCGTCGTCCTGTCGGCAGCATGGAAACGGCGCAGGCGCCGGGCGTGATGCTCACCGGCGCGCAGCTAGGCATAGCCCTCGCGCTGGTTTCGGCTGTGGCGACGGCCTTTGCTCATGCCTATCTCAAGGTCGGTCAGGACAAGCTCGCGGTTCAGGCGTGGATCCGGCTGATTGGCCTCGCCGCCTTCTTGCCATTGGCCATCCATTTCGGCACGCCGCCTGCCGCGCTGATGCCGTGGATCGTCAGTGCGGCACTGATCCATGCGACCTATCAGTGGGCGCTGATCCACTCCTACCGGTTGAGCGATTTCTCGATCGCCTATCCGCTGGCGCGCGGCACCGCGCCACTGTTCACGCTGCTGTTCGGGGTGATCGTCCTGCGGGACCAGCCGGCGGTTGAAGTCATGGCCGGCGTGGCGATGCTCTGCGCCGGTATCCTCACGCTCGTGCGGCACGGATCGATCAGCCGGCGCGGGGCGCTGGTCGCGGCAGCAACGGGGCTGCTGACCACGCCTATTCGATCATCGATGCCAAGGGCGTGCGCGAGGCGGAGAGTGCCCTGCACTTCATCGCATGGTTCTACGTCGCCGATGGCTTCACCATGCCTGCACTGCTGGCCATGCGAGATGGCGGGCGACTCCTCCCGGCCCTGCGCCGCGAACCGGCGATCGGCATCAAGGCGGGTGTGCTTGCACTCGTTGCTTTTGTCCCTGCACTGTTCGCCTTTCGCCTGGCCCCGGTCGGTGCGGTTGCCGCCCTTCGCGAGACGAGCGTGCTGATCGGGCTTGTGCTTGGCGGCGCGATGCTCAAGGAAGCGCTCGACATGCGCCGCGCCATCGGGGCGCTGCTGATCCTTGCCGGGGGCGCCATGGTGGCGCTCTGGACGGCAAGCTAGGAGTTGTCATGGCCAAGTTTCTCATCGTCGAAGCCCGTTTCTATGATCACCTCAACGACATGCTGGTCGAAGGTGCGCGCGCCGCGATCAAGGCCGCCGGGCACAAGGCGGACGTCATCACCGTCCCCGGCGCTCTCGAAATTCCGGGCGCTATCGCGCTGGCCGACCAGTCGGGCGAATATGACGGCTATGTCGGCATCGGCGTGGTCATTCGCGGCGAGACCTATCACTTCGAAATCGTCGCAGGCGAAAGCGCGCGCGGCATCATGGCGCTGACCATGGACGGAGTAGCGATCGGCAACGGCATTTTGACAGTCGAGAACGAGGCGCAGGCACTGGTCCGCGCCGATCCCAAGCAGAAGAACAAGGGCGGAGAGGCCGCAGAGGCCGCCATGGCCCTGCTCGCGCTGCGCGAGAAGTTCGGTGCTTGACGCGCAACCCGGCCTCGGCGGGATTCCGCTGGTCCTCGGCGGAAATCCGTTTGGCTGGACGATCGATCGCGACGCCAGCTTTGCCGTGCTCGACGCCTTTTACGAGGCGGGCGGCAGGGCCATCGACACCGCGGAGATCTACTCCGCCTGGGTTCCGGGCAACAAGGGTGGCGAGAGCGAGACGATCATCGGCGAATGGATGGAACTGCGCGGTGTACGCGCAGACATGCGGATCGCGACGAAGACCGGCCTTGGCGGCGCACCTGGTGCTCTGGCTCCAGAGCGCGTGAAGGCTGCGTGTGAAGGATCGCTCGAACGGCTGCGTAGTGATTACATCGATCTCTATTACGTCCACCGGGACGATCAGGTAACTTCGCCAGAAGACGTCGCGGGCGTTTACGCGGCGCTCCTAGCAGCCGGAAAGGTTCGCGAGCTGGGCCTGTCCAACACCGAACCCACACGTTTGGCCGCGTTCAACGCCGCCGCTGCCGCTGCCGGAACGCCGCGGTTCACTGTGCTGCAGCCGGGCTACAACCTCGTGTGGCGCAACGAGTATCCGGCTGATCTGGAACGACTAGCGGTCGAACAGGACATCGCGGTGCTGCCCTATTACGGCCTCGGTGCCGGCTTCCTCACCGGCAAATATGCGTCCGACGCTGACTTCACCGGAATGCGCGGAGAGAACGCCCGCCAGTTCGCCAGCGCGGCGGGTTGGCAAGCCCTGCCCGTGCTTCGCGAAGTCGCCGCAGAGGCGAAAGCGACGATGGGACAAGTCGCGCTCGTCTGGTTGGCAACCCGTCCCGGCGTTTGGGCTCCGATCGCCAGCGCAACCAGCCCGGCGCAAGTGGCTGAGCTATGCGTTTTCACGCAGGTTGAATTGACTGAAGAGCAGCTCACGCGCCTCGATGCCGTCAGCATCGATGGCGTCGGCAATCTGCCTGGCTGAAAGGCGCGCTTACCAGATCTTCACGCGCTTTTCAGGCGGCAGGTACAGTTTCTCGCCCGGTTGTACGTCAAACGCGCGGTACCATGCGTCGATGTTGCGGACCGTCAGCGCACGGTACTGGCCCGGCGCGTGACCATCGGTGGCTACCCGGCCGCGCAAGGCCTCTTCGCGCATCTTGGTCGCCCACGACTGGGCATAGGCGATGAAGAACCGCTGGTCGCCAGTATAGCCCTCAATTACTGGCGCCTGCTTGCCCTTCAATGACGCATGATAGGCGTCGAGCGCGGCGGCCAGCCCGGCGACGTCGGCGATGTTCTCACCCAGCGTCAACTTACCGTTGATGCTCAGGTCCGGGAACGGCTTATAGGTGTCGTACTGGTTGGCCAGCGCCTTGCCGGCTTGTCCGAAGCGGGCAAGGTCCTTTGGCGTCCACCAGTTGCGCAGCTTGCCCGTTGCATCGAAGGCAGCGCCGTTGTTGTCAAAGCTGTGGCTGATTTCGTGGCCGATAACGGCTCCGATTGCGCCGTAGTTATAGGCGGCATCAGCCTTGGGATCGAAGAACGGGCGTTGCAGGATGGCGGCTGGGAAGTTCAATGCATTCTGCACCGGCAGATTGACCGCATTTACCAGCTGCGCGTTCATCCACCATTCGCGGCGGTCCATCGGCTTGCCGATCTTTGCCAGTTCCTGCGCGGTGCGCAGCTTTTCACCAGCGACTACGTTGGCATAGGCCGAGCCGGGTTTGGGATCATAGCCGGCGTAATTTCGCCAAATATCGGGATAGCCGACGCCGACTTCGATGGTGCGCACCTTCTCGACCGCTTCCTTGCGGGTCGAATCGGCCATCCAATCGAGCGATTCGATGCGGCGGGCGAAAGCGCCCTTGATCTCGCCGACCATGCCTTCGATCTCGGCCTTCTCGGATGCCGGGAAGTACTTCTCGACATAAAGTTTGCCCAGCCCATCGCCGAGATGGAGGTTCACAGCCGCCAGCGCCCGCTTTTCACGCGTGCGCGGGACCTTGGTGCCCTGCAATGCCTTGCCGAAGAATTCGAAATTCCAGGTATCGAACGTTGCCGGCAATACATCGGCGTGAGTGCTGATCTGGTGGAGCGCCAACCAGTCTTTCCACGATTCCAGCGGCTCGCTCGCCACCAGCGCCGAAAGCCGGGAGATCGCTGCGGCATGATAGGCAGAGAAACGCTTCTGCCGGGGCAGGTTCATGCCCGTCATGAAGGCGTCCCAATCGATGCCCGGCGCCTTGCGGGCAAAGTCATCACGCGCCCATTCGATGGCGGAATTCTGGAAATCCTCGCTCTGTTCGCGGCTCGCATGAGCCTGGGCGATCTTCATTTCGAGCGCCATCACGCGGTCCGCACGTGCCTGAGGATCAGTCATTCCAGCCCGCTCGAACACGCCAGCAATATAGGCGCGGTACTTGGTCCGCAGATCTGCCATCTTGGCGTCTGCTGACAGATAATATTCCCGCTCCGGCATGCCCAGGCCGCCCTGCAGGAGGTAAGGCATCACCTCGCTGCCGTTCAGCGCCTGCGTAACGAACAGGCCGAACAGGTTGGTGGTCTGGAAGTCGGTTGAATTCAGAGGATCAACATCGGCGCGCACCTGCTCGCCCAGCACGCGCGACAGGCTGTTCACGTCGTTGATCGCGGCAAAACGCGCCAGATCCTGCTTGAGTGGTTCAAGGCCGGCAGCCTCGATCGTCTTGGTATCGAGATAGGCGCTGTAGAGTGACTTGATCCGGCCGGCATCACTATCAGGCGCAGGGCTTCCGGCGACGATCGACTGAATCAGCTCGCCCAATTGGCGTTCGGTCTCATCCCGCGCGATGGTGAAGCCGCCGATGTTCGAGCGGTCGTCCGGGATCACCGCGCTCTTCATCCAGCCGCCATTGGCATAGGCGTAGAAATCGTCGCCCGGCTTCACCGTCTTGTCCATCGAGGCAGTTTCGATGCCCAGCGCCGTGCCGGCCGAGCGGGCGGCGGCCTGCTTGTCGGAAGAAGTGCAGCCAGCCACGCTCAATGACAGGCTTGCGACGCCAAGCAGCAGGGCCGCAGCAAATCCGGTACGGTTCATGGCATTGTGTCCCTTTGGCAGTCCGTGAAGTCCGGCTTGGCGCCAGCCAATCCATAACCCTGCTCAATAAGGATTGTTGCGAGGCTGCGCTACAACCGTTCGTCGAGAGATTTGCGGCATTAAGCGAAAGGAATTTCGACCGGAGACGCCTTGCCAAGTTCAGCCCGATCTTGATCGGAAGGAAATATCACCACGATGGACCAAAATTCATTGCCAGATTCTGTCGATCCCGTGGCCCTGCTCGAACAGGCGCTTAACGGGCATCATGCGCTCGAAAAGCTCGAACATGCGTTGGTTTTGCTGGATAGCGCCGGTGCCGATCTGGCCGCTGCCCACGTGTCGCGCGCCATCGATGCCTTGCGGGACATGTTTGATCTGGATGTAACTAGGTCCAATCCCGAGCAAGCTCTCGAACTAATGCCCTCAGGTTCCTGATAGGCCAGCTCAAGGAAATGCCGCCTTTCCCGCAACTTCACTGTTGCAGGGGCGGTTATCAGGGGCCTTCACCAGCATGGGCACGTTGCTGCATCGCGTTGAATTTGCCGAAGGCGAAACAGTCGCCGGGATGCGCAGTCACGCGCAGCGACTGATCGCGATGGCCGGTGATCTGCTGGCCCTGGCCCGGGAACTGGAGGGGCGCCCTGCCCCGGCCGCAACCAATGGCTCACACGATGAAGCGGCCATGCCCACGGATCGCCGCGTTTTGGGAGAACTGGCGCGAAATGCCTATCGCGCCCGGCGGCTTCGCAACCAGTATTTCTCCGGCACCGATCTGTTCGGTGAACCGGCATGGGACCTGCTGCTCGACCTGTTTATCAATGCCTGCGAAGGCAAGCGCGTACCGGTTACCAGCGCCTGCATTGGCGCCGCCGTTCCCACCACGACGGCGCTCCGCTGGCTCACCATCCTCGAATCGCGCGAACTGGTTGAGCGCGAGGCTGACAGCAGCGACGCCCGCCGCATTTTCGTGCGACTGACTCCGCGCGCACAAACGGCGATGTCTGCCTATTTCGCACGTGCATCACAGGATATGCGCAGCAACGAGCCGCGCCTTCCCTTGATCGTCGGCAGTTGATCAGACAGAGATGCGTCCGAACGCCGAAGCACCGGCATAGACCGCAGCCCCGCCCAGCTCTTCCTCGATGCGGATAAGCTGGTTGTACTTGGCCAGCCGGTCCGACCGCGCGAGCGAGCCGGTCTTGATCTGTCCGCAATTGGTAGCGACCGCGAGATCGGCGATGGTCGCGTCCTCGGTCTCACCCGAACGGTGCGACATGACGGCGGTATAGCCGTTGCGGTTGGCGATCGACACCGCTTCAAGCGTTTCCGTCAGCGAGCCGATCTGGTTGACCTTGACCAGAAGCGAGTTCGCCAGCCCCATGCCAATGCCCATTTCGAGGCGCTTGGGGTTGGTGACGAACAGATCGTCTCCGACCAGCTGAACCTTGCTGCCGATCTTGTCGGTCAGCGCCTTCCAGCCCTCGAAATCGTCCTCGCTCATACCGTCCTCGATCGAGATGATCGGATAGGAGGTGGTCAGATCGGCCAGATAGTCCGCCATCTGAACCGGGCTGAGGCTCAGGCCCTCGCCGGAGATCTCGTACTTGCCGTTCTTGAAGAACTCGGTCGCCGCGCAGTCGAGCGCGAGCATGATGTCGGTGCCGGCCTTGAAGCCCGCCTTCTCGATCGAGGCCATGATGAAGTCGAGCGCGTCACGAGTGGAGGCAAGGTTAGGCGCACAGCCGCCTTCGTCGCCCACGGCGGTGGCGAGGCCCTTTTCATGGAGCCCCTTCTTCAGCGTGTGGAACACTTCCGCGCCCCAGCGCACGGCCTCGGCCAGCGAATCCGCGCCGACCGGCATGATCATGAATTCCTGGAAGTCGATCGGATTGTCGGCATGTTCGCCGCCGTTGATGATGTTCATCATCGGCACCGGCAGGACATGCGCCGAAACGCCGCCGATGTAGGAATAGAGCGGCAGGCCGCGCGCGTTCGCAGCCGCCTTGGCCACGGCGAGCGAGGTGCCGAGGATGGCGTTGGCACCCAGACGTGCCTTGTTCTCGGTGCCGTCGAGATCGATCATGGCAAGATCGATATCGCGCTGGTCTTCGGCATCGAGGCCGAGCAGCATGTCGGCGATCTCGCCGTTTACGGCGTCGACAGCCTTGAGCACGCCCTTGCCGAGGTAACGGTCCTTGTCACCATCGCGCAGTTCCACCGCCTCGTGCGCGCCAGTCGAAGCACCCGAGGGTACGGCAGCGCGGCCAAATGAGCCGTCATCAAGCAGCACATCAACTTCCACCGTGGGGTTGCCGCGGCTGTCGAGAATTTCACGTCCGTGAATGTCAATGATGGCGGTCATGGCGTCAGTAACTCCTGCATGGGACGGGGGCCGTGGCGGCTTGTTTTGCCGACCCCTTAGCACCAGCAGTCCGGCAGGCAAGTTGCATTGCAGCAAACCCGGGTCAAAGGAACTTGACTGCATATGAAACGTTCCCATTTATCGATACACACGCCACCAAGAGGCAAAGGAACCCGATTCATGGCCAAGACCCCCGCCACCAGCGCCAAGACCCCGGCCGCCCCGAAGAAGCCGGCTGCCAGGAAGCCGGCAGCTTCCAAGGCTGCACCGAAGACACCAGCCGCCGGAAGCGAGGCCAAGGAAAAGTTTGCCAAGGCCATCGAAGAAGCCAAGGCCGGCGTTCAAGCGCTCACCAGTCAGGCGCAGGACAAGGCTGGCGAATACCGCCAGAAGGCCACGACTCAGAGCGAAGCGCTCCTTGGTGATGCCAAGGAATACGGCGTTCAGGCCAAGGAAAAGGCCGCCGAGCTCGCCCGCGAAGGCAAGAGCAAGGCGAGCGAGGCCATCTCCGGCCTTGGCCAGATCGTGGCCGACAGCGCGACGACCATCGACGAGAAGCTGGGAGCCAAGTACGGCGACTATGCCCGCACCGCCGCCCGCACCATGCAGGAAGGCGCGGCCAAGCTCGAAGCCAAGGACCTTGGCGAACTTGGCACCGATGCCAAGGAATTCGTCAAGAAGAGCCCGGGCCTTGCAGTGGGCATTGCCGCAGTTGCTGGCTTCTTCTTCGCCCGCATGTTCCGTGGTTCGTCGAACAACGACAGCTGACGCGCACCCCTGTTACCTGACGCAAGGGAGTCCCTTCTGGACGACGCGCCACCCGAAGACCCGTTCCTGATCGACGAGCTCAAGCAGCTTGGCGGTGATGCGCGCGCCTATGCCGAAGCGGAATTCGCTTTCCAGCGAGTCCGCGCTGGCGTGGCCGCCAAGGGTCTGAGGGACGTCGCCCTGCTGGGGGTCATCGCTTTCACGGTCGCCGTTTTCGGGCTCGGCGCGCTCGTTGTCGGCCTGCTGATGGCGCTGGCCCCGATCGTCACGGCTTGGGGCGCCACGGCGATCGTTGCTGGCGGCCTTTTCCTCATCGCGCTGATCCTCGTCCTGATGGCGAAGGCGCGCTGGACGCGGACTTTGGCAGCGATTTCCGATGACGACGGGATCCGGCCGTGAGTGAAACGCCGCCCAAGGTCGATTTGGCGCGCGATGCGCGCAACTCGGCGCGCAACCGGCTGCTTGGCAGGTTCAGCTCGCTGAAAGGCGACTATGCCGAAAAGGGCCTTGGCGAACGTGTCGGCGAACGGATTACCGGCAAGGTGAAGGGCGCCGCTCACGATCTTGGCGAAGTTGCCAACGATTCAAAAGGCGTGATTGCCGGCGCAGGTGCGCTGCTTGGCCTGTGGCTGGCCCGACGCCCGATCCTGTCGCTCGGCGGGCGCTGGTGGTCGAAGCTGAAGGCGCGGATGGATAAGGAATTTTGAACGTGAACGAATCCACGGCAGGCAGTAACGAACCGGTTGCTCCTTCGGCCCTTGCCAAGGTGCCTGATCGCGATCCCCCTGAAACCTACACCGATCTTGCCCGCGACTATCCCATTGCGCTGATCGGCGGCGGTGTGGTTATCGGCCTGCTGGCCGGCGTGCTTCTGCCGCGCGGGATTGGCCGCAAGGTCGGCAAAGGGTTACTCACCGGCGCGCTTATGGCGGGCGAGCTGGGCCGCAGCTATTCGGCACAAGCCACGCAAAGGCTGGGTGACGTCAGCAGCGACGGGCGCGAGAAGGTTGTCGAATTGGGCGCCCGTGCGCAGGCCGGCACGCGCAAGGTAGCCAGCACCTCGCGGGACATGGGTATTAAAGCTGCGCGCGAAGCCATCAAAATGGTAGCGAAATTGCGCCGCTGACCTTGGCTTTCACGTGATACGGCGCTATGCGGCCCGCTTTCCACTCCCCCGGAAAGATACAATGACATGCAGAAACTTCACTTAGTGATGGGCGGCCGGGTCAGTGATCCGCAAGGTCTGGAATTCACCGATCTTGAAAAGATGGACCTGGTCGGCATCTACGATTCCTACGCTGAGGCTGAAGAAGCCTGGCGTGGTAGCGCTCAGCGCACAGTTGACGATGCTGAAATGAAATATGTCATCGTTCACTTGCACCGGCTGTTGCAGCCTGACCTGAACTGAGCAGGCTGATCTGACAGGCAACGAAAAAGGGTGGTCGGTTCGTTCCGGCCACCCTTTCTGCGTTTTGGCGAGCAGCGCGTTGCGCCGACGATGTGTCAGATGAATTCGATCTTCTTCACCAGATACGAACGGTCACCGGCAGGCACCGTGACTTCGATTTCGTCTTCGACGCGGCGGCCGATCAGGGCGCGGCCAAGCGGCGAATTGTAGCTGATGCGGCCAACCTTGGCGTCCGCCTCATAGGGGCCGACGATCTGATAGCGCACCGGCTTGTCATCATCATCGAGCAGCGTGACCGTGGCGCCGAAAATGATCCGGTCGCCCGAAAGCGTCGTCGGATCGATGATCTGCGCGCGGCTGACGCGATCTTCGAGATCGCCGATGCTTGCTTCGACCTGGCCCTGGCGTTCCTTCGCGGCGTGGTATTCCGCGTTTTCCGACAAGTCGCCATGGGCGCGGGCTTCCTCGATCGCGTCAACGATCCGGGGGCGTTCCTCACGCAGCGCCTTCAACTCGACGATGAGCCTTTCATAGCCCTCCGCCAGCATCGGCAGCTTTTCGACACTTGCCATTAGTATACTACCTCCTGTTGCCCGCCCTTCCCCAAAGACTGAACTGCCGTCCCGCTCCAAGCAGGGAGCAGGTGAGCCGGTCGCGATGTTGGGGGTAAGCGCGAGATTTCAGCTATAATAGTCCTGCAATGAGCGGACTTCAAGTTGCGCGCCGCGCAATGCCTCGATTGCTTCCACCGCAGCGACCGAAGCGGCGGCCGTGGTGAAGTAGGGAACCTTGCCTTTCAGCGCGGCCATACGGATCGATTGCGAATCCTTCAGGCTCTGCCAGCCCTCGGTCGTGTTGAAGATCAGCGCGACATCGCCGTCGACGATGCGGTCGACGATGTGCGGGCGCCCTTCGGCCACCTTATTGACCAGTTCGACCGGCAGCCCGGCCTCGGCAAGATAGCGCTGGGTGCCGCCGGTAGCGATGACGCGGAAGCCGAGTGCGATGATCTTTTGTACGGCTGGCAGGACGACATGCTTGTCGCTGTCCTTGACCGAAACGAAGACGAGACCTCCATCAGGCAGCAAAACGCCCGCGCCAAGCTGGCTTTTGGCGAATGCCGTGGCAAAATCCCGATCTATTCCCATGACTTCGCCGGTAGACTTCATTTCCGGTGAGAGGACCGGATCTACGCCGGGGAAGCGGGCAAACGGGAACACAGCTTCCTTGACCGCCATATAGTCGAGATCGCGCTTGAACGGTGGGAAGGTCGAGAGCATTTCACCCGCCATGACCCGCGCAGCGATCTTGGCGACTGGCTGACCGATGGCCTTGGCCACGAAGGGAACGGTGCGCGAGGCACGCGGGTTCACTTCGATCAGGTAGACTTCGCCTTCCTTGACCGCGAACTGGATGTTCATCAACCCGCGCACGCTGAGACCGTGTGCCAGCAGCTCGGCCTGCCGCTCCATTTCGGTGACGATTTCCGGGGACAGGCTGTAAGGCGGCAGAGTGCAGGCGCTGTCGCCAGAGTGGATGCCGGCTTCTTCGATGTGCTGCAGCACGCCAGCGACGACAACCTGCTCGCCGTCACACAGCGCATCGACATCGCATTCGATGGCATCGCGCAGGTACTGGTCGATCAGCACCGGGCTATCGCCCGAAACCTGCACGGCGGTGGTGATGTAATCGTCAAGCTGGGCGACCGAATCGACGATCTCCATCGCCCGTCCGCCAAGCACGTAGCTCGGCCGCATGAGCACGGGGAAACCGATGCGTTCGGCCACGGCCACGGCCTCGTCGCGGCTGCGGGCAATGCCGTTGGCCGGCTGCTTGAGACCGAGATCGTTGACCAGCTTGGCGAAGCGCTCGCGGTCTTCGGCAAGGTCGATGGCGTCAGGTGACGTGCCGAGGATCGGGATACCGGCGTCTTCGAGCGACTGCGCCAGTTTGAGCGGGGTCTGGCCGCCGAACTGGACGATCACGCCGACCAGTGTTCCGTTCTTCTGCTCGACATGCAGAATTTCCAGCACGTCCTCGGCCGTCAGCGGTTCGAAATAGAGGCGGTCGGACGTGTCATAATCGGTGCTGACCGTCTCCGGGTTGCAGTTGATCATGATCGTTTCATAGCCGACCTCAGCCAGCGCGAAACAGGCGTGGACGCAGCAATAGTCGAATTCGATGCCCTGCCCGATGCGGTTCGGTCCGCCGCCAAGGATGACGATCTTCTTGCGGTCAGTCGGCGCGGATTCGCATTCCGGCTCGCCAAAGCTGGGCGCCTCATAAGTCGAGTACATGTAGGGCGTGATCGCCTCGAACTCGGCGGCGCAGCTGTCGATACGCTTGAATACCGGCAGCACGCCCAATTTGTGGCGCAGCTGGCAGACTTCCTGCGCCGTGGTTGCGCCCGCCATGGCCTTGACCGCATCGTGCAGCAGGCCGCCCTTGCGCGGGGCAATCGTCTCACCCAGCCCGCCGGCAATATGCACCGAGCGCACGGCCAAGGTGGCAAGGCGGTGATCGGAAAAGCCCATGGCTTTCAGGCGGCGCAGGCCCGCGGCGTCGTTCGGCAGGCCGTTTTCCATGATCGCCGCTTCTTCGGCGATGATCTCCTCGATGTGGCGCAGGAACCAGGGATCGAAGTGCGTGATCGCCTGGATGTCTTCAAGGCTGAAGCCTTCGCGGAAGGCCTGTCCGACGACCAGCAGCCGGTCCGGCGTCTGGCGCGACAGTGCGGCGGTAATGACGTCGCGGCTCGTGCCTTCAAGGTGCGGCATGCGGTTGAAGCCGTCGAGCCCGGTTTCGAGGCCGCGCAGCGCCTTCTGCAGCGATTCCTTGAAGTTGCGGCCAATCGCCATGACCTCGCCGACTGACTTCATCGCGGTGGACAGCAGCGGTTCGGCGCCCTTGAACTTTTCGAAGGCAAAGCGCGGGATCTTGGTGACGACGTAATCGATCGTCGGTTCAAAGCTTGCCGGGGTCGCGCCGGTGATCTCGTTGGTGATCTCGTCGAGAGTGTAACCAACCGCCAGCTTGGCGGCGACGCGGGCGATGGGGAAGCCGGTGGCTTTCGATGCCAGCGCCGATGACCGCGAAACGCGCGGGTTCATCTCGATGACGATCAGGCGGCCGTCCTTCGGGTTGACTGCGAACTGTACGTTCGATCCCCCTGTTTCAACACCGATTTCCCGCAGGACCGCGATCGATGCGTTGCGCATGATCTGGTATTCCTTGTCGGTCAGCGTCAGCGCCGGGGCGACGGTGATCGAATCGCCCGTGTGGACGCCCATCGGGTCGACGTTCTCGATCGAACAGATGATGATGCAGTTGTCCTTGCGGTCGCGGACAACCTCCATCTCGTACTCTTTCCAGCCGAGCAGCGATTCCTCGATCAGGACTTCGGTGGTCGGGCTGGCATCAAGGCCGGAGCGGACAATCGCCTCGAACTCGGACTTGTTATAGGCCACGCCGCCGCCGGTGCCGCCAAGCGTGAAGCTGGGGCGGATGATCGAGGGCAGACCGGTGCGTTCAAGCACGGCGAAGGCCTCGTCGACCGTATGGGCCACGCCCGAACGTGCTGATTCGAGGCCGATCTTGTCCATCGCCTCGCGGAAACGCTGGCGGTCCTCGGCCTTGTCGATGGCATCGGCATCGGCGCCGATCATCTTGACGCCGTACTTTTCCAACGTGCCATCATTGAACAGCGCCAGCGCAGTGTTCAGCGCGGTCTGGCCGCCCATGGTCGGCAGGACCGCATCGGGGCGTTCCTTCTCGATGATGCGTGTGACGATTTCGGGGGTGATCGGTTCGACATAGGTGGCATCGGCCATGTCGGGATCGGTCATGATCGTGGCGGGGTTCGAATTGACTAGGACGACCTTGTAGCCCTCCTCACGCAAAGCCTTGATCGCCTGCGTGCCCGAATAGTCGAACTCGCAGGCCTGACCGATGATGATCGGACCGGCGCCGATGACCAGGATCTTCGAAATGTCTGTGCGCTTGGGCATGGGGGTTCCGTCAGGCTGTCAATTCGGCGAATTTGTCCGCCCAGTAAGTGTCATTCGCCGCAGCGGCTTGCACGATCGGGCTAGAAGCGTTGAACGCGGCGAGCAGTCCGCCGAACTTGTCCGCCTGAAACTGGTGCATGTTGCCGCCGAAATCGTTGGCCTGTGTCGACCATGCGCCCTGCGCGATCATCGTATCGACAAATTCCGTCGCCGCCGCCCGCGTTTCCCGCGCGGCCTTGCGACCGAACTTGCGCACGGCAACGCCGATCTTGTCATCGATGATCATGATCAGCTCGGCATGCGGATACCAGCGCGTGGTAATGCTGAGCTCCTTGCCGTGGCCTGATGTGTAATAGGCCAAGACGTGGGCCTGAAGGTCGGTGAGGCTCATTTCAGCATCTCCACAAAGCGTTCAAACAGGTAAAAGCTGTCCATCGGACCCGGCGAGGCTTCGGGGTGGTATTGCACGCCGAACGCCTTCTTTCCCTTCACCGCGATGCCGCAGTTCGAGCCGTCGAACAGCGATACGTGGGTCTCCTCGACCGTGTCCGGCAGCGAGGTGTTGTCCACCGCAAAGCCGTGGTTCATCGAGGTTATCTCCACCACGCCGTCTTCCAGACGCTTGACCGGGTGGTTCGCGCCGCGGTGGCCCTGGTTCATCTTGGTGGTCGCCGCGCCGGCCGCGATGCCGAGCATCTGGTGGCCAAGGCAGATACCGAAGATCGGCATGTCGGCATCAAGCAGTCCCTTGATCACGGGTACGGCATATTCGCCGGTTGCGGCGGGATCGCCCGGACCGTTGGAAAGGAACACGCCGTCCGGCTTATGCGCCATGATCGCATCAAGCGAGGTCGTTGCCGGAACAATGGAAACCCGCGCGCCGGCCTTCACCAGATTGCGGAAAATCATGTCCTTCGCGCCGTAATCGATGGCGACGACGTGCGGACGGGTATCGCGTGGGCTACGGGCATAGCCCTTGCCCAGCGTCCATGCGCCGCCTTCCCATTCCTCGCCCGCAGAGCGCGTGACCATCTTGGCGAGGTCCATGCCCTCCAGTCCCGGCCAATCCTGCGCGCGCTTGATCAGCGCGGGGATGTCGAACCGGCCATCGGGATCGTGCGCGAGCACGGCATTGGGCGCGCCGGCCATGCGGATGCGGCGAGTCAGTGCGCGGGTATCGATGCCGGAAAGGCCGATCTTGCCCTTGCTCGCCAGCCATTCTCCGAACGTGCCCTGACTGCGGAAGTTGCTTGGCACCGTGACATCTTCGCGCACCACGCAACCGACCGCGCCATCGACACGGCTTTCAAGATCTTCGTCGTTGACGCCGACGTTGCCGATGTGCGGGAAAGTGAAGGTGACGATCTGCGCCGCATAGGAGGGATCGGTCATCACCTCCTGATAGCCGGTCATCGCGGTGTTGAAGCAGACTTCGCCCACTGCCTGGCCAACTGCGCCGAAGCCGCGGCCCCACAGAACGGTGCCATCGGCAAGGACGAGAACGCCGGTTGCGCCGTCAGGCTTGGATACGTGCGAAGAGGCGGCGTCGGCCATGATTGGAGGCGCTCCGTGGGTGGGTTTCCGGCGATGTGTGCTAAGGAGCGGCGGCTAGACCCCATGTTGCGGTGCGTCAAGGTTTGAAAGCATCGAATTTCCGGTTAGAGGCCTCCTATCCCCGGTGCGAACCCCGTAAACACAGGAAACACACGAAAATGCTTCGCGACTCGATCAAGTCCGCGCAGGTCACTGCCATGAAGGCCGGCGACAAGCCCCGCCTCGCCGCTGTCCGCCTGATCCTTGCCAAATTGAAGGACAAGGACATTGAACTGCGCACCGCTGCCACTGTGCCCGATGACGATGTGCTGGTTGTCGATGTGCTGCAGAAGATGGCCAAGCAGCGCCGCGAATCAATCATTATGTTCGAACAGGGCGGCCGCCAGGAACTGGCCGATCAGGAAAAGTCGGAGCTCGAAGTGATTGAGGGGTTCATGCCCCAGCTGATGAGCGAAGACGATACTAAGGCGGCGATTGCCAAGATCATCGCGGATACCGGTGCCGCCGGCATGAAGGACATGGGCAAGGTCGTCGCTGCGCTGAAGGCCGCGCACGGCACCCAGCTCGACATGGGCAAGGCCAGCGGGCTGGTCAAAGCCGCGCTGGCCTGATCCCGGCGCTTCTATGCCTTGGGCATCACCGAGCAGTGCTCGTTAACGATGAGCCAGCCCGCCGTAGCGTCCTTCTGGAAAACATCGGTACAGCGCACCTGACCGTTGTTTTCCGGCTTCGCCTTGCTGGTGCCGTTCCACACGCCTGACACGACAAAGGTATCGGCGTCGAGCAGCTGGATCTTGCGGGAAATCTGCTCCTCGGTGTCGATCTGCGCGGCGGCGAAGACATCCTGCGCCTTGTCGAAGACCGCGCGGTCGGTTTCCAGCGGGCCATAGGCATAGTCGAACGCGACGACACCCGGCGCGTACAGAGCCTTGATCCGGGCGGCATCCTTCGATTCCCATGTTTTCACCATGGCATCGGCGAGCTTGGCGGCTTCGTCTTCGGTCACGATTGCGGCGGCCGGCGGAGCTTCCTTCGTACAGGCTGAAGTCAACAGGCCGGCGGCTACACATGCGATGATCACGGAACGGTTCATCAGGCTTCCCCCAAAGTTTTTGGCGTGAATTCGCCATGCCACCCGTGGTGATGCTACGCTCATTTGCGGTGTTGCTCTAACGGATTCGCCATTCGCACCATCATACGATTTCCAAAGGACTATTCCCTTACCTCATGGCACTTTCGCCAGCCTTTCTAGACGAACTGCGCGCCCGGATATCGCTTTCAGCGGTGATCGGGCGGACGACTCGGCTCACCAAGGCGGGGCATGAGTTCAAGGCCTGCTGTCCGTTCCACAACGAAAAGAGCCCGAGTTTCACGGTCAATGACCTGAAGGGGTTCTACCACTGCTTCGGTTGCGGAGCCCACGGCGATGCCATCCGCTGGATGACCGACCAGCGCGGACTTTCGTTCATGGATGCGGTGAAGGAGCTGGCGTCTGAAGCGGGACTGGAAGTCCCTGCCCCCGATCCGCGCGCCGCCCAGATCGCTGAGAAGCAAAGCGGTCTGCATGATGTGATGCAGGCGGCGCAGGACTGGTACCGGGCGCAACTGGAAACTCCTGCGGGGACCAAGGCGCGCGACTATCTTAATTCGCGTGCGTTCGATGCCCATACGATGGAGCGCTTCGGCTTCGGTTTTGCTCCGGCCGGGCGGCAGGCGCTCAAGGCCGCACTGAGCCAGTTTGACGAGGCGATGCTGATAGAGGCGGGTCTGCGCATCGCGGTCGATGACAAGGAGCCCTACGACCGTTTCCGCGACCGGTTGACCATGCCGATCCAGGATGCGCGCGGACGGGTGATCGGTTTTGCTGCGCGTATTCTCGATGCCGACAAGAAGGACGCGCCCAAGTATCTCAACTCGCCGGACACCCCGCTGTTCGACAAGGGGCGTACGCTGTTCAACCTCCACCGCGCGGGCCCCGCCTCGCGGCAGAGCGGGCGGATCGTAGTGGTCGAGGGGCAGATGGACGTAGTTGCTCTGGCTGCGGCGGGCATTGCCGATGCCGTGGCGCCGATGGGGACTGCACTAACGGAACGCCAGCTTGAAATGCTGTGGCGCCTGGTTGAAGCTCCGGTGCTCTGCTTCGATGGCGATTCCGCCGGTCAGCGCGCCGCGATGCGCGCGATCACCCGCGCCCTGCCAATGCTTCGGCCCGCGCACACCTTGCGTATTTGCCGCTTGCCAACGGGTCTCGATCCCGATGACCTGATCCGCAAACAGGGCGTTGGCGCGCTTGAACAGGTTCTGGCGAGTGCCGGCAGCCTCGTCGAAACGCTGTGGGAGAACGAGCGCGATGCGGTTCCGCTGTCCACGCCCGAAGATAAGGCCGGTCTTAAGGCGCGGCTGATGGCCCACGTCGAGACGATTGCCGACCAGGATATCAAGGCGCTGTACCGCCGCGAACTGAGCGAGCGCTTTTCCGAGTTCGCCTTTCCTGCCCGCCAGCCGCCGCCCCCGCGCCAGCCGTTTACCGGGCGTCAGGGGCGTTTCGATCGCAAGCCGGCGGTGCTGCCGCCCGCACCCGAAACGGCGCGACGGATGGAGCGGGCGACAGGTGTTGGTCGCCGCGATGGGCTTGGCGCTGCGGTGATCGCCGGGCTGCTGCTCTACCCGCAGGCACTCGCACGCCACGCCGAGGCGCTTGCCCGCGCCCGGATCGCTGACCCTGAGCAGGCCCGCGTGCTCGGCGCCATGCTTGAACACCTCGATCACGGCGAAGCGCTTGAAACTTCGGCGCTCGTCACCACATTGGCTGCCAAGGGCCTCACGTCTCCTTCCGATGAGTCCTTCGCCGGTATTCCATATCCTTTCGCCCGGTCCGGTGCCGACCCGCAGTCTGCTCTGGCTTCGCTCGATTCGGCTGTGGTGATGCTGGTCGAAGGCCCCGAACTGGAAGCTGCGATCGAGGCTGCGACACAGCGGTTCGATTTCGAGGAACAGTCCCGCCTGCGCCAGCGCAAGCAGGAGCTTGAAAATCGATTGAAGGCCCAAAATCGCAGCTGAAGCGCAGCATCGCAGTCAATGCTCGGCAAGTTGCGCATGAAGTCACTAAACAGGGCTGGAATTTGCCGGGTGGCCGTGCCAAGGGGCCACCACGCGGTATAATCCGGCTCGAGATACCCAGAATCAGGGGCGACTCGCCGGTTTCGGCAGTCCCCCGCAGGAACACGGCGGGAAAATGGACGAAGAC
>NZ_JANPGP010000047.1:0-28151 GCF_031424035.1 Novosphingobium sp.
GAAGCGGCAAGGCCCAGCCGCATGCGCATGAAGCCGAAGACCAGTCCCGCCCAGACTTGCGGCAGGACCAGCGGCAGGGCGAGCAATCCCGGCGAGGGATAGTTCGACAAGTGGACAAGGCCGAAAGTCAGCGCGGTCAGCCAGAAGATCACCGGAAACAGGCGCACGAACCAGCCCGGCGCGGCGCGCTTGCGCAGCAGGAACCAGCCGAGCGGCATGGCCAGCAGCACCAGCCCGACTACGGCCAGCCGCAGCGGCGTGCCATCGGCCAGTAGCGTCGCCGCCAGCGCCAGTGCGACCAAACCGCCCAGCAGCCACAGCGCGCGCGGGCGTCCGGCCAGCCAGCCGCGGAACACCGTCTCCTCGATCACCGGCGCGGCCAACACCACCAGCGGCACCAGCCATTCGCGCGGCACCTGATCAAACGCATCCGGCCCGGGCAGGCCGGTGACTTTCATGTAGAGCGTCAGCACGACCAGCAAAACCACCAGTCCGACCACATCGAGCAGCCACAGCGCGGCAAACGCGCGCCAGACGCCGGGTGCCTTCAGGCTGCCGGGAACCTGATGGACCGGGCGGCGCAGATAGGCAGCGAAATCGCGCCATGGGGCGAGGAACGGCGAGCTGGCCGGCTGCGGGGCCGGCTGGACAAGTGGGTCTGACATCGGCCACTCCATAAACGAAGAAAAGTTAACGCGCGACCAGTGCTCTGGCCCCCACCCTTGTCGGCGCGCCGCGCCATCCTATCTCGGTATCCGGTTCACGCCTGAGGAGAGTTAGTGCCATGATCGTCACCACCACCGCCATGATCGAAGGCAAGCCCGTGCGCGACTACAAGGGCATCGTTACCGGCGAAGTGATCGTCGGCGCCAACATTTTCCGCGACCTGTTCGCCAGCGTGCGCGACATCGTTGGCGGACGTTCGGGATCCTACGAAGACGTCCTCGCCCGCGCGCGCAAGCAGGCGCTGGAAGAGATGGAGGCCGAGGCCAAGCGCGTCGGCGGCAATGCTGTTATCGGCGTGGACATCGATTATGAAGTGCTCGGCGCCAACGGATCGATGCTGATGGTGAGCTGTTCGGGCACGGCAGTCGTGGTGTGATCCGCGACGCCTGCGCTGCCGACGCAGCTGCTTGCGCGGCGATCTATGCACCGTTCGTCAGCGATACATGGATCAGTTTTGAGATCGAGGCTCCGGACGAGGCAGCGATGGCGCTCCGGATTGCCGATTACGCTGCGAGCCACGCCTGGCTGGTGGCCGAAGTGGACGGCAAAATCGCCGGTTATGCCTACGGCAGCCCGCACCGTACACGCGCCGCTTACCAAAGCTCCTGCGACGTCGCGGTCTATGTCGATCCGGCCTTTGCGCGGCAGGGGTTCGGGCGGGCATTGTACGATGCCTTGCTCCCGCGCCTTGCAGGGCGGGGGTGCCACGCCGCTTTTGCCGGGATCGCCCTGCCCAACGAACCCAGCGAGGCGCTCCACCGCGCGGCCGGGTTCACCCCGCTGGGCATTTACCGCGAGGTTGGCTGGAAGCTGGGCGGCTGGCGCGATGTCGGGTGGTGGCAGCGGTTGCTTTGATCGCGCCTGCCGGTGTAAGGGCCGGGCCGAGTTTCAACCCCAGAAGATCGACAGGGTGCCATGGCAGGCCATTCCAAATTCAAGAACATCATGCACCGCAAGGGCGCGCAGGACAAAAAGCGTTCGGCGCAGTTCTCCAAGCTTTCCCGCGAAATCACCGTCGCGGCGAAGATGGGCATGCCCGATCCGGACATGAACCCGCGCCTGCGTGCCGCAGTCAACGCCGCCAAGGCGCAGTCGATGCCCAAGGACAATATCCAGCGCGCGATCGACAAGGCGAGCAAGGGCGACGGCGAGAACTATGAGGAAGTGCGCTATGAGGGCTACGGTCCCGGCGGCGTGGCCCTCATCGTCGAGGCGCTGACCGACAATCGCAACCGCACCGCTACCAATGTCCGTACCGCCTTTGCCAAGAACGGCGGCAATCTGGGCGCCAGCGGCGCGGTGAGCCACGGCTTCGACCGGCTCGGCCTGATTGAATATCCCGGCAAGGCTGGCGACGAGGATACCGTTCTGGAAGCCGCGATCGAAGCCGGCGCCGACGACGTTGAGAGCGACGAGGATAGCCACGCCATCTGGGTTGCCGTGGAAAACCTCCACCCGGTCGCCCGTGAGCTGGAAAAGACACTGGGCGAAGCGGAAGGCGTGAAGCTGGCATGGAAGCCGGGGCTGAAGGTCGAAGTCGACGAAGCTTCCGCCACCACCCTGCTCAAGCTGATCGACGTGCTCGACGACGATGACGACGTGCAGGCCGTCTGGGGCAATTACGACATCCCTGACGATGTCATGGAAAAGCTGGGTTGATGCCTGCGGTCGCGGCCAGCGGAGCCGCTAAAAACGGGGTCGCGGCCAGCGGAGCCGCTAAAAACGCGGTCGCGGCCAGCGGAGCCAACACGTAATGCTCCAACTGGTCGCGAAGGCGCTGCTTTCGGGGGCGCTGATCGTGGCCATTGCCGAGATCGGCAAGCGCCTGCCCACGCTGGGCGCGCTGGTCGCCTCGCTGCCGCTGGTTTCGGTGCTGGGGATGATTCTGCTCTGGCAGGCGCGTCCTGACGCTGAAAACATGGCCGTCCATGCCGAGGCGACGTTCTGGTACGTCCTGCCCAGCCTGCCGATGTTTCTGGTGATCCCCTGGCTGCTGCGCGCGGGTCAGCCGTTCTGGCTGGCGCTGGCGCTCGGCTGCGTGCTGACGATTGTGCTGTACCTGCTGATGGCCCATTTCGGCCCGCGCATTGGCATCCGCGTCTGACATGCTGGTGCCATGCTGATCCTGGGCATCGACCCCTCGCTGACCTGCACCGGCTGGGGCATCGTGTCCAAAGTCGGGAACCGACTGACGCACATCGCCAATGGGCAGGTGAAGACCGACGCCAAGGCCACTCTCTCCGAACGCCTCGTCACGCTGGATCGTGAACTGACCGACGTGATCCTGCTCCACCGGCCCGATGCGGCGGCGGTGGAGGAGGTTTTCGTCAACATGAACCCGCAATCAACGCTCAAACTCGGCCAAGCACGCGGCGTCTGCCTGCTCGCCGCCGCGCGCGCCGGGCTGCCGGTGGCGGAATATGCCACGCGGCTGGTGAAGAAGGCGATCGTCGGCACCGGCGGCGCGGACAAGACGCAGGTTCAGGCCATGCTCGGCGTGTTGTTGCCGGGGGTGAAGCTGGCCGGTGCCGATGCGGCGGATGCGCTCGCCGTTGCGATTGCCCATGCACACCTGATGGGTTCGCTGCGCTGAAACGCCCTTAGCAAGGAGGAGGCCCCGGCGGGCTTGCCTTGCACGAATCGCAAGTGCATAGGAACAAACCATGATCGCACGGCTCACCGGCACGCTCGACGACTTCGGCCCCGACTGGGCAGTGATCGACGTTTCCGGCGTCGGCTACCTCGTCCATTGCAGCGCCAAGACGCTGACCGCGCTGGGCGTTCGGGGCGATAGCGTCACGATCCACACCGAACTGCAGGTCAGCGAAAACGACATGCGCCTGATCGGCTTCGCCAGCGGAGCGGAGCGCGAATGGTTCCGCCTGCTGACGGGCGTGCAGGGCGTGGGGTCCAAGATGGCGCTGGCGGTGCTCTCGGCGCTGTCGACCGAGGATTTGCAGAAAGCCTGCGCCGGCGGGGACGCGGCGATGGTCGCGCGGGCGCAGGGCGTCGGGCCAAAGCTCGCCAGCCGCATCGTCAATGAACTCAAGGACAAGGCCGGCGCCCTGCCGACTGCGCCCGGAAGCGTGGCGCTCGCCTCGGCCCCGGCGGGCAGCGCCAGCGCGGATGCCGTCTCGGCGTTGATGAACCTTGGTTTCAAGCCGAACGTGGCGACCGATGCGATTGCGCGGGCGATGGAGGAACTTGGAGACGGGGCCGGGCTCAATGACCTGATCCGCATCGGACTGAAGAGGGCGGCTGGATGATGAGTCACCTTCTCCTCCAACGTCATCCTGAACTCGTTTCAGGATCCATCGTGCCCAACATCCGGAGCAAGCGGAGGAAAGCCCAACCCCACCGCCAGGTCCGCCCAGTGCGGGTTGGCCGCATTGATCAGGTTGATCTTCCACTGGCGTCGCCAGTTCTTGAGCTGCTTTTCGCGCAGGATCGCCGGTTCCATTTCGCCGAACAGTTCGTAATGGACCAGCCGGTGGACAGCGTAGCGATTCGAGAAACCCGGCGTCAAACCGCTGCGATGCTGCGAAATTCTGCCGACAAGGTTCGACGTTACACCAATATAGACCGTGCCATATCGCTCGCTCGCAAGGATATAGACGCAAGGCTGACGCTCTTCCCGCATGGACCTGAGACTGGGGCGAAATGGACCCTGAAACAAGTTCAGGGTGACGATGGTGAGAGCATTGTCCTGCAAACTGGTCATGCTGAACTTGTTTCAGCATCCATCGTGCCGCAAGCGCCGCACGCATGACCGATAACCCCCACCTCACCCCCCTGCGCCAGCCGGAAGACGTCGACGCCGCTCTCCGCCCCAAAACGCTTGCCGAATTCGTCGGACAAGCCGGCGCGAAGGAGAACCTGCGCGTGTTCATCGAATCCGCGCGCAGCAGGCGTGAGGCGATGGATCATGTGTTGTTCTATGGCCCGCCCGGCCTTGGCAAGACGACGCTGGCGCAGATTGTCGCGCGCGAGCTGGGCGTGGGTTTCCGCGCCACCAGCGGGCCTGTCATTGCCAAGGCGGGCGATCTTGCCGCGCTGCTGACCAACCTTGATGAAGGCGACGTCCTGTTCATCGACGAAATTCACCGGCTCAATCCCGTGGTCGAGGAAATCCTCTACCCGGCGATGGAGGACCGCACGCTCGACCTGATCATCGGCGAGGGGCCGGCGGCGCGGTCGGTGCAGGTGCCGCTGCCGGCCTTCACGCTGGTCGGCGCGACCACCCGGCAGGGCCTGCTGACCACCCCGCTGCGCGACCGCTTCGGCATTCCGGTGCGGCTGAATTTCTATACGATCCCGGAACTTGAAAGCGTCGTCACGCGCGGCGCGGGACTGCTGGGCCTGGCCATCGCCCCTGAAGGCGCACGGGAAATTGCCCGCCGCGCCCGGGGTACGCCGCGTGTCGCCGGCCGCCTGCTGCGCCGGGTGCGCGACTTTGCTCATGTCGCCGGCAATGGCACGGTCACGCGCGAGGTGGCCGATGATGCGCTGACCCGGCTTGAGGTCGATGCACTCGGACTCGATGCCATGGATCGGCGTTACCTGACGATGATCGCCGACATCTACAAGGGCGGCCCGGTTGGCGTCGAAACGCTCGCCGCCGGCCTGTCCGAACCGCGCGACACGGTGGAAGAGGTGATCGAGCCCTACCTGATCCAGCTCGGCCTTGTTGCCCGTACGGCGCGCGGGCGCTGCCTCAATGACCGGGCATGGCAGCACCTTGGCCTGACGCCGCCATCGGGCATCCAGACCGGCCTATTCGGCGAGGGCAAATAGCGCCTCCACCGGCTCGCCCAGCACGGCCGCCAGTTTGAGCGCGATCACGGTGGAGGGCACGTAGATGCCATTCTCCACGGTGTTGATCGTCTTGCGGCTGACCCCGATCGCTTCGGCCAGCTGGGCCTGGGTCAGCCCCCGCGCCTCGCGCAGTTCGCGCAGGCGGTTGGTGAGGGTGTCAGCCAAGGCCCCGGCGCTCCAGCATGGCAAAGCGCACCAAGGCCGAGAATAGCCCCGCCGTGACGATCAGGTGGATGACCTCGCCAACGGTGAATTCCCATGCATATTGCATGACATAGCAGATGATCGCGGTGACCATGGCGCAGACGAAACCCGTGCCCAGCGCGGCGGCGCGATTGGCGCGCGCGCTCTCGTCCTCTATCATCGCCCGCACCTCCGGCCTGCGGAACCAGAATCCACCGGTGAGCAGCACGACGAGCACCACGACGCTCATCGCTACCCAAGCACCAAGGCGTACGTGATCGACCGTGCGCGTGCCATCACCATGCGCGAAATAGGCCGATTGCTGGATGATCAGGAACAGTGCGAGCACCGGCAGCATGCGGGCGCGGCGGCGAGTGAGCTTTTCGGCTTCATCGGCTGTTTTGGTCGATTCGGTCATGATTTCCCCCTTCTGTAGTAACCTATAGGTTACATGTAACCTTTGCGTTACTCAGATGCAAGCCCGCAACCGGCGCTTGGTAACCAAAGGCGGCGCAAACGGTTCCATTACGGGACAGGTCAGGGCCAAGGCCCGAAAAAGTGCCGAATTTTTCGTAAATCGGGACGCAAAGGACGGTTAACGTGATTGTCGTAGGGGGTGGTCTCTGCGTTTCTGAAACCACAGGGGCATTGGTCCGGCAGGTGTATTCCCACCTTTCGGGCGTCAGGCCACCAGGACGAGAGAGAAGACCATGTCGATTCGAACGGCCCTCGCAAAGTTGTCTGTCGCTGCCGCTGGCGGTGCGTTGATTGGTGGCGGAGCGGTCCACGTGGCAGAAGCCCCGAAGACCAGCAACCCCGCTTACGTAAAGCACGTGAAGGGCACGGCAACCCGCGTGGTCAAGGGCAAGCCCAAGGCGCAGCGTTATTATGTGGTCCGCAGCGAGCCGCGCAAGGTCAAGCGCGTGCGCCGGATCGTCAAGCGCACCACGTGCTGCGAGGCAACCCAGCAGATGGCGATGGTGCCGATGGCAGCGCCCTATATGCCGCCGCTTCCCCCCATGCCTTCGGGCGGTTCGGGCGGCACGGTGGTGATCGGCGGATCGGGCGGGGGCTTCGGCTTCGGCGGCGGGTTCTTCGGCGGCTTCTTCGGTGGCAGCAGCTCGGGCGGCGGGTCGGTGGTGATCACCTCGACCTCGACCGGCGGCATCACCAGTTCGACCTCGTCGGGCGGTTCGGGCGGCAGCTCAACCTCGACCTCGGGCGGATCGACCTCAACCTCGGGCGGCTCCACCTCGACCACTTCGGGCGGCGTTTCGACTTCGACCGGCGGTGTATCGACTTCGACTTCGACAAGCTCCGGCAATGTCTCCAGCTCGTCGGGCAACGTGTCTTCGTCGAGCGGCAACGTTTCGAGCTCCTCGGGCAATGTCTCATCGTCAAGCGGCAACGTCAGCTCGTCGTCGGGTAACGTCTCCAGCTCGTCCAGCTCCTCATCATCGTCGTCCTCGTCGAGCTCGTCGTCTTCGTCGTCCAGCTCCTCGGGCAGCAGCTCGGGCGGTTCGACCGGCGGCAAGCCCGGTCACGGCACGTCGAGCGGCAACCATGGCGGGTCTTCGGGATCGTCGGGTTCGTCGGGATCCAGCAGCGGCTCGTCCTCGGGTAGCTCGTCAGGGTCGTCGAGCGGTTCCTCTTCGGGTAGTTCGTCCGGCTCCAGCTCGGGATCGTCGAGCGGATCGTCCAGTGGCTCTTCTTCGGGCAGCTCTTCGGGTTCAAGCAGCGGTTCGAGTTCCGGCTCTTCCTCGGGATCGAGCAGCGGCTCCAGCTCTGGTTCGACTTCGGGCAGCACCTCGGGTTCGACGTCCGGTTCAACCTCCAGCTCAACCTCGGGTTCGTCCAGCACTTCGACCTCGTCGGGTGGCTCGACCTCGACTTCCTCGGGCGGTCACGAAGTACCGGCACCGCCGATGCTGATCCTGTTCGGCGCGGCTGCTGCCACGCTTGCCGGGCGTCGCCGGCTGGCAAAGGCCAAGGACACCAAGTCGGCCAAGAAGGCGGCCTGAGTTCAGGTGATTCCTTCGGGATTTTGAGAGGGCGGCCCATCGCGGGCCGCCCTTTTCGTTTCAGCGGCGGCTACGTCTCAACGAACGCGTGGCGGCGCGCCGGTACCGACCCAGCCGACAGCCGGATCGTCCATGCCGATCACGTCGGCCAGTTCCCAGACATTGCCATAGCCATAGCCGTGCAGGTTGATGAAGGTCGGGATGTTGAGCGCCAGCGGTGCCGCCTTGGTCACTACCGGCGCGCGGTTGTCGCGGAAATTGTTGTTGCAGTAGATGTAGATCGGCCGCTTCCGGTTCGGCCCGATGACGTCTGCCAGCGCCTCTGCGGTGAAGTCAGAGAACGGCAGGTTCACCGCGCCGTCCAGATGCCCACGGGCAAAGGCGGCGGGCGACCTTGCATCGAGCAGCAGCGCTCCTTCTGCGCGGGCGCGCTTGGCGAACTCAGGCCATGCCAGCCGGTGCTTCTCGCGCACCTTGGCGAGGGTGCCGACAAGGCCGGAGAAGCCCTGATAATCGATCTGCGGATTGGCCGGAGCCTTGGCGAACGCCGGCGTGGAAGACACCAGCGCGAGCGCCAGCACGGTGGTCATGGTCTTCATCGGCCGTTTCCTTCATCCCAATGGATGAAAGCTGTGCGGGCACCGCTTTATCCCGGCTGAACGGTGCCGCGCGCAATCCGCCACAGGGTGAACAGCCCCACCGCCATCCACACCACGTTGAGCGCGGTCGATGGCACCGCGCCGTGCCAGCCCGAATTGACCACAAAGCCCGCAGCGGCAACGATGTTCATCCACTGATAGGTCCGCGACTGGCCCGAAAGACGGCCCGTTGAGACGAGGATGTAAGAAGCAAGGATCAACAGAGCGGCCAGCCAGCCGCAGGTTTCGATGAGGATTTCTGTCATTGGCGACTCCAGGTCGAAGCAGATCGCTGTACGATTCCCGAATCGTCATGCTGAACTTGTTTCAGCATCCATTTGGCGTCCTGATCCGGAGCCGTCGAGAGGGCACGACGATGCCGTTGCCTTGACTTTCGTGGGGCAGGAACTGAGGCACGATGGATGCTGAAACAAGTTCAGCATGACGATGCGCTTGGGAAGCATGTCACCCTACAAAAAAACGGGGCGGGAAGCCGAAGCTCCCCGCCCCGCCGTTTGTTAGTCAATGCGATCAGGCGGCCAGCTTGCGCAGCACGTAGTGCAGGATGCCACCGTTCATGAAGTATTCGACCTCATTGGCGGTATCGATGCGGCACAGCGCGGTGAAGCTGAACTGGCTGCCGTCCTTGCGGGTGACGTTCACGGTCACGTCCTGACGCGGCTTCATGTCGGCCACGCCCTCAATCGTGAAGCTGCAGTCGCCGTCAAGGCCAAGGCTGGAGCGGGTATCGCCGTCCTTGAACTGCAGCGGCAGCACGCCCATGCCGACGAGGTTCGAGCGGTGGATGCGCTCGAAGCTCTCGACGATCACGGCGCGCACGCCGAGCAGGTTGGTGCCCTTGGCCGCCCAGTCACGGCTGGAGCCGGTGCCGTATTCCTTGCCGGCGACAACGACCATCGGCGTGCCCTCGGCCTTGTGCTTCATGGCGACGTCATAGACCGCGCCAACCTCGTCGCCGAAGCGGCTCATGCCGCCTTCGATGCCGGGAACCATCTCGTTCTTGATGCGGATGTTGGCGAAGGTGCCGCGCATCATGACTTCGTGGTGGCCGCGGCGCGCGCCGTAGGAGTTGAAGTCCGCCTTGGCGACCTGATGGGCCATCAGCCATTCGCCGGCCGGGCTGTCTGCCTTGATGTTGCCGGCCGGGCTGATGTGATCGGTGGTGATCGAATCGCCAAGGATCAGCAGCGGCTTGGCATCGACGATGTCGGTGACCGGCGCCGGGGTCATGGACATGCCCTCGAAGTACGGCGGGTTGGCGACATAGGTCGATCCGGCGCGCCACGAATAGGTTTCCGAGCCCGTCACGTTGATCGCCTGCCAGTGCTTGTCGCCAAGGTAGACGTTGGCATAGCGGGCCTGGAACATGGCGCGGTCCATGCAGGCGGACATCGTGGTGTAGACCTCGTCGTTGGTCGGCCAGATGTCCTTGAGATAGACGTCCTGTCCGTTCGAACCCTGTCCGATCGGCGTGGTGACGAAATCCTCGATCACCGTGCCCTTGAGCGCATAGGCGACGACCAGCGGCGGCGAGGCAAGAAAGTTGGCGCGCACATCCGGCGAGACGCGGCCCTCGAAGTTGCGGTTGCCCGAGATTACGGCGGCAGCGACGAGGCCGTTTTCGTTGATCGCCTTGCTCAGCGGCTCGGCCAGCGGGCCGGAGTTGCCGATGCAGGTGGTGCAGCCATAGCCGACAAGGTTGAAGCCAACCGCGTCCAGATGCTCGGTCAGGCCGGCCTTGTTGAAGTAATCGGTGACGACCTGGCTGCCGGGGGCGAGGCTGGTCTTGACCCATGGCTTGGGACGCAGGCCAAGCTCGTTCGCCTTCTTGGCGACAAGGCCAGCGGCGACCATCACGCCGGGGTTCGACGTGTTGGTGCAGCTGGTGATGGCGGCGATCACCACGTCGCCGTCGCCGATGTCATAGTCCTTGCCTTCAACCGCGACGCGGGTCTGCGCCTTCTTGTAGGTGTCGGTCATGTCCTGATTGAACACGTCATCCACCTGATCGAGCGAGACGCGGTCCTGCGGGCGCTTTGGGCCGGCGAGCGAGGGCACGACGGTGCCGAGATCAAGTTCCAGCGTCGAAGTGAAGATCGGTTCGACCGAGGGATCGATCCAGAAGCCCTGCTCCTTGGCATAGGCTTCGACCAGCGCGATCTGCTCTTCCTCGCGGCCGGTGAGGCGCAGGTAATCGAGCGTCTTGTCGTCGATGCCGAAGAAGCCGCAGGTGGCGCCATATTCGGGGGCCATGTTGGCCAGCGTGGCGCGGTCGGCCAGTGTCAGGGCGGCAAGGCCGGGGCCGTAGTATTCAACGAAGCGGCCGACGACACCATGCTTGCGCAGCATGTTGGTGGCGGTGAGCACGAGGTCGGTGGCGGTGACGCCTTCCTTCAGCGTGCCGGTCAGCTTGAAGCCGACGACTTCGGGGATGAGCATCGAGACCGGCTGGCCGAGCATGGCCGCTTCGGCTTCGATCCCGCCAACGCCCCAGCCCAGCACGCCAAGGCCGTTGACCATCGTGGTGTGGCTGTCGGTGCCGACGCAGGTGTCGGGATAAGCCACCGTCACGCCGGCCTGATCGGTCGAGGTCCACACGGCCTGGGCAATGTTCTCAAGGTTGACCTGGTGGCAGATGCCGGTGCCCGGGGGCACGGCGTAGAAGTTGTTGAGCGACTTCGAACCCCACTTGAGGAAGTCATAGCGCTCCATGTTGCGCTGGTATTCGATCTCGACGTTCTGTTCGAAGGCCTTGGCATTGCCGAATTCGTCGACCATCACCGAGTGATCGATGACAAGGTTCACCGGCACCAGCGGGTTGATCTTGCTGGTGTCACCGCCGAGCTTGGCGATGGCATCGCGCATGGCGGCCAGATCGACCACGCAGGGAACGCCAGTGAAATCCTGCAGCAGCACGCGCGCCGGACGGTACTGGATCTCGTTCGACGATTCGCTGGGGCTCTTCTGCCAGTCGGCAATCGCCTGAATGTCGGCAGTGGAGACGGTGAAGCCGCCGTCCTCAAAGCGCAGCAGGTTTTCCAGCAGGACCTTCATCGAGAAAGGCAGACGGCTGACGTCGCCGATCTGCGCGCTCGCCTTCTTGAGCGAGTAATAGGCATAGTCCTTGCCACCAACGGTGAGCGTGGAACGGGTGCCGAGCGAGTCCTGTCCGACCTGAGTCATGCCTGCGTGATCTCCTGCTGTAAAAGCCCCGGGGGACGGCGGCAAATGCACCGCAGCAGGGCCCTGTTTCGGCGCCGCCGATGCGCGTGAATGCCCCCCGCGTCAAGAGGCCCGCCCATCAGAAATGCGCCAGAATCGGCCTTTTGACCTTGGTTTACGCCCCGGCGGTGGCGTTCGGCTTCACAGAGCGGTCTGCTCGCTGTGTACGGGCCGCCCCTGCCTAGCCGCGATCCAGCAGCCGAGCACGATCAGCGCCACCCCGGCCAGCGTCGCGCCGGTGACCTGTTCATCGAACATCAGCCAGCCCAGCAGCGCCGCCCAGATGAAGGCGGTATATTCCACCGTCAGCAGCGCCTGCGCCTCAGCCTGACCATAGGCCCATGACAGCAGCATCAGCGATACAGCGGCGAGGAGCGCGCTCAGCGCGATCTGGCCGGTTGCCGCAGCCCCTGGCAGGACCAGCAGCCACGGCGCCAGCACGGCAAGGAACAGGCCGGAAAAGCTCATCTGGAACAGCGCCACTTCGACCGGGCTGGCGATCTGCGCCTGCTTGCGCTGGAGGATCAGGTTGATCGCATAGAGCACGGCTGACAGCAGCATGGCGGCAATCGCCAGCACCGCCTCGCCGTCCATATTGCGCGCACCAAGCTGGTTCGCGGCGATCACCACGACCCCCGAAAGGCCGAGCAGCGAGGCGATGATCGCCCCGCGCGTGACTTTTTCTCCCAGCACCACGGCGGCAAGGTACAGCGCGATCAGCGGGGCGATAAAGGATATGGCGATACCTTCCGCCATCGGCATCCGGGCCAGCGCCCAGAAAAAGGTGACCGCCATCGCCGCGCTTATCGCGCCGCGCAGGGCGTGGAGCTTCAGGGCTTCGCGGTCAGGCGGCGAGCCCCGGCGCGCGCGCCACAAGGGGTACATGATCGCCGCGCCCATCAGCGAGCGCACCATCATCGCCGAATAGGCCCCCACCGCCAGCGTGGCGCCTTTCATGAAGGCGTCCATCGCACTGAACAGCGCGATGCCGAGCGCGGCCGCAGCGAAAGGCAGCAAGGTGTGGCGGCGGTGCATCGTCCGGCCATAGATGTGGCGGAGAGCGAAGGCCAGCGCGGCAATTCGCGCCTCCGTTCATCGCAGCGTAAGGGCCAAGGTGTTGATGCAGACGCAGCAAACGGGCATGAAGCGCGGGCCACTTCGGCATTTCCCCCCGGCAAACAGGATGGGTACCAGATGAAATTCTCTCGCATGGCGCAGTTCGCAGCGGTTACGGGACTGGCGCTCGCCATGTTGCCGGCCGGCGCCATCGCTCAAAGCTCAGCCCCGGCGCCCGTTGCTCCTGCGGCGCAGCCGGTCATCGTGCCCGCGCCTGTCGCGACCTCGCCTTCGGCACCTGCTGCCACTCCGGGCGACAGCGCGGCGCCCGTGACGGCAACCGTCCAGCCGCTCCCGGCACCGGCCTTGCCCGCGCCCGATCCCAACCCGGTGATGGCGTGGTCGCTGACCAATGCCAAGGCGCTGGCCAGCGTGATCGAGGGCATCGGCAAGGAAGGCCTGACTCCCGCCGATTACCAGCCCGCCGCACTGCGCGCCGCGATTGCCAGGGGCGAAGGGCCGGAACTCGATGCCCTCGCCAGCAAGAGCTTCACCTGGCTGACCGAAGACCTGCGCGATGGCCGCACGCCGATGAAGGCGCGCGTGCAGTGGTTCGCGTTTGACAAGGACATGGACGTCAACCCGACCGTAGCGGTGATGAGCCGCGCGCTGGACAGCGGCGACATTGCCGGCACGCTCGCCGCGCTCAATCCGACCTATCCCGACTATGCCGAACTGCGCGATGCCCTTGCCAAGGCGCCGGACCCCAAGACTCGCTCCCAGATCCGCGCCAATATGGACCGCTGGCGCTGGCTCAGCCACGACCTCGGCGAATATTACCTGATCACCAATGTGCCAGAATTCCAGCTGCGACTGGTCCGCAAGGACAAGATCGTGCGCACCTATCGCACAATCGTTGGCAAGCCCGGCAAGACGGCGACGCCGCAGCTGTCCGAAATGGTCGAAGGCGTGGTGTTCAACCCGACCTGGACCGTGCCGCAGTCGATCGTGAAGGGCGAAGGGCTGGGTGCGCAACTGATGGGCAACCTCGCCTCGGCCAAGGCGCAGGGCTATGCGGTAAGCAAGGCAGCAGACGGCACGATCACCGTTGTCCAGCAGCCGGGACCGAAGAATGCGCTGGGCCTGATGAAGCTCGACATGCCCAACGAACACGCGATCTTCCTGCACGACACGCCGAGCCGCGGCCTGTTCGCTTCCGCCTCGCGCGCGCTCAGCCACGGCTGCGTCCGCACCGAACGCGCGACCGAACTGGCGATTGCCCTTGCCATCATCGGCGGCGGCAAGACGGCGGACGAAGCGGCGGAAATCAGCGCATCAGGCATCTATACCAAGGTGCCGATGGCGAAGCGTCCGATGCCGGTCTACATCGGCTACTTCACTTATGCGAAGTCGATCGACGGCGTGATGAAGGCCTTCCCCGACATCTACCTGCGCGACGCCCCGGTCCTCGCCAGCCTCGCCGCCCCGCGCCAGCTCAAGACCGCCCAGCGCAAGAGCACTGAAGCGGTGATCAAGCTGGATAATCCGCTGTGAGGTAAGGGGGAGCGCGATTTCGCTCTCCCCCCATCATCCTGAACTCGTTTCAGGATCCATCGTGCCTAACATCCCGCCGAATGTGTGGACGCGCAACTGCGCCGTTAGCTCAACTGACGCGGAACCATGCCCAAGGCGAAATAGATCCTGAATCGAGTTCAGGATGACGTTGAATGGATGGGCGGGGCGCCCCTCAAGCCAGCGTTATGCGGTCCGCGTAAAGCAGGCGGCCGTTCGACAGGTGCACCAGCGCCTGGTTGAAATCGCCCGGAGCCATGGCGAAGCAGCCCTCGCTGCGGCCAAGCTTGCCGAACTTGGCGATGTGTTCGGGCGAGGCATAGGCGGCGGGGTGCATGACGATGGCGCGTTGCAGCGCGTTCGAATTGTCGCGCTCCATGCCTTCCAGCCGGATCGAGGTGCCGTATTTACCGTAGTACCACTCGCAGGTCAGGTAGCCGCCGCGCGAGGTGGCTTCCGAGCCGGGAATGTTCGAGAATGAGTGCAGGAAGCCCGAATGATCGGGGTCCGATCCGCGCCCGTGGCAGACCCGGAACGAATCGATGCGGCCGGCTTCCAGATTGACGAAGTGGAAGCGCGGCAGGGTGCTGGGCCTTCCGAAATCGGCAATCCCGGCAATATCCGTGCGCCATAGCTTGTTACCCGCACGTTCGATCTCGCGCCGGGCAATCTCGATCAGGCGGGCGTTGTAGGCCGGATCGACCGGCGCTTCCATCGGCAGCGCTGGCACAATCGGCGCGGGTTCGACCGGCATGGCACCGGGCGCGACCGGCGCAGGACTCGGCCCGAGCGCACCGAACGCCTTGTCGAACTCTCCTTCCAGCGGGCCAATAACCGACTGCGCAAACGCGCGCGTCAGCGGTGCCACTATCGCACCCGTGGCAAGGCACCCGGCAAGGACGCTCCGTCTGTTCATGACCCCCATCATAGTGAGCAGAGATTAAGTGAGGCTGTATCGATTCGCCAAGCGCTAATCGGCGGGACCGCGCGCAGCCGCGCCCAATTGAGCCAGATTCGCGCCATCGAGCCGCATGACAGTCCATTCGTCCATGCCGCGCGCACCCAGTTTTTCGTAGAATCCGATGGCCGGCGCGTTCCAATCGAGCACCGACCATTCCAGCCGGGCGCAGCCGCGCTCCACCGCAAGAGCTGCAAGATGTGCGAGCAGGGCCTTGCCCAGCCCGGCCCCGCGCGCCTCGGGCCGGACGAACAGATCTTCGAGGTAGATCCCCGGCAGGCCCTCAAAGGTTGAGAAGTTATGGAAAAACAGCGCAAATCCCTGCGCCTCACCGTCCACTTCGCCGATCACGACTTCGGCATAAGGCCCATGTCCATTGCTTTGGCCAAACAACTTTTCGCCCATGACCGCCTCGTCAAATCGCACCGCTTCCGACAGCTTTTCATATTCGGCAAGGTCACGAATGAACTGCGCGATCAGCGGCAAGTCGGTGCGGGCGGCGGGGCGGATGGACAACATGTCTGCCGCCCTAACCGCACGCGGCTCCCGGCTCAATCGTGCGAAATCACCATGCGGTCGCCGCGCATCTCTACCTTGCCGAACTTGCGCAGCACCGACTGGCCGAGCAGGTTGGTCTGCAGGCCCTCCATGACCACGACATCAAGGTCGCGGAAATGGCGGCCACCGACTTCGAAATCGTCGATTCGCATCCGCACGCCCATCCCCTCGCCCGAAGCGGTCTGCATCAGGGCGGTGAAGTTGGCAGGATCAACCGGCAGTCCGGCAGCCTCGGCAGTTTCCACTGTCAGCGCGACGACATCGGCGCCGGTATCGATCAGGAAGCGTTCTTCCGCCCCGTTGACCTTTGCCTTCACGTGGAACTGGCCCGAGGAATCGCGGGGAATCTGGATTTCGCCGGCCTCTCCGGCGCTTTCGGCGAACATCATGCCCCGTGGCGAAGGCGGCGAACTTCTCGCCGCGCCGCTCGGCACAGCTTCGGCTTCTCTGCGAGGCGCAAAAATCTGCACCAGCAGCAGCATCGATGCGATCGCGCTCAAGGCAAGGATCATCAGGCGGGTCACGGCCAAAGCGTGCCACCGCAAGGGTTAGGATTTTACCAATGCGTTCAGTTGGCAGCGCCGACGTCTGTCGTCGCCGCCTCAATCTCGGCCGCTTTCGACTCCACCAGCGAAACGATGTGATCAAGCATCGCCTCGCTCGACACATGGTGATCGGTCACGCCTGACAGGTAGACCATGTGCTTGCCATTGCCGCCGCCGGTGATGCCGATATCGGTTTCGCGCGCTTCGCCGGGGCCGTTGACCACGCAGCCGAGGACCGAAAGGCTCATCGGCGTCTTGATGTGACCGAGCCGGTTTTCGAGCGCCTCGACCGTGCGGATCACGTCAAATCCCTGCCGCGCGCAGCTGGGGCAAGAAACGACGCGTACGCCGCGGGTGCGCAGGCCCAGGCTCTTGAGGATTTCGAAGCCGACGCGGACCTCTTCCTCCGGCTCGGCGGAAAGCGAGACGCGGATGGTGTCGCCGATGCCTGCCCACAGCATGTTGCCGATGCCGATCGAGCTTTTCACCGTGCCGCCGATCAGCCCGCCGGCCTCGGTAATACCAAGGTGCAGCGGGCAATCGGTCGCCTCGGCCAGCCCCATGTAGGCGGCGACGGCGAGGAACACGTCACTGGCCTTCACCGCGACCTTGTATTCGTGGAAATCGTGGTCCTGCAGCAGCTTGATGTGATCGAGCGCGCTTTCCACCAGTGCCTCGGGGCAGGGCTCGCCGTATTTTTCGAGCAGGTCCTTCTCAAGGCTGCCAGCGTTGACCCCGATACGGATCGAACAGCCATTGGCCTTGGCGGCGCGTACCACTTCGGCAACACGCTCGCTGGAACCGATATTGCCGGGGTTGATCCGCAGGCAGGCCGCGCCCGCGTCTGCCGCTTCCAGCGCGCGCTTGTAGTGGAAATGGATGTCGGCAACGATCGGCACCTGCGCGGCGCGGACGATTTCGCGCAAGGCGGCGGTGCTTTCCACGTCCGGACAGGACACGCGCACGATATCGGCCCCGGCATCCTCGCAGCGGCGGATCTGGTTGATCGTCGCCCTGGCGTCGGAGGTCAGCGTATTGGTCATGGTCTGCACCGCAATCGGCGCATCGCCGCCGATGGGTACCTTGCCGACCATGATCTGGCGGCACTGACGGCGCGCGATATCGCGCCAGGGTCGGATGGAGGACATGGGGCGCATATAGGAGCCGGGAGCGGCGAGGGCAAACTCTCACCGCTCCCGGTCCGTCTTGGTCAGAACATGCGTGAGACCTGCAGGCTGGTGGCGAAGCGCCGCGGCGGCTGAATGCCGTTCAGCCGCTGGAACACCGGCAGGCTCGCTTCAATGCCAAGGCGCATCGTCTCGCCCAGCGTCAGGTTCGAGCCGAGTGCCGCATCGAGCCGCTGGCCGCCGTAGTTGGCCTGCCGGTCTGGCGGCGCGGCATGGTTGTGGCCGGCATTGTAGTGGCCTTTCACGTCGCCCTCGTCCGTCCAGGTCAGGCGCGTGGACAGCGACACGGCATGAGTGACCGGCCGGGACAGCCAGCCAGTCGCGACGAACCGGTCGCCAAAGCGGAAGCCGCTGGGGCCACGGTCTTCTGCCCGGAAAACGTAGCTCGCCTGCAATCCCCAGCCGAACTGCTCTTCCGTACCGCGCAAGGTGAATGAGGGCAGCAGGTCCCACGTTCCCGATCCCGGCTGCATGCCATAATGGACAAAATTGCCGTCGGCGTCCTTGCGCTGCACACTCCCGGTGGGGACCGAAACACCCATTCCGGCAATCACCGACAAGCGCGGATTGCGCGAGAGCGAGACCAGAGCCCCCACTTGCGTATCGCCGATACCGGACACCCGGTGCTGCATCGTTTCGCCCGCCGCCAGCGTGTGGCCGTGATGCGCCGAAGTGACCAGTCCGAGCATGGTCATGTCCATCGTCTGCCACGAGGGCACGGCCATCAGCGTGACCCGGTCCGAAGGTGCCCACATCACGTGCAGCATGGCCATGTCCATGGTCATGGCCTTGGTGCGTGAGGTGAAGCCGGCGGCGACGACTCCGGCATCCGAAATGTCGGCAGTACCGCTGCGGTTGGTTCCCGAGGCTTCCTCGTGCATCCAGGTGAGCCCGATCATCAGATCTCCGGCCTTGTGGACGTGGTCGGCCATGGTCCCGGCGGGGCCGTGAGCATCGGGGCGCAGCGCGGTGACGGCGATTTCTTCGGACGAAGTGTCCTGCGCGGCGGCAGGAATGGCGCACAGCGCCAGCGGCAGCGCAAATGCGCCGCCGAGCTTGGTAACAGTCATGATTTTCTTACTCGCTTGATCGTTGAAAAGGATGCGGATCAAGCGGCGTAAGGGGGGCCAGTGGCAGGCGGGGTGAGGCCACGGACAAACGGCAGCGCAGCAAAGGCGGCGGCGCGTGCGTGTTCCTGCGGCTGGGTCAGGGGCGGCGGAGCAAGCGCGATCACGGGCGGCAGGTTGGCGGCCATGGCAGGGGCCGTGCCGAAGGGACAGGGATCGCGCGGTGTCGGCGACGCTGGCCCGCGCTCTTCGTGCAGAGAGCCATCGCGTTCGAGCACCATGGCCATTGGCCCACTGCCCGAGCAGATCTCGATCCGGATGCCGCCCTGATCGGCCACCGGCATCCAGCCAGACGGCACGGCGGCGCGCACGCACAGCGCCAGCGCGGCGAGCAACCACAGGATTGCAGGGAACTGGCGTGCGGATCGGGTCACGATGGCTGGCCGCTAGGCCCACATGGCACGGGACGCAAGCCTCACATCAGGCGGGCAAACAGGAATTCGTCGTCAAGCTGCTCACCGACACGGAAGGTGATGTCGGCGACCTTTGCGAAGCCGTAGCGCGCATAGAACTTCTGCGCGCCGTGATTGCCGCTCCACACCGAAAGCTGCACTTCGTCTGCCCCGCGCGCGGTGAATTCGGCCATGGCCCAGTCCATCAGCGCCTTGCCGATGCCCATGCCGGTCATCCCGGCGGCGGTGTAGAGCTGTTTGAGTTCCAGAACATTCTGCCCGCGCGCATGGTCCGGGAAACCGCATTTCAGTCCGAGCTTGCAATAGCCGGCCAGCGCGCCGTCCTGTTCAGCCAGGCGGTAAAGCCGCGCGGGATCGGCCAGTTCGCCGGCGAGGGCTGCGGGCGAATGCGCCTCCGCAAGGAAATCGGCGAGGTCTTTGGCCGAATACATATGGCCGAACGTCGCCACGAAACTGTCGATCCCCAGCTTTGACAGCGCGGGAATGTCTGCCGGTGTCGCGGCGCGGAGGATAAGTTCGCTCACAGGGTCCTCGTCATGAAATAGCTGAACGGATCAGGCTCATAGTCCGAAAATGGCCCGCATTCCTTGAACCCATGGGCAGCATAGAGCCTGCGCGGCGCGGCGAATTCGTCGCTGGTCCCGGTTTCAAGGCTGAGCCGGGTGTACCCGCGCGCTTTGGCCTGTTCGAGCAGGTGGACGAGGATCGCCTTGCCCACGCCCTTGCCCCGGTAATCCGGGTGAGCGCGCATCGACTTCACCTCGCCGTGGCCCGCATCAAGGTGCTTGAGCGCGCCGCAGCCGGCAAGTTCCGCGCCGTCCCACGCCGACCAGAAGGTTACGTCCGGCGCGCGCAGCCGTTCGACCGGCATGGCGTGGACCGAACAGGGCGGCGACCACGCGTGCATTTCGCGCAGGTGGAGGTCGAGCAGGGCAACAATCTCGTCACTGGCAAGATCGTCCTCAAGGAAGTGCAGCGTCTGGGTCATGTGCGCCTGATGCGATGCCTGCGCGGCCAAGGCAAGTCCTGAGCCGAGTCGCGTCAAGCGTCTGAATCGAAGCGATTCGTAGGCTTTGACTCAGTTTCGTTACGATCGTAACCTGTTGCCACTTCGGGGTAGGAATGGGCTCGCACCAATTCTGAGGGACCGGCGGGAAAGGGGGCCATGTTTGGCCCGGTCGCAACTGCCGTATTCGGGAGTAGATACCATGAAGATCGTTCGTCACGCGGCTTACGCCGCCGCTTCGCTGTGCCTTGCCTTCGCTACGCCGCTTCAGGCGCAGGATTCCTACCCGCTCGACGATGGGGATTTCGTCGAGATCAGCGCCATCCAGATCGATGATGGTCATTCGCTCGATTATGCCCAGCATGTTGCCGGGATGTGGCGCAAGGGGCAGGAATATGCCAAATCACAGGGATGGATTACCTCCTATGAGGTGATGGGCAACATGTATCCGCGCAAGGGCGAGCCCGACGTTTACCTGCTCGTGCGATTTGCCAACTTTGCCACGGCCGCTGAAAATGTGAAACGCGACGCCGCCTACCGGGCCTACATGCAGCGCACGATTGCGCAGATGGAAACCGAATCGGGCGACCGCGCGAAGTATCGCAAGCTGGCCGGATCGATGCTGCTGCGCGAATTGCGCTTCAAGAAGTAGTTTCCCCCGGCTCCCGTCCGGCGGCAGGCCGGGCGGGAGAACGCCTTCTAATGCGCTAGGCCCACTTGTCCGCCTTGCGTTTGCCCATCCGCATCCCGCCTTCAAGCCGCGCGCGCAGCTGGGCGTAATAGGCCTCAAGGAAGGCATATTCGTCGCCTGAGCCGGGGTCCCAGCCGATCTTGCGGCAGATCGCTTCATGCACGGCAACCAACGCCTCATGCCGGTTCTCGCGCAGAACACGCTCAAGAGTCTGCAATTCGTATTCGCCGTAAATGGCCAGTTCCCGCTCGCCAAAGCGGTACTGCGCGCCGGTTTCGCGGCTGGTGCCGTGGTGTGCCGCACCCGTGGTGGACATCACGGTTTCCAGCCGTTGGCGCGGTGCTTCGACCACCCAGGTGCCCGCGATCAGGTCTCCGGCGCGCAGCGAATCGCGGTTGAACAGCGGGAACAGCGCGAAGACCAGGAACCAGCAGGCCGCCGCAAAGCCGGCAAGGCCCATTTCCCCGCTCGATGCCGCCAGCATGATGCTCACCGGAAGGAACAGTTCGATGTCGCGCAGCAGGTTGCGGGCGAGCACCATTTCGGAGGTGAGCCGCCCGCCATCGCGCGATGCGATGCGGATGCCGACCGCCCGCTTGCCCCAGGTCGCGCCGCGCGGACCGAGCTCGAAGAACATGAAATAGGCGTTGCGGAACAGGAACATCGCCGCGAACCACAAGATCGCGAGCAATTGCAGCGCGCTGCCCGCCGCGCTCTTTTCGACAATTTTTTGGTCGAGTTCAAACACCCCGCTGGCGAGGTAGACGAGGAGCAGCGTCGTCGCGATCTGCAGGCAACCGATGATCACGAGATCAAGCGCCAGCGCCCCGAAACGCGCGCCACGCGTGGCGACGGTCAGGTTAAGCGCGATGCCTTCGGGCGTCACCAGCCCCCGTTGCCGCCCGGCTTTCAGCGCCTTCGCGTCCTTCATGCGCCGATCACTTCACGCCGGCGAAGGCCAAAGAAATAGGCGCACCACAGCGCCAGCATGGTCATGCCCACCATGTAGCGCCCCTGCGTATTGTCGATCAGCTGGCGGGCAAAACCTTCGAGCAGGGCGGCAAAGACCAGCATCAGCACCACCCCGGCCATGACCGTCGCCGAACGCCGCCCCGCCGCTGCCGCCGATTGCAGCACGCCCCGGTGGCCCGGAAAGGCGATCGAGCGGCCGATATGCAGTCCGGCCGCCCCGGCGAGCAGGATGGCGAACAGTTCGGTCGTGCCGTGGACCGAGATCCACCCGCCGAAGTCTCCCAGCAGGTTCTGCCCGCGATAGAGCCACATCATCGCCCCCAGCGTGGCGGTGTTCTGCACCAGCAGCAGCAGCGAGGGGATGCCGAAGGCGAAGCCCAGCGCGAAGGCGAGGATCGCCACCTGCGCATTGTTGCTGAACAGGTAGGTGGCAAAAACCGACATCGCCTGCTGGTCGCTGTTGCCGAACAGCGTGGCCTTCAGCACTTCGTGGCTGGCACCGGGCACGCGGGTATCAGTGAACTGACCGGGCACCAGCGAATAGTACCATGACGGTTCGGACGCGACGAGCAGCCAGCCCACCGCCGTGCCCGCCACCATCACCGCCAGCGCCACCAGAATCTCGAACCAGATACCGCGCACCGCCGCCGAAAGCCCACCACCCAGGAACTGGCGGAGCCACGCCGCAAAACCGGTTCGCGGGCCATAGACGAGGAACCACGCGCGCTGCACCAGCGCATCGAGATAGGCCAGTGTTGCCGCATCAAGCGAGGTTTCGCGGGCCACCGACAGACTGGAAGCAACCGTGCGGTACAGCACCGGCAGGGCCAGCAGGTCCTCGTCGGGGATCTTGCGCAGACGCCCCGATTCCATGCGGGTGACGATGCCTTCAAGCCGCAGCCAGTCCGCCTCGCGCTCCAACCGGAAGCGGTCGGAACGCAAGGCCGCTGCCTCGATTGCGCGATCACCGGTCAGGGCTGCAGATGCCTTGGCCATCAGCCGATCCTCCCGGCGCGCTTGATGTTCAGGTATGCATCAATCACCCGCGTGCCGATCTGGTCCCACGGCGCTTCGACCACGTCGACGCCGATCTGGCGCAGCCGCTGCAGCACCAGCGCCCGCTGGCGCAGCAGGCCATCCGCCGATACCGCCATGGCCAGTTCGCCCATACTTTCCGGCGCGGCCCCGGCAATCTCGTCCAGCTCGGCATCGGCCATGGTGACGAACAGCACGACATGGCGCGACACCAGCCGCGTCACCGATTCGATCATCAGTTCGGCACTCGTCGGGTCAGTGAAATCGGAAAAGATCACCACCAGCGAACGCCGCGCCAGCCGCGCCGACAGCGAGGCAAGGGCGAGGGTGAAGTTCGGCTCCTGCGTATGGTAATCGAGCCCGGCGGCAGCGCGCTGGAGCCGGTGGAAATCGCGCGCATCGGTGACGAAAGGCGTCAGCACTTCAGGCCTTGCGGCAAAGCCGTAGAGCGCCACGCGGTCCCCGCCCTTGAGCGCGACATAGGCCGTCGCCAGCGCTGCCGAAACCGCGCGGTCGATGCGCGGGAGGCCCGCCACCGGCTCGCACATCGCCTGCCCGAGGTCGAAGGCGAAGACGATCGGATTGTTGCGCTCGTTCTCGTACTCCTTGGCGTAGAGATGCATGTGCCGGGCCGAAGCTTTCCAGTCGATCCGGCGGCGATCCATGCCGGGCTGGTAATCGGCGAGCGCTTCGAACTGCGTACCCTCGCCGCGCATCCGGCGGGCGATCAGGCCGAACTGCGAATCCTTGAGGAAGGCCTGCAAGGCGGGTGAGCGCACGGCGGCGAGGTTTGGCCACACGCGCATCGCCTGATCCAGATCAATCTCGCGCTGCCTTGCCCCGATCCCGAACGGACCCTGCCAGCGCAGCCATGCCCGCGTTATCATGCCAGTGCCGCGCCGGCTGGGGGTCACCATGGCCGCGCCTTGCCAGACAGCCACCTCCCCCTCGGTCCCGCGCCGCATCGCGATGTCGAGCCGGCCGCCGGGAGCAATGCGCGGATCGAGCGCCAGCGAGAGGTCGACGCAGCCCGTAACCCGGCCCGGAAGGTCAGCCAGCGCGGCGATTCGCGCCGGCTCACCCACTTCACAATCGCCGGGAGCAATCAGCCGGAGGCCGCCGAACGGTCCCGCCAGCAGCGCATCGAACAGGACCAGCGCCAGCAGCGTCATCCCAAGCGCCGGAATAACCGGCCATGCCGCCGGAGCCGCCGCCGCGACAACCAGCGCCGCCGGGGCTGCGAGCGCCGCCAGCAGGGCCGCGCGCACGGTCGGGACCATTCCTGAACCACTGCGCGCTCCCGGACTGGCGAAGGGCAATTTCACCGGGGCGCCTCGGTACGCTCGACCAGTTCAGCGACCAGCGCCTCGACCTGCCTGCCTTCGATCTCCGCCGCGGGCGAGAGCAGCAGGCGGTGCCGCAGGACCTGCGTGGCGAGCGCCTTCACATCGTCGGGCACCACATAGTCGCGTCCATCCAGCGCGGCGCGGGCGCGGGCGGCATTGGCCAGCAGCACGGCAGCGCGCGGGCTCGCGCCCGAGGCAAGGTCGGCGCTGTCCCGCGTCGCGCGCACCAGCCGCACGACATAGTCGACGATGCTCTCAGCCAGCGTCACGCCCTTAACTGCCTGCGCCGCCGCATCGAGCGTGGCGGCATCGGCGACCCGGGAAATGCCGAAATCCGCAACCCGTGCCGGCCCGGCGCGCTCGCCGAACCGGGTGACGATGCGCGCTTCTTCGGCGGCACTGGGATAGGTCACCAGCAGCTTGAACAGGAAGCGATCGAGCTGGGCTTCGGGCAGCGGATAAACGCCCTGGCTCTCGATCGGGTTCTGCGTCGCCACAACCATGAAGTGCGGCGCGAGGTGATGGACTTTGCCGTCAAGCGTGACGCGGCGTTCCTGCATGGCTTCAAGCAGCGCGGCCTGGGTCTTGGGCGGGGTGCGGTTGATTTCGTCGGCCAGCAACAGGTCGCAAAAGATCGGCCCGCGCGTCAGGGTGAACTGGCTGGTCTGAAAGTTGAACAGGTTGGAGCCGAGAATATCGCCCGGCATCAGGTCCGGCGTGAACTGGATACGCCCGAAGTGGAGGCCGAGCGTGGCGGCAAAGCATTGGGCAAGGAAGGTCTTGGCGGTGCCGGGCGGGCCTTCGAGCAGCACGTGCCCCTGCGCCATCAGCGCGACCAGCAGGCCGTCGACCGTCTCGGCCTGACCGACCACGGCCTTGGCCACTTCGGTTCGGATCGCATCGGCAAGGCTACGAACATCCGCCAAGGACATGGAGGCCGTTGGGGGAGTGGCTGGGGTCATCGCTTCAGAGTCCTTTCAAGGGCGAACAGGGTATGCGCCGCGCGCACGAGATCGGCGGGACGGCGGGCGCTGCGCATCCGGGCAGCGGCAACGGAGAACGGCATGGCCGCAGGATCGCTCGCGGCAAGCGCCCGGTCGATCGCGGTTTCGGCAGCGGCGGCATCGGTGTGGCGGGGCAGCGACAATTGCCGCGCCAACCGGTCCCGCACCAGCGTGGCATAAGGCGCGGCGAGCAGGTGAAGCCGCCCGGCGCGGCGCACGAGCCCCGCCGAATTGCTCACCAGCGCGCGCTTGCCGAATGCGATCGCCCGCCCCTCGACCAGCGGCGGACCATAGCGGCGGAACGCGCGCCAGCCGGCAATCAGCGCGGCGAGCAGCAGGCAGAAGGTGGCGGCAACAAACGGTGGCTGGAACGCCAGCGTCAACAGGTTCGGCGCGGTCTTGAACCCGTTGAGCGTCAGGTCGAAGGTCACCGGCCCGCGCTCTCCCGCCGAGGCAAGCGACACCAGTTCCAGCGCCAGCAAGCCGCGCGACCGGTCAGCCATCGCCCAGTTGTTGAGCAGGTCGGGTTCAGCGACGATGATCACCGGATAGAGCCCTTCATCCTCGCCCAGGCTTTCCACTTCGGCGGCAGCGGCGAGATCGGGATAGTAGCCTTCATCATCGAGGTAGCCGGCCAGCTCTGCGCCTCCCGAATCGCGGACCAGCGTCACCATGCGCGGCGCGGTCACGGTCTGGACGCGCTTGTCGGGCAGCCAGCCCGATAGCCCCAGCCCCTGCCATGAAGGCCGGTCGGCGGAGTGCTTTTCGACCTTCGGGGAAAGCTTTTGCGGCTCGAGGTCCTGGCCCCAATCCGGGCTCTCGGCATCCGACAGCGCGACCCAGCCCTTCTTCGCTTGACCTCCGCCTGCCAGCGCCATCAGCTCGGCCGGCATGGTCTGCCACTTGGGCAGGACGAGGATTGTCGGACCGATATAACGGCGATCCTTGATCAGCTTGGCGACCTGCTTGCCTTCGGTAGTGTGCGGCGGCGTGAGGATCACCAGCCCCGGCTTTTGCAACCCGGTTTCGTTACGCGCGCGGGTGACCTGATAGCCCTGCGCCTCGAGCAGCTGGGCAAGGCCGGCAAAGCCCGTGAGGCCCTTGCTGCCGGCATGGGCATCAGCGGTATTTTCGGGCCGGGACGTCAATCCCGCACCCAGCATCCACAGCAGCGCGACGAAGACGACAGCACCAAACAACACCATGGCGAGCACCGCGCGCGGGTTGAACGGGCTTGAGCCGACGACGGGAACGGAGGGCGCGCTCATGCGGCAATCTCCGCCAGGGCGAAATCGGCATAGGCTGTGCGCGCCGCCTGCCAGTCATCGGCGCCCAGCGGAATCAGCGCGAAGAAACTGCGTTCGACCCGCACGGCAATGGCGGAAAAGGCGGCGCGGGCGCGGTCGGGCAGAGCGCGGTTGCCGGCAATCTCGCGCGCGGTGGTCGCCGGGTGGAGCAGGCCGGGGCGCGCGCGGGCGATCTGGTCAACCGAGCGTTGGAGCAGCAGGTGAGTCGCCTCGTCAAACCGGCCCTCGGCAGCGAGCCGGTCGGCATCCTCGAGCAGGGCCTGCGCAGCGGTGCGGTCAGGCGTCCATTCGTCCGGCACCTCCGCCGCCTTGGCCACGCGGCGCGCCTCGATCAGCGGGGCGACGATACGCCAGACCAGCAGCAGCACGCAGGCGCCGATGACCAGCCCCATGATCCACAGCATGGCCGTGGCATTCAGCCCCAGCAGCTTGCCGAGCGGGGAGAGCAGCTTTTCAAGGAAATCCATGATCGCCTGCAGCCATGCCGGCGGTTCGGGCGGCGGCTTGGGCTTGTAATCGACCGGCGCGAACTGGATGTCGCCCGCCTTGCGCAACTGTTCCCAGTCGCGGCCAACGTCATTGGCTCCGTGGCTCTCAGCCGAACCAGCGATTGCAGATGGACCCCCTGACACGCCTCAGTGGTGGCACGCCGCGCCGCGCGGTGCAAGCGGTGTGGCGATCAGCCGCGGGCGCGGGCCTGCGGGTAGGAACCAAGCAATCGTAGGTGCTTGCAATGGAACGCCACCTCTTCCAGCGCGAGGTCTACTGCCGGATCGCCCGGCTTGCCGATGATGTCGGCAAAGAACATCGTCGCGGCAAAGCTGGCGCCCTTCTGGTAGCTCTCCAGCTTGGTCATATTGACGCCGTTGGTGGCAAAGCCGCCCATCGCCTTGTACAGCGCGGCGGGCACGTTGCGGACTTCGAAGACCAGCGTGGTCATCGCCGGTCCCTCGGCAAGGTCAGTCGCAGGATCGAGCGGCATGTTGGCCAGCACGACGAAGCGCGTGGTATTGTCCGCCGCGTCCTCGACCTCTTCCTCGACGATCTTGAGTCCGTAAAGCTCGGCGGCAATGCGCGGCGCGATGGCACAGGCGGCAGGATCACCCTGCTCCTTGACGAAAGCCGCCGCCCCGGCGGTATCGGCATAGGCCATCGGCACGATGCCGCGTTCGCGCAGGTAGTGCCGCGATTGGCCGAGCGCCTGCGGGTGGCTGTAGGCGGCGCTGAACGGCCCGGTGCTGCCATCGGCGCGCGCGAGACCCATCAGCGCGTGCGAAATCCGCAGGAAATGCTCGCCAATGATATAGAGGCCGCTTTCCGGCAGCAGGAAATGAATGTCGGCCACGCGCCCGTGCTGCGAATTCTCGATCGGGATGATCGCTTTCGCGGCGCGGCCTTCCTTTACTGCATCCAGCGCATCCTCGAACGAAAAGCACGGCAGCGGCAGGCAATCGGGCGCATATTCCATCGCGGCGCGGTGGCCATTGCAGCCGGGCGCGCCCTGAAATGACACGGCGCGCGAAGGGTCGGCGGCGGCGGCCTGTTCCATCTCGGCAACAAGCGCGAGGGCGGGCTGAGGAAAGCTGTGCATCGCGGCGGCGCTTAGGGATTTTTTTTCGGGTGCGCCAGTCGCATCCGCGACAGCCTTGCGGCACCGGCCCTCTCCCCCGCCCGGCCACCCATTCCAGAATATCCTGCCGATGGGTGGCCGGCCCCTTCGGAGGAAATGTCCCCCGGACATTTCCTGG
>NZ_JANPGP010000048.1:0-35033 GCF_031424035.1 Novosphingobium sp.
CAAGCGCGACGAAAAGCTCGATAATTTCTATGACAGCCTGTTCCGAAATCTCGTCGCCCACATGATGGAAAGCCCCTCGACAATCAGCAGCGCCGCGCACCTGCTGTTCGTCGCGCGCAATCTTGAGCGCATCGGCGACCACGCGACGAACGTGGCCGAAATGGTCTATTTCGCCGCGACCGGACTCTACTATGCAGAACGCGAGCGGCCAGCGGGCAGTGAAAAGTCCCGCCGATGAAAGCCTCGGTCCTAATTGTCGAAGACGATCCGGCGCTGTCTGAACTGATCGTCTGGCACTTCGCCAACGAGGGCTGCAAGGTTCGCGTCACCGCCGATGGCGAGGAAGCACTCGAACTGGTGCGCGAGGACATTCCCGATATTATTGTCCTCGACTGGATGATCGAGAACGTGCCCGGGATCGAGGTCTGCCGCCAGCTGCGCAAGGCCAAGGAAACCGCCACCGTCCCGGTCATCATGCTCACCGCGCGCGGTGAGGAGGAGGACCGGATTCGCGGCCTCAAGACCGGCGCTGACGATTACGTGACAAAGCCGTTTTCCCCCCGCGAACTGCTCGCCCGCGCCGAGGCGCTGCTTCGCCGCAGCCGTCCGGCGTTGACCGGATCGCTGCTGATCCACGGCGATATCGAGCTTGATCCCGCCGCCCACCGCGTCCGCCGCGGCGGCGAGGCGCTGCATCTGGGGCCGACCGAGTTCCGCCTGCTGCGCCACTTCATGGAACGACCGGGCCGCGTCCACTCGCGCGCGCAGTTGCTCGATGCGGTCTGGGGACAGGATGCCGAGATCGACGAACGCACGGTCGACGTCCACATCCGCCGCCTGCGGATCGCCATTGCCGTCGCCGGCAAGGACGATCCGATCCGCACCGTCCGCTCAGCCGGGTATGCGCTGGGCGACTAACTGCCGTCGCTGATCAGCGTCCCACCATCGACCACGAGGTTGTGGCCAGTGACGAACGCCCCTGCGCTCGAAGCGAGGAACACCGCCGCCCCGGCCACTTCCTGCGGGGTGCCCGGCCGCCGTAGCGGGGTTTGCGCCATGCGCCGCGCCATGAAGGCCCCGTCCGCCAGCAGCGGCCCTGACAGCTCGGTGGCGATGAAGCCGGGCGACACGGCATTGACCCGCACGTTCCTTGGCCCCCATTCGACCGCAAGATTGCGCGCCAGCTGCGCCACCCCCGCCTTGGCGAGCGCATAGGCGTTGATCCGTCCATTGCCGCGCAGGCCCGAAAGGCTGGCGATCAGCACCGCCGCTCCCCCGCCGCGCGCCGCGATGTGCGGCAGGGCAAGGCCGGTCAGCACGACCTGGCTGCGGAGGTTTATCGCCATCACCCGCGCGTAATCGTCCATGTCGATATCAGCGAACGGCCCTGCCTGTCCGGTAATCCCGGCATTGCAGACGAGCACGTCGATGCCACCCAGCTCGGCGAGTGCAAAGTCCACCAGCTGCGCCAGCGCCGCATCGTCGGCAACGTCGCAAGCGATTCCCGGCTGGCCGAGTTCAGCCGCCGCGCGCGCCGTGTCCTCGGGATCCTCGCTGGACATCAGCACCCGCGCGCCCTGCGCAATCAGCGCCTCGGCAATGGCGCGGCCAATGCCCCGCGTTGAGCCGGTAACGATCGCGCTCTTGCCGGACAGGTCGAACATCAGTGCGGCTTGTCTTCCGGCAGCGGCACGCCATCATGCAGATAGGCCGGAGCCTCGATCAGCACGAAGGCAATCCGGCAGACCTTGTCACTGGTGTTGCGCCACAAGTGGTTGGTGCCGCGCTGGACGATGATGCCGCCCTGCCCGATCGTTCGCTTCGCGCCGTCCTCCAGCTCAAGCTCGATCTCGCCTTCCATCACGATGCCATAGTCAATCGAATTGGTGCGGTGCATCGGGCTTTGCTTGCCCGGCAGCATGTCGACAATGCGGATCACCGATCCCTGATTGAGTGTCAGCCCGGCATCACGCTCGCGCCCATCGGTCTGGTCGTTGTTGTCCGCCGGGACAGTCGCCGTGGTCCAGACGAGCAGGAACGAAGCATCGCCCGAGGGGATCATTTTCGTCGGCGTCACGTCCTCGGACTTGAACACCGCACGGCCCTGCTCATCATGACCGGTGACGACACGCTGGACCGGAGGCAATCCTGAATCGCTCATCCCGCTCACGCCGGCACGACTTTCTGGTCAATCGCGCCGAACGGCGTGGCGCCATCGGCGGTGCGGGCTTCCATACGAACGGTGTCGCCGAACTTCATGAATTCGGTCTTCGCCGCGCCCTCGTCGACGATCTCGATCCCGCGGCGCTCGGCGATGCAGGACGAGCCAACCTCGCGGAAGTTCTCGTTCGAGACCGTGCCCGAGCCGATCACCGTGCCCGCCACCAGATCGCGCGTTCGCGCTGCATGGGCGACAAGGGCATCGAAGCCATAGCCCATCGCCTTGCCATGTGCGTCACCGAACTGGCTGCCGTTCCAGTGAACCCGAAGGTTCATGTTCGGCTGGAAGTCCTGCCAACCGCCACCCAGTTCGTCGGGAGTCACGGCAAACGGCGCCATCGAGCACGGCGGCTTGGCCTGAACCCAGCCGAAGCCTGTCTTCATTTCGGGGCCGGCCAGCGCGCGCAGCGACCAGTCGTTGATCTGCACGACAAGGCGGATGTGCTTGCCCGCATCGGCGACCGAGGTGCCCATCGGCACGGCATCGGTGATGATCCCGAATTCGCCTTCGAAATCGATGCCAAGCGCCTCGTCGGCCATGCGTACGTCTTCGGTCGGGGCGTAGAACTTGTTCGACACGCCCTGGTACATCAGCGGCCAGTCGACCGCCGGCTTGTCGATGCCGATCACCTTGTCCATCAGCGCGCCGTGGCTGGCATAGACCGACCCATCGAGCCACTGCCATGCGCGCGGCAGCGGGGCCATGACCTGCGCCATATCCAGCGCTTCGGGATAGTCAGTGACGGCGGCAAGCTGCGGGGCGACCGCGTCCCAGTTTTCCAGCGCTTCCTGCAAGGTCTTGACCGGAGCCGGCGCACACGAGGTGCCGTCCGGCGATACCACCACCAGCCGCCCGTCGCGGGTGCCGTCGTTCACAGTTGCAAGGCGCATTCGCATGTCTCCCGATTAGCTTTGCCCAATGGCTTTGATCGCCGGTTAAGGCCTCACCGGGCCGAGAACAACGGAATAGCATCGATACCAACCCATCGACACAATGCGATGGTCGCGCGGGGCGCCTTGGGGCATTGGCGGAACCAACAGACAGCAAATTTGGGGAGTATCATGGCACAGTGGCTCAAGCGCGGCGCGACCGCCGAGGCAAAGGCTGACGCCGACCGCAAGGTGCGCGACATTGTCGAGGCGGCGCTGGCGGATATCGAGAAGCGCGGTGATGCCGCGGTCCGTGAGATGAGCAACAATTTCGATGGCTGGGACCGCGAGGACTACCGCCTCAGCCAGTCCGAGATCGACCGCTGCGTGGATTCGCTCACCCCGCAGGAACGCAAGGACATCGAGTTCGCGCAGACGCAGGTGCGGAACTTCGCCCAGATCCAGCGCGCATCGATGCAGGACGTCGAGGTGGAAACCCTCCCCGGCGTGGTGCTGGGCCACAAGCACGTGCCGATCAACGCCGCCGGCTGCTATGTTCCCGGCGGCAAGTATCCGCTGCTCGCCTCCGCGCACATGAGCGTGATCACCGCGAAAGTTGCGGGCGTGAGCCGCGTCATCACTTGCGCGCCGCCGTTCCAGGGCACTTTCGCCCGCGCCATCGTTGCGGCGCAGGCCATGGCCGGGGCCGATGCGATCTATGCGCTCGGCGGCATCCAGGCAGTCGGCGCGATGGCGCTGGGGACCGAAACCATCGATCCGGTCGATATCCTCGTCGGCCCGGGCAACGCATTTGTTGCGGAGGCCAAGCGCCAGCTGTTTGGCCGCGTCGGCATCGACCTCTTCGCCGGCCCGACCGAGACGCTGATCATCGCTGACGAGATCGGCTGCGACCCGGAAATGGCGGCAACCGACATCCTCGGCCAGGTCGAGCACGGCCCGGACAGCCCCGGCGTGCTGCTGACCAACAGCGAAAAGTTCGCCCGCGCCACCATGGCCGAGATCGAGCGTCTGCTGCAGATCCTCCCCACCGCCGACCATGCCCGCAAGGCGTGGGAGAACTTCGGCGAAGTGATCGTCGCGGATAGCTATGAAGAGATGGTCCGGATCGCCGACGACATCGCCAGCGAGCACGTGCAGGTGATGACGCAGGACCCCGATTACTTCCTCAACAACATGACCAATTACGGCGCGCTGTTCCTCGGCAACCGCACGAACGTTTCCTATGGCGACAAGGTGATCGGCACCAACCACACGCTGCCGACGAAGAAGTCGGCGCGCTACACCGGCGGGCTGTGGGTCGGCAAATTCCTCAAGACCTGCACTTACCAGAAGGTGCTGACTGACGAGGCGAGCACGCTGATCGGCGAATATTGCAGCCGTCTGTGCGCGCTGGAAGGCTTTGCCGGCCACGGCGAACAGGCCAATATCCGCGTGCGCCGCTTCGGCGGGCGCAATGTCCCCTATGCCGGACAGGCCGAGCCAAGCGAGCTGACCCGGGCATGATGATTTATCTCACGCGAAGGCGCGAAGGCGCAAAGAAGAGACATATGGCTCGCGCAAAGATCGCAAAGGGCGCAAAGCGGGTTTCGCGCCGAAGGCGCCCCCTATCCAGCCCGTTGATTGCAGGGCGGCTTCGCCGCATTCGCGCCTTCTCCGCGCCCTTTGCGATCTTTGCGCGAGCAACCACCTTCTCCCTCTTCGCGCCTTTGCGCCTTTGCGTGAGTCGATAATATGCCCCTCCCCATGACCCCCAGCTTCCGCCTCGATGGCCGGCGCGCGCTGGTCACGGGGGCGGGGCGTGGGATCGGGTTGGCGGCAGCCAAGGCGCTGGCGGATGCCGGGGCCGAGGTAACGCTCGCCGCGCGCACCGCGAGCGAGATCGAAGCCGCCGCCGAGGCTATCGGCCACGGCGCGCGGGCCGAGGTCCTCGACGTGTCCGACCTCACCGCCGTCGCCGCCTTCTTCGCCGCGCAGGACCCGTTCCACGTCCTCGTCAACAACGCCGGGACCAACCGCCCCAAGCCGATGTGGCAAGTGAGCGAAGAGGACTACGACGCGGTCTTCGACCTCAACGTCAAGAGCGCCTTCTTCGTGGCGCAGGCCTGCGCGCGGCGGATGATCGACAGTGGCACCAAGGGCAGCCTGATCCACATGGGGTCCCAGATGGGCCACGTCGGCGGGCCGAACCGCAGCCTCTATTGCGGCAGCAAGTGGGCGCTTGAGGGCATGAACAAGGCCTTCGCGCTCGACCTCGCGCAATACGGCATCCGCTCGAACACCATCGCGCCGACCTTCATTGCCACGCCCATGACAGCGCCGATGTTCGAGGACGAGAGCTTCAAGGCGAGCGTGCTGGCCAAGATCAAGCTGGGGCGCATCGGCACGCCCGAAGACCTGATGGGCGCTGTGCTGTTCCTCGCGTCCGACGCCTCAGCGCTGATGACCGGCACCAGCATGATCATCGACGGCGGCTGGACCGCGGATTGAAGGAAAACAGCATGGGCCAGTTCCTCCGCAATTGCTGGTACATGGCCGGCTGGAGCCATGAGATTGGCGAGGTTCCGCTGCGGCGCAAGCTGCTGGGCGATCCGCTCGCGCTGTACCGCAAGCAGGACGGCAGCGTGGCCGCGCTGCTCGATCGCTGCCCCCACCGCTTCGCGCCGCTGTCGATGGGTACGCGCGCAGGGGATTCGCTGGTCTGCCCGTACCACGGCCTGACCTTCGACGCCGGCGGCACCTGCGTGCGCAATCCCTACTCCGAGACGCTGCCCAAGGGCGCCAGCGTCCGCAGCTTTGCCACTGCCGAGCGTGATGGCATCGTGTGGTTCTGGGCGGGCAATGCAGGCGCGGCGGACCCCGCCACAATCCGCGATTTCGCCATGCTCGAAGTCCCCGGCCACGGTGCGCCGCTCAGTGGGTACACGGTTATGGACGCGCCTTACGAGATGGGCATCGACAACCTGCTCGACCTGTCGCACATCGAATGGGTGCACAAGGGCAGCTTCGCCGGCAACGGCGTGATCTTCTCCGGCCAGCACAGCCTGAAACAGGACGGCATCCAGCTCCATTCGAACTGGTGGATGACCGATGTCGCCGCCCCGCCGCACACCTATGGCATCTATGATCCTGCGACGCGGTGCGACCACTGGCTCGACATGCGCTGGGATGCCCCCGCCGCGATGTACCTGCAGGTTGGCGCCTGCCCGCACGGCGCAGACCGCGAGGACAATCCCGTTGTTGCGCACCAAGCGCATATCCTGACGCCCGAGAGCGCGACCTCGACGCACTATTTCTGGGCCACAACCCGCGGTTTCCCGCCCAGCGAGGATGGTGACGCCATGCTGCGAACTCTGTTCGGCCAAGCCTTTGACCTTGAGGACAAGCCGATCATCGAGGCGACCTTCGCCAATATGGACGGACGCGATTTCTGGGATCTCAAGCCCGCCTACCTCGGCATCGATGCCGGCGGCACGACCGCGCGGCGCGTTCTGGCAAAATTGATCGCCGCCGAGACGCCCGCCTGATGGCGGAATTCACCTTCCACCATGGCGGCGTGTCAGTGCCCAGCCTGGACGAGGCAATCGCATGGTATGGCCACGTTCTCGGTTTTGCCGAGGAAAAGCGCTTCTACATCCCCCCCGCCCGCGCCCAAGCTGCGATGATCCGCAAAGGCTCGCTGCGCATCGAACTGTTCGAGCCCGAGGATGGCAATCCCCTCCCTGAAGGCCGCAGCCACCCGCCGAGCGACATCCGCACCCATGGCAACAAGCATGTCGCCTTCCGCGTCGAAAGCCTTGACGCCTTCATCGCGGAAATGGCCGAAAAGGACGTGGACGTGCCCTTCGTGGTGCGCGAAGAGTTCGGCAAGGGCTGCTTCATTCGTGACTGCGCTGGCAACCTGATCGAATTCGTCGAGGAACCCGAGGCATGATCTTCCACAGCGCCGCCGCACAGCCAGTCTTCGAACGCTATGAAGCCCGCGCCGCCGCCGATGCTGCCCGCCAGAAGGAACTCGGCCCGGCCGGCCTTGCCGTGCGCGACGAATTCCTGCTGCCGGTGGGCAAGGAGGTGGGTGCACTGCTCCATGCGTTGATCGTGGCCCGCCGCCCGCGCCGGGTGCTCGAATTTGGCACCAGCTACGGCTATTCCACGCTGTTCCTCGCCGATGCCGCGAAGATGGTTGGCGCTGAGGTCGTGACGATGGAACTGGCCGACTACAAGCAGGCCTTCGCCCGCGAACAACTCAACGAAGCGGGCCTTGCCGATGTCGTCGATTTCCGCTGCGGCGACGCGCTGGAATTGCTCGCCGCCGATCCGGGGCCGTGGGATTTCGTCCTGCTCGACATCTGGAAGGAACTCTACCTTCCCTGCCTCGAAGCGGTCTATCCCAAGCTGTCCGAGGAAGGCGTGATCGCTTCGGACAACATCATCGATCCTGCCATGTGGCGTGAGGATGTACGCCGCTTCCGCGCGGCGCTCCATGCCAAGCCGGACCTGCAATCGGTGCTGCTGCCGGTGGGCAGCGGGATCGAGCTTTCGGTGAAATGGAGCGCGGGGAACCCCAAGCTCTGAACACACCTAACCCGCTGCCGGTCCTTTGCGCAGCCACAGCGCTTGCGGGCTGCGGAAGTTCGACGATGGCACCCACGACAGCTCCGCGTCCACCCGGTGGAATTCGGGCACGGCCTTGAGGAATTCCTCGAAGACCACCTGGCAGGCCACCCGCGCCAGCATCGCGCCGAGGCACGAATGGACACCGCCGCCAAAACCGAGGTGGCGCTTGGGCCGGCGCGTGATGTCATAGGTGTCGGGATCGGCGAACTGGCGCTCGTCGCGGTTGGCCGAACCGTAGCACAGCATGACGAAATCGCCCGCCTTCATGGTCTGCCCGTGCAGTTCGGTATCGACCTGAAGGCACCGCTTGAAGCGCTGCGCCGAGGTGTTGAAGCGCAGCGATTCCTCGATGGCATCGGGGATCAGCGAGGGATCGGCGACCAGCGCACGGCGCGCTTCGGGATAGTCGGCAAGGTTCAGCGCGAACATGCCCATGAAGCCCGAAAGGCTCTCGATCCCGGCCATGATCAGCGTCGTGACGGTGAGCTGCACTTCCTTGTCGAGCAGCTTCTCGCCATCAATTTCGGCGGTGATGAAGTTGGACAGCAGATCCTCGCCGGGGTTCATCTTGCGCTCCTGCACGAGGCGTTCGGCAAAGTCCGCCATCCACTGGAACGCGGCGAGGTGTTCGGGCGATTTCTGCCGGGTTTCGGCATCGGTCTGGACCATCAGTACGGCATTGTCGCGCACCTCTTCGGCCTGGTCGCGCGGCATGTCGAACAGGTAGAACAGCAGGTCGACAGTGATTTTCGAACCGAACTCGGACACGAAATCGAAGGAATTCTTGCCCTCGATTTCGGCGAGATGCGCGGCCACCGAGGCCCGTGCCGGTTCAAGGATATGGTCAAGTGCGCGTTTGGTCATCGCTGACTGGATAAGCGAGTGCAGGCGGTCGTGTCGTGGCGGATCGCTGCTGCCGAGCGTCGATCCGGCGCGCCCCGGAAACTCATCGACAAGGTTGCCCTTGGCCGAGGAGTAGGTGCGCCAGTTGGTCAGCGCAGCGAGCACGTCGTCGTAGCGACTAAGCACCCACATGCCGGCTTCCTCGCACCAGAAGGCGGGGAAGTCGTCGCGCAAGACCTTGTAGGCGGGGAACGGATCGGCGTCGTTCGCGGGAGAGTAGGGATCAAAGCGGAAGCGGTCCGCAGTCAGGGAATCAGAGGCCATGGCAACGCTCTCCAACGGGGCCGGCGGGCATCGCCGGATTGCTATGATTGATAGCAATACCGGCAATGCCCGCCCGGCGAATTGATCTGGATCAGACCGGCTCGGCCAATTTGCGGCGGATCATGTCGGTCAGCGCGACCGGATCGCCGGCGCTTTCCGGGTGCATTTCCCATTCGCCGAGCTTGATCGAGCTGGTGCCAACCAGCTTGGCGCGTTCGAAACGGCGGTCCATGAAAGCGCGCAGCGCCGGATCGATGTCCTTCGCCGCCAGTTCCTCGGCCAGTACCACGGCGTCTTCGACCGCCATGGCCGCGCCCTGCCCCAGATGCGGCGTGGCACTGTGCGCGCTATCGCCGATCAGCACGACGCGGCCCTGATACCACGGATCGGGCATGATGCAGGCTTCGAGCGGGCGATAGACGACAAGCGAGGGATCAGTGATCGCCTTCGCCGCCTCACCCAGCAGGCCGCCATAGCCCTGGAGCCGCTGTTGCATTTCGTCGGCCAGCGTTTCAGGAGCGAACCTGGGATTGCCCGGTTCTTCGCAGACGACGAAGATGTACATCTCTTCGGGAGTCAGCGGGCAATAGCCAGCCTTGCCGTGGAAGTTCGGCTTGCCGATGTAGAGGTCCGACCATTCGAGGGTCGCCGGGCGCGGCACGTTGTAGCGCCACACGCCTTGGCCAGTGAAGGCCGGCTTCGCCTCGGGCCAGAGCACCTTGCGCACGGCGGAATAGTTGCCGTCGCAGCCGATCATCAGGTCATAGGAGCCGCTGGTGCCGTCGGTGAACTGGACGGTCACGCTGGAGCCGGTGTCCTCGAAGCTCTCGAATGAAACACCCAGCCTCACCGGGATGCCGAGTTCCTTGACGCGGCTGGTGAGCACTTCGTGCAAGGCGGGGCGCGTCAGGCCGAGGTCGCTGGGCAGGCCATCGACTTCGGAGACGCCCGGCAGCTCGGCAATGATCTCGCCGCCGGTGCTCAGGAAGCGCGCACCCTTGTAAGGGAATCCAGCCGCGACCGCTGCCTTGCCGCAGCCGATCTGATCGAGCGCGCGGATGAAGTTGGCCTGGACGATGATGCCGACGTGATAGACCGACCAGTCGGCGTTTTTCTCGACCACTTCGACGGCTACGCCCTTCTGGTGCAGCGCGATGGCCACGGCGAGACCGGCGACACCGCCGCCGATGACGAGAACGTTCTGTGCCTTGCTCATGATGGGTTCCTCTCGCAGTTCATTTATCGTCGTCATCCCCGCGCAGGCGGGGATCCATCTCCGGCGACGCGCTTAAACATTCGGTCGGAGATGGGTTCCCGCCTTCGCGGGAATGACGAGGGTGGGGGAAGTCACTCAGCGGCCTCGGCTATGGGCGCCGGGTCCGCAGGGTGGTAGTGAAGCTGGTCTGGCCGGGCATAGGCGACATCCCAGTTGGGCTCGTCCGCCATGAAGTCCGGCAGGTTGGTCATGTAGATCGCCGTGCCGAAGGCGCCGTCCCAGATACGCGGTTTCCAGCCATCGTCGACGCAGTCGCAATCGGCGCCATATTCGGCATCGCCGCCCGCTGGGCAGGGAACGTAAAAGAAGGCGGCGCTGGTCAGGCGGTGGCGGCCAAAGCCCCAGTGCCAGTCGCCGTACTTGTAGCCGCGCCGGTCGAGGTAGTTCTTCGCCACCATCAGTTCGTCGATGTCCTCCACCTCCCAGTTGGCGTGGTGGAATTTCAGCGTGCCGTTGAAGCCAGGCATCGGCGCATGGGCATTGGCGAGGAAAATGTTGTGATGCTCGTAGGAACCATCGGCGCGCATGTAGACGCCGAAGCCCTTCTGCATGTCGGTGATGCGGAAGCCGAGCTTGTCGCGGTAGAATTCGAGCGCCTGCTGCACGTCCGGAAAGGTCCAGACGCAGTGGTGCGTGCGCTTGGGCAGAGCGCGGTCAATCCACTTGCGCGGCTGGTTGAGTCGTTCGATCCGCCCGACGGTGTTTTGCGGCGTCGGCGCGCCAAACACGGCTCGCGGCTGCCAGACCTGGAGGCCGATTGCCTGCCCGAACGGGGTGACGAAGTGGACCACGCCCTCGTCATCGGTTGTCAGCTCTATGTCAGGCTCAAGCCGCGCCTTGATCCGCGCAAGGCCTTCCTCGCTGTCGACCGCCCAGACGCATTCGAACACGCCCTTGCCAGTTTGCGCCGTGCCCTGAGGCAGGCGCGGATGGCCGCGTTCGAGCAGAACCGTCTGCGACCCGTCGGGCAGTTCGAACAGGGCTTCGTCCGTCTTCGCGCTGACCAGTGACAGCCCGAAGTCAGTGAAGAACGCGCTACACTGCGCCACGTCCTCGACCAGCCAGGTCAGGCGGCGGATGCCGATAATTGCCATTGCGGAACACTCCTTCATCAGATGAAGGGGAGATGCTCCGGCGGCAGCGCGGGGTTCTTGATCCAGCGCAATTCCGACCCATGGATTGATCGGAACTCAGGATATCGACGAAATCGGATGGTCGCCGGTTTCGTCCCCGCCAATCAGTCGTCCTGCCAGGTGAAGGCTAGGTCGCCCTCACGAAATGCGAAGCGATTGAGGTGGCGTTCCGCCGCGCCTTTCAACCCTTCAAGCTGGCCTTCCGACGTCGCCTCGATCCGGCAGGTGAGCGCCATGTCACCCGCCGCCATGGTGAACACGCCGTCCCCCGGCCAGTCCGCGCCGCGCGCGTCCTTGGGGAAGACGACGCGGCCGTTTGTCTCGTCGAAATCAACGGCGAGGTTGTGCGCCCAATGCTTGCACAGCTGCTGAAGGTAGCGGCTGCCCTTTTCGGTGGGCACGATTGCGGTGCTGGAATATTCCATCAAAACCTCTCGATCTTCTGAGCAACTTCGTCGAGCAAGGCCGCAATGGCAAGCGCAGTTTCGCTGTCCGCATCGCCGCGAACCATGCGCTGCATCGATGCGGTGCGCAGGTTCATCATGGCGCGCTTGATCGGTGCGGCATCGGCGCGGCCAGCCTGTTCGGCCATGGCAGCGAGCCGGGCGAACGCGCCGTCGATGACCGCACGCTTCGCTTCGATCTCGGCGCGGCCAGCATCCGTCAGGCCATAAGACCGGCGCGACGTGCCCTCGCCGCCGACTTCCTCGACCAGGCCCATATCGGCCAGCAGCGTGAGCAGCGGGTAAAGCACGCCCGGGCTGGGGGTATAGGCATCGCCGCTTTTCGCGGCAAAGCTGCGGATCAGCTGATAACCGTGCTGCGGTGCTTCCTCGGCGAGCAGGCCGAGCACCATCAGCCGCAGTTCTTCACCGGCAAAGCGCTTGCCGCGACGATGACCACCGCCCCCGCCGCCCGGTCCGGGACCGAAGCCGCGGCCGAAGCCTTCACCAAATCCTGCGCCGAAACCCGGACCAAATCCGCCTTCGCCGCGCATCCGGGGACCTGGGCCCCGGCCTTTGTTTCCTCTGTGGAAATGCATGCGTTGTAACTCCTTCGCTATGTGCATGCGATGGAGATAGGCGGCTCAAGATACTATTTCAAGATATATCTTGTAACGATACGTATTATTTTCGGAAGAGCAGGGTCAACAGGAACAAAAATGTCCTGAAATCCAGCAATTTCAACGCCGCCCGTGCCTCAGCCGGGGTCAGCTTGGCGACCATCGGCATGGCACCGAAGATCTTGCCGCGGATCACCAGATTGCCATTTTCTCCGGAAATCCCGCGAATCGCCATCAGTTCCTTGTCATTGGCATCGAGGATCTTGGCCACGGGCACCTTGTTGTTGCGCATCACACTGGCCCTCCACACACCTTGTCAAAATCGATCCCCATATCGTCCATCATCTGGATCGCCGTGGCCCGCCCCGCCCCGAAGACACCGCCGCCCGGGTGCATGAACGGCCCGGCGAGGTAGAGCCCTTCCACGCCCGGCACGCGAAAGCTGCCAAGGTCAGGCGTCGGGCGGTGGCCCATCGACTGGTAGAAGAACGGCGCGCAGCCGTGGGCATCGCCCTCGACCATGGAATTGGGCGAGCCGCGTTCGTGATCGAGCGGCGAGCAGACCTTGCGGGCGATGATGTTGTCGTCATCGAGATTGACGAAGAACTTGCGGTATTGCGCCAGCGCCCGGTCAGCGTGGCCTTCCTTCACCGCATCCCAACTTGCCGCGCGGCCATCCGCCAAATGGTACGGCGCGAAATTGACGCCGTAGAACACGCCCGCCCCTTCGGGCGCGCGGGTCGGATCGAAGATCGTGTTGTCGCCCCCGGCGATCAGCCGCGAAGAGACCTCGCCGCGCCGCAGCTTGTCATATTCAAGGCACATGTCGCGCATGGTGTAGAAGTCCATCAGCTCGGTCATCATGGCGTTGCAATCATTGCCGACCTTAAGCCTTAGCCGCTCTTTCAGCGCCATATGAGTAAGGTTGATGGAGAAGGTGGACTGGGTCACCCGCTCAGCGCGTTGCAGCACCGGCTCGGGCGTTTCGCCGACAAATTGCCGCAGCTTGTGCGGGTGAATCTGGCCGATCACGCCGTCTTTGGCCAAGATCGTTTCGCCAGACTCCAGCTCGACACCGCTCGCCGTTCCGGAGGACACGAGCACGCGCTTCACCGGTGAACTGACGCGCACCTCGCCGCCGAAATGCTCGATCGCGCGGACCAGCGCGTGGCTCAGCTGGCCCGACCCGCCCTTCGGCATTGAGCAACCGAAAGTATGGATGATCCCCGGCATGACGAAGGCACCCATGCCGGTGCCCAATTCATCGGGCATCTGCAGGTTCTCGGTGACCATGCGGACGATATGGATGCGCAGCAGGTCGCTGTCGAAATAGGCGCTGACGACATCAAGCGCCGACCGCTGCATCAGATCGAGCAGGAAGCGGCCTTCATCGGACTGGTCCATCATGGCGACAAACGCGCCCAGCGGGAACGGCGGCGAATAGAGCCCGCTCATCAGCATCGGCAGCGCGGTCTGGCTCATGCCCACGAATTTGCGATAGGCTTCGGCGTCCTTTTCGGACGTAACCTGCGCCAATTCCGCGCAGGTGCGGTCGAGGTCCTTGTAGGAACGGATTACCGTGCCATCGTCCCAGATGCTGACATGGACGAGATCGGGGTAGATGTATTCGAGTCCGAATTTGCCGAGTAAGCCCAGTTCATCCTCGCGCAGCATGGGGTTGCCTTGGATCATGATGTGCACGTTGGAGTGCTCATCATGCCAGAAGCCGGGGCGCAGCAGTTCGCGGGTGGAAACCCCGCCGCCGTAGTGGTCCTTCGCCTCAAGCACGAGAACGCGCTTGCCCGCCTTGGCCATATAGGCGGCTGCGGTCAGGCCGTTGTGGCCCGCGCCCATGACGACGATATCGTAGTGGCTCATCATTGGTCTCCGGCGAAGAAGGAGCGGAAGCGGGCAATGCCCGGCACGTGGCTGGCGCAGCCGCCATCGGCAACGAGCACTTGCCCCGTGATGTTGCGCGCGGCGTCCGAGGCGAGGAAGGCAACCGCCTCGGCTATATCCTCTGGCGCGCCCAGCTGGTCACGCAGGGTTTCGTCTTCCACGGCTTGACGAAGCGCAGGCGGGAAGGCCTCGCGCAAGGCTGGCGTCATCGTCATGCCGGGGGCAACCGCGTTGCAGCGCACGCCGTGAATGCCGTGGCTCGCCGCGATTGCGCGGGTCATCTGGATGATCGCCGCCTTGCTCGACGAGTAGGCCGCCTGGATCATGTGCCCCTGCAGCGCGAGATTGCTGACGGTGTTGACCACATTGCCACGGCTGGCCCGCAGGTGTGGCAAGGCGGCGCGGCAGGCAATCATCGTGCCCCGGACATTGACGGCAAAGGTGCGATCCCAAAGGGCCGTGTCCATGTGTTCGATATCGCCATCGGCAGCCGCGATGTCCGGGCCGAGCAGCGCGGCGTTGTTGTGCAGCACGTCGATCCGGCCGAACTTTGCGGAGACCGTGGCGATCATCGCCTCGATTGAGGCTTCCTGTTCAAGGTCGAGCGGAACCGCGAGCGCGCCATCAATCGACCCGGCCACAGCCTGCGCGGCGTCAAAGGCAATGTCGGCAATTGCCACGCGGGCTCCGCGCGCCGCCAGAAGCCGCGCGGTAGCCGCGCCGATGCCGCCGGCGCCGCCGGTGATGATCGCCACCTTGCCGTCCATACGGATCGCATCTGCCACTGGCCCAATCCCCTTGTGTTGACTGCTTTGCCCAGCGTCATAATGTGCGCGAGAGATCGGGGAAGACGGCACTTTTTTGTGCCTTGCCAAAGGACGCAGTAGCGCGATGGGCGATGCCCGCAATTCGATCCTGAGCCGCCCCGCCATCGCCGCGTTGACCGCGCAGATGCAGACGCATGGGACAGACCGCGATGCTCCGGTGCGCGAGGTCATGGGGCTTCTGGGCGACCGCTGGACCACGCTGATCCTGCTGGTGCTCGCAACCGGGGCCTGCCGCCATGCAGAGCTGCGCCGTGTGCTGGGCGGACTATCCGAAGAAAAGGCGATTTCGCAGCGGATGCTGACGCTCAAGCTGCGCGCGCTGGAGCGTGATGGCTTTGTCCTGCGCCATGCGACGGCCCACGTGCCCCCGCAGGTCAGCTATGAACTCAGCGAACGGGGCGCGGCGCTGCACGCACAAGCGGCCAAGCTGATCGGCTGGATCGAGGAGAACAGCCCCGCAATTGCCGATGCGCGATCAGCTTTTTCCGCCAGCGCTCAAGGTCTGCCCCTGCCGCGATAGACCGCCGTCAGGTCATCGCGCACACCTTCGCGCACCATCGGATCGATCGGCACGACCTTGGGCGTATGAACCGGAACTTCAGTCTTGGCATGGGCTGCCATGCGCTCGATCACCCAGCGCAGCGCGGCATCGTTGTTGTTGGTGATGTGCCACTGCAAGGCTTCGCGAATAGGCGGGATGTCGAACGGCAACTCGCACATGACGAGTGGGTGGATTTGCACCATGCGCTCGGCCATGCGGCGGTGCATCGTGGCGATGCGGTGATTGCCGATGATCAGGCGCGGCACTGACAGGAAGGTCGGCGCAACAATCTCGACCCGGCGGTTCTGCTTCTTCTGCCGGCGCTGGAACGCATCCTCAAATGCCGGGATGCGAGACTTGCCAAAGCGCGAAGTGACATGGCCCGCGTCGAAATAGCCCTGCTTAGTGATCGGTTCCTGCATGATCGGGTTCTGGTCCCAACCGACGACAACATGATCGTCCTCGAACAGGATCATGCTGGGATGATCGGCCGAAATCGCAAAGTCGATGGTCAGCAGCAGGTCGATCTGGTTGCGCTCGATCAGGTCAACCGGGTGGTCATTCATCGGCTGGATTTCAAAGCGCATGTGTGGGGCAGTGGCGGCCAATTCGCCGATTACCTTGGAAATGAGGACTTCGGTCGAATAGTCCGAAGCCATCAGGCGGATCTGGCGGTCCGACGTGGCGGGATCGAACTGCGGGGCCACCGCGATGGTCTGGCGCACCTGTTCCAGCACGGCACGCACCGGATCGACCAGCTCTTCCGCGCGCGCGGTGAGCACCATCTGGCGACCGCGCACGACCAACAAGTCATCGCCGAAATAGTCCCGCAGGCGGCCCAGCGCGCTCGACGTGGCGGACTGCGACAGGCACAGACGGTCTGCCGCAAGGCTGACGCTGCGCTCGGTCAGCAGCGCGTCCAGCGCCACCAGCAGGTTGAGATCGAGCTTACCGAACCGCATGGCCATCTCCCCGGGCCCCGGTTACGAACCCAACACTTTAGGACAGGGTCGCCAGGGCACTGGTGACCAGTGTAGCAAGATCGCCGTCATGTGCAAAACCGGCATTTTCGGCAGCCGGGGTCGCCAGCGGCGGCTGCGCGGCGAATGCGGCTTCCAGCGCGGCATCGGGAGCATAAGTGACCAGAGCCGGATCAACCTCGCATTGGCGGGCGATCTCCCCGGCCAGCGCACCCATCGATACGCGCTGCGCCGGCAGGGTCACCGCGCGCCCGGTCGGCAGCAGCGCGCTGTCGAGGCTCAGCGCATGAACGAAATTCGCCCCGCACCGAGCCACTGATTGCGCCCAGATCATGCCTGCAGCGGAGACTGGGCAAGTGAATGCCTCACCTGCCTCCAGCGCATGAAACAGGTCGGACATGAAGGCGCTTTTCATGCCGCTCGGCCCTTTGGGGCGGGCAAGAATGCCGGGCAGACGCACCGTTACCCCGTCGATCAGGCCGCGGTTGGAGAACATGGCGACGGCGTGTTCCATCATCGCCTTGTGCCCGCCGTAGATCATCTTCGGGCTGAGCGGCGTGTCATCATCGACCTGCGGCGGCAGTGGATCGCCATAGACCGCAATCGAGCTGGCATAGACAAAGCGCAGACCGGGCTGCGCCGCTGCCGCTTCGAGCATCAGGTCGTACATGGCATCGACGTTGATCCGGCGCGAGGCGGCGGGATCGGCCTCAGCCGCACCGCCGGGCACCGTGGCGAGGTGGACGACCATCTCCACGCCGCTCAAGGCATCCGCCCGCACCGCCACATCGCCCAGGTCGCCCGCAACCGCCCGCGCGCCTGCCGGAATGCCGCTGGCCATGGTATCAAGCCCGGTCACGATCTTGCCGGCCGCGAGCAGGCCATGCACCAGTTCACGCCCGACGAAGCCGCCGGCACCGGTTACGAGGATCGTCACCGGCAAGCCACTTCGAAAGAGGAGAGGTCCTGCGCCGCGGCAACCGGCCCGCGATAATTGCGGGCGATGTCGGCGCGGAACAGCTTGGCAAAGCGCGCAATCGGCCCCGGCGGCGTGGCGAAGTGGGTCAGCACCACGCGCCCCACCCCGGCCTTCGCGGCCATCGTCCCGATATCGGCGGCGGTGATGTGATGCGTGGACAAGTGCTTGCGCATCTGGCCAAACAGGTCTTCGCTCATGTCCGGCCGGCTTGCGCGGATCTGGGCGACGATGGGTTCGAGCGCGATCACTTCGCTGACCAGCATGTCACTGCCCTTGGCCAGCCGGGTCACTGCATCGCTTGGCCCGGTATCGCCGGTATAGGTGATCGACCGGGGGCCAAGATCGAAGCGGTAGCTGAACGACAGTGGCTCACTGGCCTGCTTCGGGCCGGGATGGTCGAAATGGCTGTTGGCGGCGACGGTAACTTTCAGCCCGCCGATGCCTACCTGTGAGCCATCCGTCAGTTCGATGACTTCGACCGAGCTTGCCGGCGACGGCGACTTGGCACCCAACCCAAAGCCGACGCGCGATTGCGGCTGCATGGCCAGTAGCGCCCCATCGACAATCTCGCGCGTCCCGGGCGGGCCGTAGACTTTCAGCTTGCCGGGAATGTTGTTCATCCAGCGCAGGCCGATCACGGCGGGCAGGCCGCCGGTGTGATCCAGATGATGGTGGCTGAGAAAGACGACGGAAATCCGCTGCTGCGCCACTCCGGCTCTTGCCAGCTGGTTGACCGCGCCATCCCCCGTATCGACAAGGATGTGTTGTTCACCGGCGATCAGCAGGTTGGACGGCTCGGCCCGTTCAGGCGTGGGGATCGGCCCGCCCGCCGTGCCCAGCGTTACCCAGCGCAGCGCCGGGCAACCTGAAGCGGCAAAAGCCGGGCCGGTCGAAAGGACCAGCCCGGCCATAGCCGCAAGGGTTGCAGCCCACTTCAAACGATCAGAACTTGAAGCCGGCCGAGACACCGACCACCCGCGCGGTGAGGCCCGCAGCCGGCCATGCACGGATGCCGCCATCGGGCGTACCGGCGAAGTCGCTGGCCAGATAGGCAGTCGGTTCGCGCTGCTTGGTCAGGTTGCGGGCGAAGACCGAGAGGGTCCACTTGCCGTCCGCATCGCGTAGGCCGAAGCCGCCGTTGATAATGGCATGGGCGGGATAGCGATAGGCCGGATTGCCATACTGCGCGAGCAGCACGGCGCTTTTCCAGACGACGTTGGTGTTGGCGAACAGTTCGAGATTGCCGCCCATCGGCTGCACGAATTCGCCCGAGAAGGTGAACTTGTGCTTCGGCGCATTGAGGAACTGCGTGTTTGCAAGGCTGATGCCATCATTGCCGACAAAGCCCGTGGGGAAGCGGACATCATTGAACTGATAGCCGGCGTTGATCGAGATCTGGTCAGTCACTTGACCAAAAATGCCCAGTTCAAAGCCCTTCGAGGTGACGTTGGAGATGTTCTGCGTCACCGAGATCAGCGCGCCCGCAGTGTTGAACACCGACGACTGAGTCTGGAAGTTGTTGACCTTCGAATAGAACGCATTGGCCGAAAGCTGCATGCGGCCCATCTGCATCTTCGCTCCGATTTCAAAGGCATCGGCCTTCTCGGGCTTGAGCACTGTCACCGGGTCGGTGGCAATGGTCGGCACGACGATGGCCGGCGGCTTGTAGCCGCGCGCATAAGACGCGAACAGCGTAGTATCGGTGTTCGGCTTGAAGCTCAGGCCAACGCGGCCCGACAGGTTGTTGTCGTCGATCTTCTGCACGCGCGTGGCGTAATTGGTGTTGTTACCGACGCCCGTGGTGTTGCTGTAATCGGTGTAGCGGATGCCGCCGAACAGATCGAGCTGCTCGGTGAGCGAGAAGGTCGCATCGGCAAAAGCAGCAAGCGTGTTGTTCTTCGTGTCTTCATAGGTCAGTGCCACCGGGACGACGCAGAAGGCGCCGGCGTTCTGGCAGACGCTGAAGCCGGTGCGCTTGCCGAGCGCCGCGTTTCCGAAGGGCAGCGTGTTGTCGATTGGCGTAGTGCGCAGACGGAAGCCGGAATAGAGGCCGCCGACGACAAGCTTGAGAGCTTCGGAATCGTAGGCCACGCGAAGTTCCTGGCTGAACTGGCGCGATTCACCCTCAATATTCTCGTTGCGCGCGCCCACGCCGAGACGGCGCGAGAAGTTGACCGTTTCGGTCTCACGGTCGAGTTCGCGATAGGCGGTGACTGAAGTCAGCGTCACGGCATCGGACAATTCGACATCGATGACCGTGGAAACGCCAGCGGCTTCGTTAGTCAGCGATGCCTGCGTGTCTTCGCAATAGAATTCGGCGCGAGCCGTGATTGCCGGGATCTTGCAGCCCGTCGCGCTGGTGAAATCGCCGGTTGAGAACACCGAAACCGGCAGGGTCGGAGCGGGTCCCGGACCATCGGGATCGATCAGGTTGGTCGCGTTCGGCGTGGTGGCAATGGCAAAGAAGTTCCAGCCTCGCGAGCGCTGGCGGGCATATTCGCCGTTGATCACGATTTTCACCGTGTCGCTCGGCCGGATCAACGCCCGCACGCGCAGGCCCAGTTCGCGGATGTCGTTGTCCAGTCCCAGCGCGGTGTTGCGCTGGAGGCCAAGCTCGCGCTTGTAGTGCGCGGCAAAACGGATCGCCGCCTTGTCGCCAAGCGGGAGGTTGAATGCGCCGCGCATGGTGAGTTCGCCCACTTCCGAACCGGCGGTGCCCTTGTCGGCAAAATCGATCCCGCCAGACGCCGAGATCCCTGACGTCGAAGGTTCTACGGTCGAGATATTGATCACGCCGGCCGATGCGCCCTGGCCGAACAGCGTGCCTTGCGGACCACGCAGCACTTCGACCTGGCCGATGTCGAACAGGATCGGGAAGGTCAGGTTGCCCTGCGGCACCTGGTCAACAATGAAGGCCACCGAAGGCGAAACCGAGGCGTTGAACACGCCTGTGCCAAGGCCGCGCAGCCGGGCGCCGCCATTGACTTCGCCGCCCGAGGTCTGGCTGATTTCAAGCGCGGGGGTCACCCGCTGCAGGTCAGTCACCGAATAAACCTGATCGCGGCCAAGCTGCTCGGCGGTCGTGACCGACACCGGAACGGGCACGTCGACGAGACGTTCTTCGAACTTGCGGGCGGTAACAATTATTTCGGAACCGTTGTCTTCGGTCTCGGAGGCGTTCTGGGCATAGGCCGGAGCAGCCATGGCGATCGCGACGAGCGCGGACGTGGAAACTAGGAACGAGCGCATAAGATAATCCTCCCCTGAGCGCATGTTGCACTTCTGGTCCGGAGGCATATCCCGCGTGCCTGCAAAACACGCGCCGAATTTATGGATGCAAACCTATCGATGCTTCGGGTTTGTCTCCTGCGCACGCATCGCTAGGGATAGCTCATGAACGAAGAAAAGATCGGGAGTATTGCCAGCGCGCTGATCGTCGGCGGCGGCATCGGGGGAATGGCGACGGCAATCAGTCTCGCCCAGCGCGGAGTCGCGGTTGATCTGATCGATCTTGACGCGGACTGGCGCGTCTATGGCGCCGGCATCACCATCACTGGCCCCACCCTGCGCGCCTACAAGCACCTTGGGTTGGTTGACCGGATCAAGTCGGAAGGCGCGGTCACCACCGGCGCTTCGCGCGTGCGGCTGTTCAATGGCCAGATCCTGCGCGTGCTCGACGAGCCCGAGATCGAGGAAGGCCTGCCGGCCACTGGCGGCATTATGCGCCCGATCCTTCATCGCATCATGCAGGACCGCGTGCGCGAACTGGACATCTCTGTCCGGCTCGGCCTGACGGTCACTTCGCTCGAAACCGAAGGCGAAGGCGTCAACGTCGCATTCTCGGACGGAACCAATGGGCGCTATGATCTGGTTATCGGCGCCGACAGCGTATTCTCCAGCGTGCGCAAACTCGCCTTCCCGCACATGGCCGAACCGGTCGAGACCGGTCAGGGTTGCTGGCGCATCTCGATCCGCAAGCCGCCCGAACAGGACATGGGCGAGTTCTATTTTGGCAGCGACAATCCTTGCGGCATCACTATCTGCGGTCAGGACGCGGTCTACCTGTTCCTGTTGACCCCGCACGTGCCGCGCGAAAGCTTCATGGACGACGAAGAGCTGTTCACGACGATGAAGGACCTGCTTGGGCCCTTCGGCGGCAATGCCGGCTGGATCCGAGACAACATGACCCGCGCCGACTGGATCAATTACCGCCCGCTCGCCGCTGCAATCCAGCCGCGCCCGTGGTCGATCGGCCGCGTCGTGTTGCTCGGCGATGCCGTCCACGCCACCACTCCGCACCTTGCGTCGGGCGCGGGTATGGCCGTGGAAAGCGGCATCGTGCTGGCCGAGGAACTGGCGAAGAACGGCTCGGTCGAAGCTGCGCTCGCCGCTTACGAGGAACGCCGCTTTGACCGCTGCCGCGACGTGATCGAATCAAGCGTCGCCATCGGCCAGCTCCAGTTGGACCATGGCAATCCCGGCCAGATCGCCGGCATGATCGAAGGTGCACTCGGGCGGCTCAACGCGCCATACTGACGCTCGATAATGATGACGGCGTAACGGCGACCGCAAATGCGGGGCCGAGGAGAAAGGGACACATGGACAAGCACCGCGACCCCGGTTTCATGACCGGGCTATCCTTGTTGCTGCCGATCACGCTGTCGACCATGGCGATCGTCCTGCTCGCCCCGATCCTGCCGCAGATGCTGGCCGAATATTCGGCGATTCCAGGCTTCGATTACTGGGTGCCGATGATCCTTACCGTGCCGGCGCTCTGCGTTGCGCTGTTCTCGCCCGTGGCGGGGATTCTGGGGGACTGGTTCGGACGGCGGCGGCTGCTGTTGTGGTCGTTCATCGCCTATGCGCTCGTTGGCGTCGCCCCGGTGTTCCTCACCGACATCACGGCGATCCTGCTCAGCCGCATCGGCGTGGGGCTGGCCGAAGCGCTGATCATGGTCCTGACCACGACGATGATCGGCGACTATTTCGCCGGAGCGGCGCGCGACAAGTGGCTGGCCGGGCAAACCGCGGTCGCTTCGATGTCGGCGCTGGTTTTCTTCAACCTTGGCGGTCAGCTGGGCCAGTTCGGCTGGCGCACCCCGTTCTGGGTCTATTCCTCGGCGCTGCTGATGTTGGCGCTTGTGCTGGCCTACACCTGGGAGCCATCGGAGCGCGATGGTGGCGATGTGGCGGAAAAGGCACCGCACCACGCCAGCTGGGCCGGGTTTCCCACGGCCAAGATGCTTGGCATCGTCGCGGTCACCGTCTTCGGATCGGTGCTGTTCTATACCGTGCAGATCCAGTCGTCGGTCGGGCTGCACGAACTGGGCGTGACGGACCCGGCGCGCGCCGGCTTCCTCACCTCGATCGCCAGCATCGGTGTCGTGCTGGGCACCTGGATTTATTCGCGCGTCGGCCGCTGGCCGGTGTTCCGCCTGCTCGCCATCGAATTCGGTATGCTCGCGGTCGGCTTCCTGCTGATGTCGAGGGCCGGTGAGACAACCGGCTTCCTGATCGGCTGTTTCATCAACCAGCTTGGCGCGGGGATGCTGCTGCCCACGTTGCTGGTCTGGGCGATGAGCCTGCTGACCTTCGAGATGCGCGGACGCGGCGCGGGCATCTGGACGGGGGCGTTCACGCTCGGCCAGTTTATCAGCCCGATTGTCGTCACTCTTGCCGGTAAGCAGGTAGGCGGCCTGTTCCCGGCCTTTGGCGTGCTGTCCGCTGCCGCGCTGATCGGCGCGCTGCTCGCCGGGTTCGGCATGACGCGCAAGGCCCCTGTCCTTGCCTGACCGGCTTGCGGGCAAGGTGGCAGTCGTCACTGGCGCGGCAAGCGGTATCGGGCGCGGTTGCGCGGAGCTTTTTGCCGCCGAAGGCGCGACGGTGATCGGCATCGACCGGGCCGAATGCGACCTGCTTGACGAAGTTGCGGTGAACGCGCTGTTCGCGGCCATCGGGGCGAAATACGGCCACATCGACGTGCTGGTCAACGCCGCCGCATTTGCCGTGTTCGACTGGATCGAGGACCTGTCCTACGCCGACTGGAAGGCCACGCTGGCGGGCGAACTCGACATCGTCTTCCTCGCCGCCCGCGCGGCATGGCCTTTGCTCAGGGCGAGCGCCGGGGCAAGCGTGATCAACTTTGCCTCGGCCAATGCCGCCCATGCCCTCGAAGGCTCCCCCGCGCTGGCGCATTGTGCCGGCAAGGGCGGCGTGCTCGCCATGACGCGGCAATTGGCGATGGAAGGTGCTTCGCACGGTGTGCGCGCCAACAACATCTCCCCCGGCTTCATCCGCACTGCCGCGACGGCGCAGCACCTCGCCGCTGACCCGTCGTTCGAACACCGCGTGCTGGCCAAGAACATGCTCAAAATACTTGGCGAACCGCAGGACATCGCCTGGTGCGCAGTCTGGCTGGCGAGCGACGAGGCGCGTTATGTGACCGGGGCAAATATCGCTGTGGACGCGGGGGCCACGGCTTGGTAGCCATCTGGTAAGGCCAATCGGCATCTGTAGTTGTGAGGGGATAAAAGCATGACCGACTTCAATCGGCGCGAATTGTTGGCCGGCAGCGCCGCACTGGCCGGTTTGAGCTTAGCTCCCTCCATCGCCCAAGCGGCAACGTCCGCACCGCCCGCCGCGCTGGACATGCGCATGATCCATCCCGAACTGCGCGAAATCGCCAAGCGTATGGGAGCGATGTTCGGATCCATGCCCACCTGGACGCGCGAAAACCTGCCGCAATTGCGCAAACCCTTCCCCTTTGGCGACATGACTCCGTTGAAGTCCGTTCCATTCGAACGCAAGGTCGTCCCGGTCGGCAAACCGCATCCCGACGTTGCCATCTATGTCATCAACGCCAGGCCCGGCTCCCGCCGCCCGGCGATCCTGCACACGCATGGCGGCGGCTACATCATCGGATCAGCCGAATCCTCCGTGCGGCAAATGCAGGAGCTCGCGGTCAAGCTCGACTGCGTGATCGTCACCGTGGAATACCGGCTCGCGCCGGAAACCACCTATGCCGGGTCGATCGAGGACAATTACGCGGGGCTCAAATGGCTCCATGCCAATGCGGCATCCATCGGCGCGGATCCTGCCCGCATCGCCGTGTTGGGCGAAAGCGCGGGCGGCGGCCACGCAGCCATGCTGGCGCTGGTGGCGCGCGACCGGGGCGAAGTGCCGATCTGCTTCCAGTGCCTGATCTACCCGATGCTTGACGATCGCACCGGCACCACCCGCAAGGTCCAGCCCTGGGTTGGCCAACTGGTATGGACGCCGATGCAGAACCACTTTGGCTGGGAGGCTTTTCTCGGCGCGAAGCCCGGTGGTTCCAAGGTACCGAAATACGCGGTTCCAGCGCGCATGGCTGACCTGAAGGGCCTGCCGCCTGCCTTCATCGGCGTCGGCACGCTCGACCTGTTCTGCGATGAGGATATTGATTACGCGCAGCGGCTCAATAATGCCGGGGTTCCGGCAGAGCTGATCGTCGTGCCGGGTGCATTCCACGGCTTTGACGGAATTGCGATGATGGCCAAGGCGCCGCTCGGCACCTGGTTCGAAAACGTCAAACTGAACGCCCTGCGGCGGGGATTTGGCATCCCCGCCGGTTGACGGTTACTCTCAATCTTCGAAGATCGCCACGGCCCGCGTCCAGCCGGCCGAGGCCTTCTCGACCTTGGCCGGGAAGCACGAGATCATGAATCCGGTCGAGGGGATCGCCTCGAGGTTGTGCATCTTCTCGATGTGGCAATAGCCGATGTCGTGGCCAGCGCGGTGGCCTTCCCAGATCAGCTTGGGGTTGCCGGTCTTCTCGACTTCCGCCTTGGTGTGAACGAACGGTGCATCCCATGACCAGGCATCGGTACCCGTCACGCGCACGCCGCGTTCCAGAAGGTACATCGTACCTTCGTAACCGACGCCCGCACCGCGGCTGACATAGGCCGGATCGCGATTGGCCAGCGCCATGCCCGCCGCCGTGTTGACCACGACGATATCGAGTGGCTGCAGCTCATGCCCGATGCGCTTCAGCTCTTCCTCGATATCGGCAGCCGTAACGACATAGCCGTCAGCCTTTTCCCGGAAATCGAGCTTCACACCGCGGTTGAAGAACCATTCGAGCGGCATTTCGTCGATCGTCTGCGAAGGCCGCGCGCCGCCGGGCAGGCCGGAATCCTGCTGCGCGTGATAGTGCCACGGCGCATCGACGTGCGTGCCGCTGTGCGTGGTCAGCTTGACCCATTCCGACGCGCAGAACGGATCGCCGCCGATCATGTTGTCGATGTCGGCGCCGGGGAAGAACTTTTCCAGCTCGTGCCGGGTTTCATCGTGGGTTTCATAGGTGATTGTCGGCTTGAGGAACGGCGGATCACTGATCACGTCGTTGCTGAGCGTCATCGACAGGTCGACATAGCGGCGGGTCATGCGGTTTTTCCTCCAAGCGTCTCGGCGAACCAATCGGCGATGTAATCGATGGCAAAGGCGTGGTTGTCGGCACCCACGTGCTCGACCCCGCCTTCACGCGGTGTGAACCATTTCAGTTCGCGGCGCGGCGAATTGACCAGTTGGTCATAGGTCTGGTTGGCGTAGTCGGGTGAAATCTGGCGATCATTGACCCCGTGCGTGACGAGGAACGGCACCTTGATGCGGTCCATGTGGCCATTGAGGTTCATGTCCTTCGACTTCTCGAGGAAGTCTTCCATGTTGGTCGCGCCGAACACCCAGAACACGTGGCCCCAGTAATGCGGCACGGGGTTCTCACCCTCGCGCTGCATGCGCTTGTACTGGACTTCGTGCCAGTTGTGGTTTGCGCCCCAGGCCGCGCCGCTCTTGAAACGCGGTTCATACGCAACTGCACGAGGAGCGAAGTGCCCGCCAAGCGAGATGCCGGTCATGCCGATCGCATCCTTGTTCACGTCAGCGCGCGTCTCAAGGTAGTCGACATAGGCCGAGGCCCAGCGCTCCGAATAGGGCGTGGCCGGCAGATCCTGCAGCCGCAGCGCCTCGCCGGTGCCGGGCTGGTCGACGCAGAGCGTGTGGATGCCGCGCTTGGCCAGCGCATAGGGGATGCCCCCCATCCACAGCATTTCCTTCATCGAATCGAGGCCGTTGCAATAGACCACGACCGGCGCGGGGCCTTCCACCGGGGCCTTGTGGAACAGGCCGGTGATTTCGGCTGGTCCATTTGGGCCTTCATAGGGAATGCTGATGCGCTCGACCGGATCGCCGGCAAGTTCGGTGCCCTTGAGGAAGTTCTTGATCGCCTTGTCATAAGTCTCGGCGCGGCCGGGCGAACCGTGGGCCTGCATCCGCTCGCCCGTCTGGTAATAGATCGCCGAGCGCTTGAGCTTGTTGCCGGCAGAGAACATGCGGCCAGCCGCGATGTCTTCCTGGGCGAGGCCGGTCAGCTTGTCGGCCATCTTGACCCATTCGGCCATGAAGTCCTGCGTATTGGCGTCCGCGCCGGCCTGAGCCTTGGCCTTCAGCGGCTCGATGATGTCGATGATTTCACCGATGCGGCCGCCATTTTCCATGGCGATCGAAACCGAGAGATTCCAGATGTAATTCGGGAACGGTTCAAACAGCGCCATCGATCAGGCCTCCACAGCTTCGAACAGGCCCGGATTGGGCGCCGGATGCGGCAAGGTCTGCGGACCACCAGTGCCGATGCCCCACTGGTCCATTACCAGCGGCGCGGGCGTGTAGGTGGTCGGCTGGTGCGATTCGAAATCGACCTCCTCCAGTTCCGAGGTGAATTCGGTGGTGAAGCCACAAGGCGTGACGAAATAGGAGAAGGTGTTGTTGCCTGCCGTGTGCCGCCCCGGACCCCAGCCGATGTCATTGCCCGCCTGCTTCATGCGGTGGATGCCGCGCATCATGCCGTCAACGCCGGTCATGTCGTAGGCGACATGGTTGAGGCACGGCGGCCCGGGCAGGATGGCGATGCGGTGGTGCGCCGAATTGCAGCGCAGGAAGCCCATGAAATCGCCGAGCCAGTCGGACACCTTCATGCCCAGTACGTCGGTGAACCATGCCATCAGGCCGTGATGATCGGGTGAGTGGAAGACGATGTGGCTGATCTTCACCGGCACACCGTCCCAGCGGGCAACATCGGCGACTTCGCCGCGCGCGACATCGCTCGAAATCTCGAACATCATGCCGTCGGGATTGAAGAAGCGGAAGCCATAGCCGCCGCCCGGCGTCGTCAGGTCACGCGGCGCGTGAACGATCTTGCAGCCAGAAGCGGCGACCTTGTCAGCCAGCGCATCGACATCGGCGCGGCTATCCGCAGCACAGGCGATCACATCGACGCGGTTCGTGTCACCGCTGCGCAGACGGACGACATGATGCTCGTCGTGCCCGCGCGCCTTGAACCAGGCCATTCCATCGTCGGACGGCACGGGATCAAGGCCCCAGTTTTCGGTGTAGTATGCCTTTTCCGCCTCAAGGTCGGTAACGGCATATCCGACATAGCGGATTTCGCTGATGCGGCTCATAGGTCTCCCTCTCAATTCATCTGGACAGCCGCCGCCGCCCAGCCGCCTCTGCGCTGGGAGTTCGATCGACGGCCCCTTGTGATCAACCCTAGCAGATCGGCAAAACGCTGCTGACGATTTATTGGCATGGTTCCAATCGACGTGGTCGATAGCTGCGACAAAGCCGGCACAACTGCAAAGGGGCGGCCGTTGCCAGCCGCCCCTGAATTTTGCGACGGATACGAAAATCAGTGCTTCGCGCTGGCCATGATCGCTTCGGCGCGGGCGCGGTCGCGGTCGTAGAAATGGATGGCCGGAGCGGTGAAGCTGATCAGGTAAAGCTGGCCCTTGAGCAGCGAGGCCTGGGCCACGCCCTTGTACTTCATCGGGTTGCCCTGCACCGCATATTCGTAAGTGAAGCGCACGCCGTCCACGCCGGCGAACTTGATCGGTTCGGTGCCGCTCAGCTGGAACAGCGAAGTGTTCAGGGCCACGCGCTGCGAGCTTTCGAAGAAATCGGGAATATCAGTCAGCTGCATCGCCTTGCCCAGCTTGGGCAGCGGCTTGTTCTTCTTGTCGAGCTCACGGTACAGCGGCTCGCCGGCGATCAGCCCGGTTACGAAATAGAGCTCGTTGAGACCGACTCCGTCGAGTGTCCACAGCTCACTTTTCTTGATCGGACGATATGTGTTGCGGTTCCACTCCTCGCCCGCCGTCACGCTGAGTGACGTTTTGCCGATTGTCGTCGGCTTGGCCGGGCTGACCAGCTTCCATCCGGCCAGCGCCTGTCCGGCAGGCACGGTAACCAGCGCCAATGCCAGTGCAATCCCCGTGATTTTCTTCATGAACTTCCTCCCGCCATCATGGCAATCATCGCCTTGTCAGACGCCCCCGGCGCCCGCTTGAGATATTCGTTGAGGTCGGCCTTGCCTTCCTCGGCCTTGCCGAGCTTGAGCAGAGCCAGCCCGCGCCCGCGCCACAATTCGGGCAGGGTTCCGCCAGCACCGATCGCCTCGCTGTAATAGCCTGCCGCCTTGCCGAGATCGCCGTCCCCGGCGCGGCGGCGGTAAAGCTCGCCACGGGCGTAGAGCAGCCGGTCCGACCAGCCGGCCTTTGCCATCGAAGTGATCAGATATTCGGCGCTGCCAAAATCGTTGTTCTTGATCTGGTCATCGACAAAGGCCGGCCAGTCCTTCGCCATGGCTGCCGCATAGGATGCGGCGCCGCTGCCCGCCGGGTCGCCGGGTTGTTCAGCCGCCGCCGCCGCCAGATATGCTACGCGCTCTGCCGTGGGCGGGTGCGAGGCGAACATGCCGCCGGACTTGTCCTTCTTTGACTTGATCTGCCGGTTCGCCGCCGTGGCGTCCATTTCCTCGCGCAGCTGCTGCCAGACCTTGGACGCCTCCCGCGTGTCGTATCCCGCCTTGGCCATCAGCGCGAGCCCACCCATGTCCGCCTCGCGCTCCATTTCGCGGCTGAACTTGAACATGTCCGCCAGCAGCCCAAAGCTGGCGATCAGGCCGATCCCGGTGAAGGCCAGCCATGCCGCCGAGGCCGACTTCGACTTGATTTCGCGGAACAGCCTGAGCGAGTGGCGGTTCTCGTAATGGGTATATTCGTGGCCCAGCACGGCCGCGAGCTGCGATTCGTTCTGGGTGCGCAGCAGCAATCCGGACCACACCTGCATGACTCCGTTGGGGGCCATCGTCGCGTTGAAATCGGGGGTGCGGACCAGATAGAGGCGCACCTGCGCGCACTTGCCGGCGCCCACCGTCCGGCACAGCACAGAGCGGACATAGGCGTTAAGCTCGGGATCGCGGATGACCAGCGGCGAGCGTTTCAGCTCGCGCTCGGCATCGTCCATCTGCATCCACAGGCCGCGCTCCATCTTGTCCTGCGGGACATAGGCAGGTTCTACCCCCGCAATTGCCGGAGCAACCTGTGGCTCAGATGCATGCACGGCAGGCGCGCTGACCTGCGCCGCCACTGGTTGAACCAGCAGCGCAGCGGACACCAGTCCGGCAACAAGGCGCCTGATCAGCACGGCTGCGACCCGTCAGGCGCGGTTACTTGGCCACGCCTTCCAGCGCGAGCGCGCTCCGCTTGGGGAAGCCGGTCATCAGCTGCGACACGCGCTTGGTCGCGCCCTCGGCATCACGCGGATCGCCGCCCATGGCGATATCGGCGTTGAGCCAGACGAGATCGCCGGTCTTCAGATCGACGAGGCCTGCGTAACCAATGTGGACGCCCGCCGGAACGTAAGCGCCGAACAGCCCCGCCATCAGCAACTGCGCGACCTTGCGGCCGGCATCGCCATAGGAATCCTTGGTATAGACGAACATCGCATAATCCGCGCCGGTCGCTTCGCGCAGCTTTGCCGCCTCGGGCCCGAGCGACCAGTCCATGCGGTACTTCTTCTTGGCCTTGGGATCGGCCTGCTTGACCAGCTTGGTCGGGAGCTTGTCAAAGAAGATGCCGTGCATCATCGCCGTGTTCGAAACGACCTGAAACAGCCCGCGGTAATCATCGAGCAGCTTGGTGTTTTCGCCTTCGGGATCGCCAAGATACTCGAGCTTCGCCTCGCGCGCTTCGGCGGCGGTTTCGAAAGCCTTCTTCATGTTGGTGCGGGCCGCGTCCGTCCAGTCGGCGTTGGGTTCATCAAGCCCGCCAACCCGAAGGCTGCCAACTGCCACGTCGGGACGGAAGACGACAATTTTTACATCCCCCTCTTTCGGGAAGGAGAATCCATCGCGCACGATGTTTCCGGCGAGTGCTGGCTGCGCGACAGCAAGCAGGCAAGCACCGGCGAAAGCCGCGGCGGCGCGCAAATTTCCGAATTTCATGGCAAGTTCCCCCAAGTCCTCCGCGCATCAGCCTAATCAATCAGCAAGGCTGCGCAAGTGGGGGCTTGTAAAAACTCTTCAGTTCAGCGCTTTCTTCAGCAGGTCATTGACCACGCCGGGGTTGGCCTTGCCCTGCATCGCCTTCATCGTCTGGCCGACGAAGAAGCCGAACAGCGCTTCCTTGCCGCCCTTGTACTGCTCGACCTTGTCGGCATTGTCGGCGAGGACCTTGGCCACCACCGCTTCGATCGCGCCGGTGTCGGAGGTCTGCTTGAGCCCTTCGCGCTCGACGATCACGCCCGCGCTGTCACCGGTTTCGAACATCTTTTCGAGCTCCTGCTTGGCGATCGTGCCCGAGATTGTGCCATCGGTGATAAGGGCGAGCAGGCCGGCGGCGGCTTCGTGGCCGACCGGGCTGTCCTCAAGGCTCTTGCCCAGCTTGTTGAGCGCGCCGAAGAATTCCGAGATCAGCCAGTTGGCCGCCTGCTTGGCCACGTCAGCCTCGCCCTTGCCGGATGCCTTGGCGGCCTCAGTGAGCAGCGCCTCGAACCAGCGCGCGGTTTCGACGTCGTTGGTGAGCACGTTGGCGTTGTAGGGCGTAAGGCCCAGCGCGTTTTCATAGCGGTGACGCTTGGCGTCGGGCAGTTCGGGAAGCGACGCGCGGCATTCCTCGAGGAAGCTGTCTTCCAGTTCGAGCGGCAACAGGTCCGGATCGGGGAAGTAACGGTAATCGTGCGCGTCTTCCTTCGAGCGCATCGAACGGGTTTCGTTCTTGTCCGGATCGTAGAGCCGCGTTTCCTGCACGATCTTGCCGCCGCCCTCGATCACGTCGACCTGGCGGTTGGCCTCGCTCTCAACCACGGCCATGACGAAGCGCACCGAATTGACGTTCTTCGTCTCGGTCCGCGTGCCGAATTCCTCACCCGGGCGGCGCACGGAGACGTTGACGTCGGCGCGCATCGAGCCCTGATCCATGTTGCCATCGCATGATCCGACATAGCGCAGGATCGAGCGCAGCTTTGCCAGGTAAGCCCCTGCTTCGGCAGGCGAACGCATGTCCGGCCGGCTGACGATTTCCATCAGCGCCACGCCCGACCGGTTGAGATCGACGTAGGACATGGTCGGGTGCTGATCGTGCATCAGCTTGCCGGCGTCCTGCTCGACATGGATGCGCTCGACGCCGATGACCTTCACGTCTTCGGGGTTCTTGGGATCGAGCGCGATCTCGACCTGACCCTCGCCGACGATGGGGTGATAGAGCTGGCTGATCTGGTAGCCCTGCGGAAGATCGGCATAGAAGTAGTTCTTGCGGTCAAACCGCGACCACTTGTTGATCTGCGCGCCGATCGCCATGCCGGTGCGCACCGCCTGGCGAATGCACTCGCGGTTCGGCACGGGCAGCATGCCGGGCATGGCCGCATCGACAAGGGAGACCTGGCTGTTCGGCTCGGACCCGAATGCGGTTGCCGCGCCCGAAAACAGCTTCGAATTCGACGTGACCTGCGCGTGGACTTCAAGGCCGATCACGACCTCCCATTCGCCGGTTGCGCCCTGGATGCGATAGTTGCTCATCTTACCACCACTTCTCCGGCTTGGCCGAGAACTGCGCCCTCTGCTCAATCGCCAGACCGGCGTTCAGCACGCCCTGCTCGTCGAACGCCTTGCCGACGATCTGCAGGCCAAGTGGCAGGCCTTCGCGGTTCAGGCCGGCGGGGACGCTCATTGCCGGCAGGCCGGCCAGCGATGCCGGCACGGCGAACACGTCATTGAGATACATCGACAGCGGATCGCTCGTCTTTTCGCCAAGGCCGAAGGCGGCAGTCGGCGCGGTGGGGGCGAGGATCACATCGACCTGCTTGAACGCCTCGGCAAAGTCGCGGCTGATCAGCGTGCGGACCTTCTGCGCCTGCGTGTAGTAAGCATCGTAGAAACCGGCCGAGAGCACATAGGTGCCGATCAGGATGCGGCGCTTGACCTCGGGGCCGAAACCGGCGGCGCGAGTGGCGGCGTACATGTCCTGCAGGCCGGCGCCCTCGGGCAGGTCGCGCAGGCCATATCGCACGCCGTCATAGCGCGCGAGGTTTGACGAGGCTTCTGCCGGGGCGACGATGTAATAGGCCGGCAGCGCATATTTGGTGTGCGGCAGGCTGATCTCGACGATCTCCGCGCCCGCATCCTTGAGCCAGGCAATGCCCTGCTCCCATGATGCGAGGACGTCGGCGTCCATGCCGTCCATGCGGTATTCGCGGGGGATGCCCACCTTCTTGCCGCGCATGTCGCCCGAAAGGCCCGCTTCCCATTCGGGGACCGGCATGTTCAGGCTGGTCGAATCCTTCGGATCGAACCCGGCCATCGCCTCCAGCATGATCGCGCAGTCGCGCACGTCGCGCGCCATCGGGCCGGCCTGATCGAGCGAGCTTGCAAAGGCGACGATGCCCCAGCGCGAGCAGCGACCATAGGTCGGCTTGATGCCCGAAATGCCGGTGAAAGCGGCGGGCTGGCGGATCGAACCGCCGGTGTCCGTCCCTGTCGCTGCCGGGCACAGCCGCGCGGACACAGCGGAGGACGAACCGCCTGAGGAGCCACCCGGAGCCATCGCCGCGTTGCCGCCATCATTACGCTTCCACGGGCTGATGACATTGCCGAAATAGCTCGTCTCGTTCGACGAACCCATGGCGAACTGGTCCAGGTTGAGCTTGCCGAGCATGCCCGCGCCGGCATCCCATAGCTTCTGGCTGACCGAGCTTTCATACTCGGGCGTGAAGCCTTCGAGCATGTGGCTGGCCGCAGTGGTCTGCACGCCCTTGGTGGCGAACAGGTCCTTCATGCCGATCGGCACGCCGCCCATCTTGCCCAGCGCCTGTCCGGCAGCGCGGCGCGCGTCGGTCGCCTTGGCGGCCTCAATGGCCTTTTCCGGTGTCGTGACGATGAACGCATTGAGCGCGCCGGCTGCGGCGACATTGGCGTTGAACGCCTCGGCCACTTCGACGGCGGAAAAGTCGCCGGATGCGACGCCGTCACGGATGGCGGCAACGCCGAGATCGGTAAGGTCAGTCATCTTATTCAATCACCTTGGGCACGCCAAAGAAGCCGTGTTCCGGCGCCGGGGCATTGGCCAGCACGGCATCGCGCACGCCGCCGCCGGTGAGCGGATCGGCGCCGACCACGTCGTCGCGCAGGCGCTGGTGGTTTTCGATCACGGCGGTCATCGGCTCAACGCCGGTGACGTCGACTTCGCCAAGCTGTTCGACCCAGGCGAGGATGCCGTTGAGTTCGGGCACCATGGCCGCGATTTCGGCCTCGGAAACCTTGATGCGGGCCAGCGCGGCGATCTTGGCCACGGTGGCGGTATCGACCGACATGATCGGACCCCTTTAGCTGAAAATTACTACGCGTGGAAATTACTGCTGCGGTTCGGAACCGGGTGCGCCCGGCGGCAGCGGTGCGCGCTGACCCCGACCACCCGGAGCGCCGCCCGGAGCGCCCTGCTGGGCGCGCTGCTGCTGCATTTGCTGCATCATCGCCTGCTGCATCTGGAATTGCTGGAAATCCATGAAGCCGAGCAGTTCGATATCGAAATAGAGATCGCTGTTCGCCGGGATCGGACCGTTGTCCTTGTCACCATAACCCGAAGCAGCGGGGATCATGACCTTGTACTTGCCGCCCTTCTGCATTGAAGACAGCGCCTTGGTAAAGCCCGGGATCACGCCTTGCAGCGGCATCGGCACCTGCTTGTTCTCGTCGAACACGGTGCCGTCCTTGAGCGTACCCTTGTAGTTGACCAGCGCCACGTCGCTGAGTTTGGGCGAATCGCCTTCACCCGCCTTGAGCGTGATCACCTGCACGCCGCCATCCAGCGTACCGTAACCGCGCGTCGTGCCCCAGGCGAGCCCGGCGCCGGCCAGAACCAGCGCCAGTGCGCCAAGCCAGATCTTGGTCACCGAGCCCTTGGCGACGGGCTGGAGCGGAACGCGGGTAATCTCGGTCATGGGCAGATCCTGTGTGCAAGATGCAAAAAGGGCGCGGTATTGCTCCGCGCCCCTTTGGCCCAACGCAATGTTGGGAGCAAGCCTTTGAGGCTTACTTTACGCCGTCGCGTTCCAGACGCTTGCGCTCCATCTTGCGAGC
>NZ_JANPGP010000049.1:0-16654 GCF_031424035.1 Novosphingobium sp.
GTCCAACCGGCTGAGCACCGTCCACCGCCGCGTCCCGCTTGATCTGTTCATCGTGCCGACCTACGAGGGTCGCAAGGTCACCGCGCTGTCGATCCACGCCGGCGTCTGGACCAGCGCCGCGCTCGCCGCCGCGCCCACCCACGTTCCCCGGATGCGTGCGCAGCTGGCCGCGCTGACCGACAAGTTCGGTTTCGACCGCTCGGGCCACGCCGGCAAGGCGCTGGTCCACGCCATGACCTCGCTGCCGCATGACCTGCTGGTCGGCTTCGAGGATGCCGACCTTGAACGCGTTTCGACCACGATGATGAGCCTGATCGACCGGCCGCGCCCGCGTCTGGCGATTGTCACCGCACCGCTCGAACGCCACCTTTTCGCCTTCGTCTGGCTGCCGCGCGATGCCATGTCGACCACCACGCGCCTGCAGGTCCAGCAGATGCTGACCCAGGCCGCCGATGGCCCGGTGCTCGACTGGAGCCTTGAGATCGAGGGCGGCAATCTGGCGCTGCTGCAATTCGTCATCGACATCCGCGAAGGCGCGGCAATCCCTGATGAAGAAGCGCTCGACGCCCAGTTGAAGGCCATGCTGCGCGGCTGGAGCGACGCGGTCGAAGCCGAACTGGCAAACCACGAGGAAGCCGGCCGCGCCGCCGCCATCGCCGCGCGCTATGCCGACGCTTTCCCGCTGTCCTATCGCGCGGTGCACGGCGCAGCCGAAGCAGCAAACGACATTTCGCGCCTGCGCCATCTTTCCGCTGACGAAGCAGACGCCAGCCCGCGCCGGGGCGTGCGCGTTTATACCCTGCCGGGCGATGAAGCGGGCAGCCTGAGGCTCAAGCTCTACCAGCGCAGCGGCGCGATTGCGCTTTCCGACGCTGTCCCCGCGCTCGAAAACTTTGGTTTCCGGGTGATCGAGGACGTGCCAACCACGCTGGAACAGCGCGGCGAGCACCTTGGTGCGATCCACGATTTCCTGCTGGCGCTGCCTGCCGGTGCCGACGCCGCTGCCGTGCTCAGCCATGCGCCGGTGATCGAGAATGCCCTGGCGTCGGTGCTTAACGGCCAGGGCGAGGATGACGGCTTCAACCGCCTGATCGCCGGCCTGCGCCTTTCCGCGCGCGAGGCGAACTGGCTGCGCGCCTGGTATCGCTACCTGCGGCAGGCGGGTCTGAACTTCGGTATTCCGACCGTGGTCGATGCCTTGCAGAACGCGCCGACGGTGACACTGGCGGTGCTCGACCTGTTCCGCGCACTGCACGATCCGGCCTTCGCCGGGGATCGCACAAAGGCCGCTGAAGCCGCGCAGGAAGCCATCAAGGCCGGACTCGCCAAGGTCTCCGCGATCAATGATGACCGCCTGCTGCGCGCCTATCGCGCGCTGGTGCTGGCCATGCTGCGGACCAATGCCTTTGCCCCCGCAGGCGAAATGGCGCTGGCCTTCAAGCTCGATTCGGCCATGGTCCCGGGCTTGCCCAAGCCATTGCCCTGGCGCGAAATTTTCGTCTATTCGCGCCGAGTGGAAGGCATCCACCTGCGCGCCGGGCCAGTCGCTCGCGGCGGGCTGCGTTGGTCCGACCGGCGCGACGATTTCCGCACCGAAGTGCTTGGCCTGATGAAGGCGCAGCGCGTGAAAAATGCCGTGATCGTGCCGACCGGGGCCAAGGGCGGGTTCTATCCCAAGCAGCTGCCCAACTCCGCGATTGACCGCGACGGCTGGCTGACCGAGGGCCGGACAAGCTACAAACTCTTCATCCGCACGCTCCTTTCAATCACCGACAACATCGTCGGTGCAAAGGTGGTGCATCCGCCCTGCATCGTCATCCGTGACGGCGAGGACCCCTATTTCGTCGTCGCCGCCGACAAGGGCACGGCGACCTTCTCCGACACGGCCAATGCGCTGGCCGACGAAGCTGACTTCTGGCTCGACGATGCTTTCGCCAGCGGCGGGTCAAAGGGCTATGACCACAAGGCCATGGGCATCACCGCCAAGGGTGCCTGGCTGTCAGTGCGCCGCCACTTCCTCGAAATGGGCGTCGACGTGCAGAGCGATCCGGTGCGGGTTACCGGCTGCGGCGACATGTCGGGCGACGTTTTCGGCAATGGCATGTTGCTGTCGAAGTCGATCAAGGTCGTCGCCGCGTTCGACCACCGCCACATCTTTCTCGATCCCGATCCCGATCCGGCGAAAAGCTGGGCCGAGCGGGCGCGGATGTTCGTGCTGCCGCGATCATCGTGGGACGATTACGACAAGAAGCTGATCAGCAAGGGCGGCGGCGTCTTCCCGCGCAGCGCCAAGGAAATTCCGCTGTCGAAGCCGGTCCGCGTCCTACTCGGCACCGATGCCGAGGCGATGGCCCCCGAAAGCCTGATCACCGCGATCCTCAAGGCGCCGGTCGACCTGATGTGGTTCGGCGGCATCGGCACCTACGTAAAGTCGAGCGCCGAGAACAACGCCACGGTCGGCGATCCCGCCAACGACGGCCTGCGCGTCGACGCGCGCGACATTGGCGCGAAGGTCATTGGCGAGGGCGCGAACCTTGGCTGCACCCAGGCAGGGCGCATCGAATTTGCGCTCTCCGGCGGGCGGATCAACACCGACTTCATCGACAATTCGGCCGGCGTCGATTGTTCGGACAACGAGGTCAACATCAAGATCGCGCTCGCATCGGCCAAGCGTGCCGGGCGGCTGACTGAGCCTGCCCGCGTCAAGCTGCTGTCCTCGATGACCGACGCGGTGGCGCACCTCGTTCTCGAGGACAACCGCCTGCAAGCGCTGGGGCTTTCCATCGCCGAGGCCGGGGGTGCCGGCGCGACCGGCTCCTACCTGCGGCTGATGGAAATGCTCGAGGAGCGCGGCGGGCTTGACCGCAAGACCGAGGGACTGGCCGACAACGACACCTTCAAGCGCCGCGCCGCCGAAGGGCGCGGGCTGACCCGGCCCGAACTGGCCGTGCTGCTGTCCAGCGCCAAGCTGGCCTTGCAGGACGCACTCGAACATTCCGCCCTGCCCGACGATCCGGGGCTCGACGACGAACTCGTCGCCGCCTTCCCGGAAGCGATGCAGGCCAAGTTCCGCAAGGACATCCTTGGCCACCGGCTGCGGCGCGAGATCATCGCCACCAAGCTGGCGAACCGCATGGTCAACCGCATCGGCATGATTCACCCCTTCGAACTGGTCGAGGAAGAAGGCGGCGGGTTGGCGCAGGTCGCAGCAGCTTTCCTCGTCGCTGAGCGCCTCTTCGGCATGGACGCCGTGTGGCACGCGATCGAGACTGCCCCGATGCCCGAAGGCGCGCGCCTGATCGCCTTCCGCCGCGCCTCATCGGCGCTGCGCAGCCACATGGCCGACCTGCTGCGCGCCGGGGTGACCGACGTGAAGCCAACGAAAATGCTCGCCGACCTCGCCCCCGGTGTTTCCGCGCTGTCCGCTGATGTCGGCAAGCTGCTCGGCGGCGAGGCCAAGACCCAGTCGGCACGGATGCTTGCCGATCTGGCACAGGCCGGTGTGCCACATGCCGAAGCGGCAAAGGTTGCGCGGCTCAGCGACCTCGACGGGTCGGTCGGGCTTGCCCGGCTCGCCCGCGATCTCGCCATCGATACCAGCGTGCTGACCCGCGCGTTTTCGGACCTTGGCGCGCGGCTCGGGCTCGACTGGGCGCAGCAGGCCGCCAGCCGCCTGCGTCCGACCGATTCGTGGGAGCGCCTGCTCGTCGCCGGCCTAGCGCGCGATTTCCAGCACATGCGGCTCGATTTCCTCCGCCGGCTCTGCGGCAAAAAAGGCTGCGATCCGGCCGACATGGTCGAGCAATGGGCCGGAGCGCAGGCCGTGGCCATCCGCCAGTTCCGAGCGATGGTGACCCGCGCGCAAGGTGCGGTGCCGACCGCGCCGGCCATGCTGGCGCAGATTGCCGGGCAGGCGCGGAACCTGTTGGGGCGGTAGTCGCGTAAGAGACCCCTCCAATTACCGTCATGCTGAACTTGTTTCAGCATCCATCGGGCCGCATATGCTGCCGCCTGGGTGGAAGCGCAGCTCCACCGTTTTGCCCCTCAGGACACGGTAGTGGGACTGGCGAAATGGATGCTGAAACAAGTTCAGCATGACGATAAAGGAAGGGAAGCGTGTAGCTCAGTCCGCCGCAGGAGCGACTGCCACCTTGCTCGCCAGCAGCTTGTCGATCTTGCGGCCATCCATGTCGACGATCTCGATCCGCCAGCCCTGCTCGTTGAAGTGTTCGCCCTCGCGCGGCAGGCGCTTCAGCACCGAGAGCACGAAACCCGCCGCCGTGGCGTAATCGCGGTCCTCGCTGATATCGATGCCGAGCCGCGCGCCCAGCGCATCCACCGGCAGCGCGCCTGACAGCAGCAGCGAGCCGTCCTCGCGCATGACGATCATCGGTTCGTCGCCTTCGTCCTGGTGGCTGGCGAAGTTGCCGACGATGGCGGACAATAGATCTGCCGGAGTGACGATGCCTTCAAGGTGGCCGTATTCGTCATGGACCATCGCCATCGACACGTCCGACTGCTGCAACAGCTTGAGCGCATCCATGGCATCCAGCTGGTCTGGCAGGATCTCTGCCTTGCGCATCAGCCGCGCGACCTGAATCTTCTTGCCGGCGAGCAGCGCGCGCTGGAGGTCGAGCACCTTGACCACGCCGCACACCGCGTCGGGCGCGCCGTCAACCACCGGCCACAGTGAATGGGGTGAGGACTTGAGCATGGCGCGCACATCGTCTTCGGTGGCGCGGCGGTCGATCGTGTCGATCTCGTTGCGCGGGGTCATCAGTTCACGCACCGGGCGGTCCGCCAGCCGCATGATCCCGGTCATGATCGCGCGTTCGTCTTCCTCGATCACGCCCGAGCTGGTCGCCTCGGCAATGATCATGTGCAGTTCCTCAGCGGTCACTTCGTTCTCGCCCGAACGCTTCACGCGCAGCAGGGTAAGCAACAGGCTGGAGCTGACGTCGAGCAGCCAGACCAGCGGCGCGGCAACCTTGGCGACAATGGACATCGGCAGGGCAGCGAGGATGGCGATGCCTTCCGCGTGGCGCAGCGCCACCTGCTTGGGCACCAGTTCGCCGATGACGAGGCTGAGGTAAGTGGTCAGCGCGATGACCGCGGCAAAACCGGCATCGTCAGAATATTGTGCCGGCATACCCCAGGCCGAGAACCGCTCCGCCGTCGGACCGCCAAGGCTGGCGCCCGAATAGGCACCGGCAAAAATGCTGACCAGCGTGATGCCGATCTGCACGGTAGAGAGGAACTTGCCCGGATCGCTGGCAAGGTGCAGCGCCACTTTCGCGCCCGACTTGCCTTTTTCGGCAGCGACCTTGAGCCGCGCCGGGCGCGCCGAGACGATTGCCAGTTCGCTCATCGAGAACAGGCCGTTGATGATGATCAGGCCGACAAGAACGGCCACATCTGACCAGGGATAGGGTGTCACGGGCGAGTCTCTAGCAGGGAATTCAGCGCGCTGCCAGTTCGCGCGCGCGGTCGGCCAGACGATCAACGGCAGCCGCGTGAATGGCAGGCGCGGTGACCAGCACACCGAAGGCGCGCGGATCGCGCTTGTTGTAGTTGAGGGGCCCGCCAAAGGCATCGGTGACCGCCGCCCCTGCCTCGCGCGCGATCAGAGCGGCGGCGGCGATGTCCCATTCCCAGCCCCACCGCAACGTGGCCAGCAGGTCCGCCTCGTCAGCGGCGACCATGGCGATGCGCAGCGCGATCGAGTTGGGCTTGTAGACCTTGGTCAGATCGGCATCGACCGGCGGCAAGTGATCAACCGGCACCCGCGCGCCGGCAAGCGCGGTGCGGCGGCTGGCCACCAGCGGCTCGCCATTGCGCCAGGCACCGCGTCCGGCCTCGGCGTGCCAGAACTCGCCCCCCGGTGCTTCACCGCGCGCAGGGGCATGAAGCATGCCGAACAAGGGCCGGCCCGAACTGACCAGCGCCACCGATACCGCCCAGCCGGGCCGTCCATGAATAAAGTCGCGCGTTCCGTCGATCGGATCGACCAGCCAGGCGAGGCCGGCGCCAAGGCCATCATGACCAAGCCGGTCAGGGGCGTCGGTGGTTTCCTCCGAAAGCCAGCCCGCCGAAGGCAGCAGCGCGCCCAGCTCGCGCTTGAGGAAATTGTCGACCGCGATGTCAGCGGCGCTGACGGGATTGTTGGCCGACTTCTCCCAGACTTCGAGCGCATGGCCGTCGCCCGGCCAGGTATCGTGCGCCATGCGCCCCGCCTCGCGGACAATCGATTCGAGACGCGCGCGGTCGATCATCGCAGCTTCGCCGGGGTGATAACGCGTGTAGTTAAGAATGACTCGCAACTGGCGTTCATATTTCTACCTTAGAGCCCGTTTCAGGCCCTTTTCAACCCTGCCGTTGCGTCCTATGCGGCAGCGCACAATTCGTCTGACCGTCTCCATAACCCGGAAAAGAGCCCGCGCATGAACATTCACGAGTATCAGGCCAAGGAACTCCTCGCCAAGTTCGGCATTGCCATCCCCAAGGGCATCCCCGCGATGAGCGTGGAAGAGGCTGTTGCCGCCGCCAAGCAGCTCCCCGGGCCGCTTTATGTCGTGAAATCGCAGATCCACGCCGGCGGGCGCGGCAAGGGCACGTTCAAGGAATTGCCCGAAGGCGCCAAGGGCGGTGTCCGCCTCGCCAAGACGCTTGAGGAAGTCGAGGCCCACGCCAAGGACATGCTCGGCAACACCCTGGTGACGATCCAGACCGGCGACGCCGGCAAGCAGGTCAATCGCCTGCTGATCACCGACGGCGTCGACATCGGCAAGGAATACTACCTGTCGATGCTGGTCGACCGCGCTTCGGGCCGCGTCGCGATGATCGCCTCGACCGAAGGCGGCATGTCCATCGAGGACGTTGCCCATGACACGCCCGAAAAGATCGCCACGATCACCATCGATCCGGCGGAAGGCTTCCAGCCGCACCACGGCCGCACGCTGGCTTTCGGCCTCAAGCTCAAGGGCGACCTGGCCAAGCAGGCGCAGATCCTCGGCAAGCAGCTGTACGATGCCTTCATGGCGCTCGACTGCGAGATGATCGAGATCAATCCGCTGGCCGAATCGGATGGCAAGCTGCTGGTGCTCGACACCAAGATGAGCTTCGATTCGAACGCGCTGTACCGCCACCCCGACGTCTTCGCGCTGCGCGACGAGACCGAGGAAGACCCGGCCGAGATCGAAGCCAGCAAGTACGACCTCGCCTATATCAAGCTGGATGGTGACATCGGCTGCATGGTCAACGGCGCCGGCCTTGCCATGGCGACGATGGACATCATCAAGCTCAACGGCATGTTCCCGGCCAATTTCCTTGACGTGGGCGGCGGCGCGACGACCGAAAAGGTCACCGCGGCGTTCAAGATCATCCTTGCCGATCCGGCCGTGAAGGGCATCCTCGTCAACATCTTCGGCGGCATCATGAAGTGCGACACCATCGCCGAGGGCATCGTTGCCGCGGCGAAGGAAGTGAACCTTTCGGTTCCGCTGGTCGTCCGTCTGGAAGGCACCAATGTCGATCTCGGCAAGGACATCCTCGAGAACTCCGGCCTGCCGATCGTCTCCGCCAGCGACCTGGGCGACGCCGCCCGCAAGATCGTTGCCGAAGTAAAGAAAGTCGCCTGATCCCGGCCGGCGGCGCGCATCACATCGTGACAGCGCGCCGCCGGGGGGCTTGACGTTTTTCGCTTCTGCGGCAAAGGCGAATCCGCAGTTTAATCGAGCGACTAAATTCCCATCGAGGAAGGACCACAGGCATGAAGATCATCGTCCCGGTAAAGCGGGTGATCGACTACAACGTGAAGCCGCGCGTCAAGGCGGACGGCACGGGTGTCGATCTGGCCAACGTCAAGATGTCGATGAACCCCTTTGACGAAATCGCCGTCGAGGAAGCCATCCGTCTGAAGGAAAAGGGCGTGGCGACCGAGATCGTCGCAGTTTCCGTCGGCCCGCAGAAGGCGCAGGAAACGCTGCGTACCGCGCTCGCCATGGGCGCTGACCGCGCGATCCTCGTGCAGACCGACGATGAAGTCGAACCGCTCGCCGTTGCCAAGATCCTCAAGGCCATCGCCGACGAGGAAACCCCGGGTCTGGTGATCCTCGGCAAGCAGGCAATCGATGACGATTCGAACCAGGTCGGCCAGATGCTCGCCGCGCTGATGGGCCGTCCGCAGGGCACCTTCGCTTCGGCCGTGACCGTGGAAGGCGACTCGGTCACCGTCACCCGCGAAGTCGATGGCGGTCTGGAAACGGTGAAGCTCGCCATGCCGGCGATCGTCACCACGGATCTCCGCCTCAACGAGCCGCGCTATGCCTCGCTGCCGAACATCATGAAGGCCAAGTCAAAGCCGCTTAGCGCCAAGACCCCGGCTGATTACGGCGTCGACACCGCCCCGCGCCTCAAGACGCTCAAGGTTGCCGAACCGCCGGTCCGCAGCGCCGGCATCAAGGTGGCAGACGTGGATGCCCTCGTCGCCAAGCTTAAAGAACTGGGAGTCGCCTGACATGAAGACGCTCGTCTGGGTCGAACACGACAACGCCTCCGTCAAGGACGCCACCCTCGCCGCCGTCACCGCTGCCTCGCAGCTGGGCGAAGTCCACCTGATCGTCGCCGGTGCTGGCTGCGCCGCCGTGGCCGATGAAGCCGCGAAGATCGCCGGCGTGGGCAAGGTCCACCTCGCCGACAACGCTGCCTACAAGGACGCGCTGGCCGAAAACGTCGCGCCGCTGATCGTCGAGCTGATGGGCCATCACGACGCCTTCGTCGCGCCGGCCACCAGCCACGGCAAGAACATCGCCCCGCGCGTCGCGGCGCTGCTCGATGTCATGCAGGTTTCGGACATCCTCTCGGTCGAAGGCCCCAGGACCTTCACCCGCCCGACCTATGCCGGCAACGCCATCGCCACGGTCGAAAGCTCGGACGCCAAGCTGGTGATCACCGTGCGCGGCACCGCCTTTGCCAAGGCGGAAACCTCGGGCGGATCGGGCACCGTTGAAGCCGTGTCGGGTGCAGGCGATGCCGGCCTCTCCAGCTTCGTCGGCGCCGAAATCGCCAAGAGCGAGCGCCCCGAACTGACCAGCGCCAAGGTCATCGTCTCGGGCGGCCGCGCGCTCAAGGACGGACCGACCTTCGAAGCCACGATCTTCCCGCTCGCCGACAAGCTCGGCGCGGCAGTCGGCGCATCGCGCGCCGCGGTCGACGCAGGCTATGTGCCGAACGACTATCAGGTCGGCCAGACCGGCAAGATCGTCGCCCCCGAAGTCTACATCGCCATCGGCATCTCCGGCGCGATCCAGCACCTCGCCGGCATGAAGGATTCGAAGACGATCATCGCCATCAACAAGGACGAAGACGCCCCGATCTTCCAGGTCGCCGACATCGGCCTGGTGGGCGACCTGTTCACCGTGGTGCCGGAACTGACAGCCAAGCTCTGAGCGGTTCCAACTGACGAAATGCGAAAGCCCCGGGGGGAAACCTTCGGGGCTTTTGTTTTGTTTTCAGATGTGTATGGATTGCTTCGATCGAGCAGGGGACAGGACATGCGCGTTTCGGGCACAACAACAGCTCTTCTCCTCGGTGCTGCAATCCAAACCTCTACCGCGATGGCAGCAACGCAAGTGGAAGAACTGACGCGTACGGGTCCTTGGGTCGCTAATTTTGACCAAAACGCCTGCCATCTCATCGGTCAGTTCGGCACTGGCGATACGTCCGTATCCATAAAGCTGACACGCTATGCCCCCGGCGACACTTTCGACCTGACCATATACGGTGCGCGATATCGCAGCACCGACGCCTCGGTCCGAGCCGGCGTCACGTTCAATCCCGGAGCAAAGATCGTAAAGTCCGAACAGCTGGCTGGCACCGCAGGCAAGCTGCCCATGATCATCGTCGGCAAGACGCGCCTCGATGGCTGGAGCGATTCCAAAGACGTCGATACAGCGCCCTTGATCACGCCGGCAATGGAAGCTGCCATTATATCGATGGATATCGAAGCCACCGGGAAAAAGCGTGTACGGCTGATGACCGGCAGCATGGGCAAGACGATGGCCATGATGCGGACCTGCATGAAGGCACTGATAAAGGAGTGGGGCTTCGATCCATCAGTCGAATTGAGCCTGAGCCGCCCAGTGCAGCCTGCGAGCTCGCCAGCGAACTGGCTGCGGTCGGATGATTACCCCTCCGGAGCGCTCGAAAAAGGACACAACGGCCTCGTGAATTTCCGTGTCGACATCGACAGCACAGGCAAGGTCGAAAGCTGCCATATTCTATCGGCAACCAAGCCATCCGACTTTGAACTTGCGACCTGCAAGGGAATTACCAGACGTGCACGGTTCGTCCCGGCGCTCGACGCAAGCGGTCAGCCGGTTCGGTCATTCCACGTCAACACGGTCAAGTGGCTGGCTGGATACTAGCGCCCGCAGCGCTCATACAACCGCAGCACCGCGCCATCGTCACTTTCATGCCGGCCATATTCCACGAACCCCAGCTTGCGCGCGATGGCATCTGACGCGGCGTGGCCTTCGTCGATCATGCAGGCGATCCGCTGATTGCCGTGGACCGCGTCGAACCAGTCCAATGCCGCGCGCATGACTTCGCTGGCTACGCCTTGGCCCCAGAAGTCCTTGTGGACGATCCAGCCGGCCTCGGCGACGTCGTCCATGCCCTTGTGCGGCCCGAAGCCGCGGTGGCTGCGGAAGACGCCGCAGGTGGCGATGATGCGCTGCTCCCCGCGCGGGCGAACCATGAATACGCCGTAGCCGTAGAGCGTCCATGAGCCGGTATTGCGCAGCAGGCGGTTGAACGAATCCATCTCGGTCGGCGTGAAGGAACCGAGGAAGCGCCGTGTCTCGTCATCGAGGGTGAGCGCGAAGAGGTCGTGCTGATCGCCGGCCTGCGGTTGCCACAGGTCAAACCGTTCGGTCGTGAGGAACGGGCGCAAGGCGGGCCGGACCACTACAGCAACCCGTTCGCCGCGTGCAGCAGGACGCCGACGAGGCCGCCGACCAGTGTGCCGTTGATGCGGATGAATTGCAGGTCACGGCCCACTGCACCTTCGATGCGGTCAGTTACGGTATGCGCGTCCCAGCGCTTCACGGTTTCCGAGACCAGCCGCACGATTTGGCCGCCATAACGCGCGGCGATGCCCACCAAGGTGCGGCGGGCGAAGCGGTTGATCTGGGCCTGCAGCGCGGGATCATCGCGCAGGTGCTGGCCAAGCTCACCAAGCGCCTCCGCCAGTTGGCCGCCCATCGCCGGATCGGGCGAGCGCAGCCGCGCGATGGTGCCGGTGCGCAGCCGTTCCCACACGCCTTGCCACCAGGCGGCGAGCGCGGGATTGGCCAGCACTTCGTCCTTGAAGCCTTCAACCCGCGCGCGCATTGCCGGATCGTGGCGCAGGTCATGCGCCAGCGTGGCGAGGCCTTCCTCGATCTTGCCGCGTAGCGGGTGCTTCGGGTCGACCACGACTTCGGCGAGCATCTTGTAAATGCCGTCGATCACCGAATTGGCCAGCTTTTCATCAAGGCCGGTCCAGCGCAGCACGGCATTGGCGCGGCGGTGGATCATGTCGCGCACCAGCGGTTCGTTGTCTTCCAGCGTCAGGCCGGCCCAGCGGACCAGCGAATCGATGATCGGCAGATGCTTGCGGTCGGCAATCGCGGTTTCGGCGAGCCCGCCGAGCAACGGCGCGACTTCCAGCTTGCCCAATTGGCGAACGAGCCCGCCGCGCACCTGATTGCCCAGCCGTTCAGGATCGAGCGATTCGAGCACCTGCGCTAGCAATTCCGCTGCGCCGGCGCGCACCCGGCTGCCGGCGGCGCCGTCCGGCGCGGAGAGCCAGTTGCCGGCGGCTTCGGCGATGTTCATGCCGCTCATCCGGCGGGCGACAACTTGCGGAGTGAGGAAATTGTCGCGCAGGAAGCCCGCCATGGTGTCGGCGATGCGGTCCTTGTTTTCCGGGATGATCGCGGTGTGCGGAATGGGAATTCCGAGCGGGTGGCGGAACAGCGCGGTGACGGCGAACCAGTCTGCCAGACCGCCAACCATCGCCGCCTCGCTGAAGGCCAGCAGCCAGTGCCACGCGGGACTCGGCCAGGCGGCCTGCGGCCCGATCTGGCTGCGCGCGAGCAGGAACAGCCCGGCCATGGCGACAAGCAGGCCGGTAGCAACCAGCCGCATCCGCCGGGCCCGGTCTACGCCAGCGCGCGGCGACAAGGGCAGAGCGCCGGTCACTCGGCAGCGAGGGCTTTCGGCGGCAGGTCTTCAACGGCCGCCGGATAGTTGGCGCGCTGGCCGTCCTCCGGCTTGTAGGTCAGGAACTTCTTGCGCAGCGCTGGGCCGACCCGCTTTTCAAAGCCATCGGCGAGGCTGAAGCCGGCCGGGACGATCACCAGCGTGAGCATGGTCGACAGGATCAGGCCGCCGATCACGACAATGCCCATCGGCGCGCGCCAGGCGCCGTCGCTGCCGATCGACAGGGCGGTTGGCACCATGCCAGCGGTCATGGCGACGGTCGTCATGACGATCGGCTGGGCGCGCTTATGGCCCGCTTCGATAATCGCATCGTACTTGTTGGTGCCCTTGCTCATTTCGTCGATCGCGAAATCGACCAGCAGGATCGAGTTTTTCGCGACGATGCCGAACAGCATCAGGATGCCGATGAATACGGGCAGCGACAGCGGCTGACCGACAACGCCGAGCACGATCAGGCCGCCCAGAGGGGCGAGGAACAGCGAGCCCATGTTAACCAGCGGCGATACGAAGCGGTGGTAAAGCAGCACCAGAACCGAGAACACCAGCAGGATGCCGGCGGCGAGCGCCTTGCCGAAATCCTTGACCATTTCGCCCTGGAAGCGGGCCGAGCCGACGGGCGCGTTGGAAATGCCATCGGGCAGCCGCTGCATGATGGGAAGCTGGTTGATCTGGGTGGTGATCGTCCCTTGCGCAAAACCGGGGCCAACGTCCGCACCAATGATGACACGGCGGCTCTGGTTGTAGCGCTGGATCGAGATGGGGCCGGAACCGAGCGTGATCTCGGCCACACTCGAGAGCGGGACGGAGCCGCCCGTCGAAGTCGGCACGGGCAGATTGCTGATCGTCGAAAGATTGCGGCGGGCGTCCTCGGACAGCCGCACCCGGATCGGCACCTGACGGTCCGACAGCGAGAATTTCGCAGCGTTCTGGTCAATATCGCCAATCGTCGCGATGCGGATCGCCTGGCTGATCGCGCTGGTCGACACCCCGAGCGAGGTGGCAAGATCAGTGCGCGGGCGGATGATCACCTCGGGACGGCGCATGTCGGCAGCGATGCGCGGCGCGACCACGCCGGGGATCGCCTTCATCTGTTCGATCAACGTGGTGGCGGCCTTTTCGAGCGCCACGGGGTCGGAGCCGGAGAGCATGACCGAGATCGCACGGCCCGAGCCGCCGCCGCCGCCACCGCCCTGCAGATCGCGGAACGTGATCCGGGCGTCGGGAATGGTCTGCAGCTTCTCGGTCAGCGTCTGCTGGTAAGCCTGGCTGGTCTTGTCGCGCTCCTGCTTCAGGTTGATGAAGATGCGGCCATTGCCTTCGCGGACAGAGGAATAGGCGCTTTCAGTGGCGGGATCGGCAAGGATTATGGCCATCGCCTGATCGCTGACCTGCTCGGTCTGCTGGATCGTGGTTCCCGGCACCATTTCGATGCCGACACTGGCAAAATCAGCGTCCTGCGGCGGGAAGAACTGCAGGGGGATCGTGGCCAGCAGGCCAAGCGTCATGAGCAGCGCGCCAAAGCCGACGCCGATCATCCATACCCGGTGATCATGCAGCCGCGCCCGCAACCGCGCCGAAACAGAGACGCTGTAGGCAGCGAAGCCCGAACCAAACATGCGCGCCACGGCCTTGAACAGCGCGCGGGCCAGCATGTAGCCGGCGATCAGAGCGACGATCGGCAGGATGATCGAAAGCAGCTTGAGAGCGCCGGTGAGTTTCAGCAGGGCCAGCGCATTGGCGACCGCCACGGCCGCGACAATTGCCAGCACGACCCGCAGCAGCAGCATCATGGCCACGCCTGTCCCGAAAAATCCCTTTGTCTGAACCGGCTGGATCTGCGCGCGTTTGTCCTTGGCCTTGCGGTTATCAAGGGTCCACCGCAGCAGGCGGATATAGCGATCCATCCACGGCCCGCTGGCGTGTTCCGCCACGCCATGCGATTCGAGGAAATAGGCCGCAACCATCGGTGTGATCATGCGCGCCACGACCAGGCTGAGCAGGACCGAGGTGACGACGGTCAAACCGAAGCTCTTGAAGAACTGGCCGGTAACGCCGCCGATCATCCCGACCGGGAGGAACACCGCAACGATCGAGAACGTCGTGGCGACCACCGCGAGGCCGATTTCGTCCGCCGCGTCGATCGCCGCCTGATAGGCGCTTTTGCCCATGCGCATATGTCGGACGATGTTCTCGATCTCGACGATGGCGTCATCGACGAGCACGCCCGAAACCAGGCCAAGCGCCAGTAGCGACAGGCTGTTCAGCGTGAAGCCGAACCATGAAAACAGGAAGTAGAAGGTCGGAATTGCGGAAAGCGGGATGGCGATCGCCGACATCAGGGTCGCACGCCAGTCACGCAGGAAGAAGAACACGACGATGACCGCGAGGATGGCCCCTTCGATGATCGATGAAATCGAGCTGTCGTATTGCTGTTTGGTATATTTCACGAAGTCGTAAAGCATCACGAAGTGCACGCCGGGGTGCTCCTTCTCGATCTTTGCAAGTTCCGCCACGGTATCGTCGAACAGGGCAACGTCAGAGGCACCGCGCGCGCGCTGGATGTCGAAGCTGACCACCGGTTTGCCGTTCATCTTCGAGATCGAGGTGACCTCCTTGAAGGAATCGGCGACCGTGGCAAAATCGGTCAGCTTGATCGTGCGGCCGCCGCCAATGGCCACCTGGACCTGCGACAGCTGATAGGCGGTTGCAGCATTGCCAAGGACTCGGATCGACTGCCGCGACCCGCTGATCTCGGCACGCCCGCCAGCGGCATTCGTATTGAGCTGGCGCAGCGCCGCGTTGACCTGGCTTGCGGTGATGCCGAGCGACTGCATCCGGCCCGGATCGAGGGTAACGCGGATTTCGCGCGTGACGCCGCCGCTGCGGTTGACTGCGGCCATGCCGGGAATCGACAGCAGCCGCTTGGCGACCGAATCGTCGATGAACCAGGACAATTGCTCGACCGTCATGTCGTCAGCCGAAACGGCCCAGGCGGCCATGTCGGAGCTGTTCTCGGCCTTGAAGACCTGCGGTTCGAGGATGCCGTCCGGCAGGTCTCCGCGCGCCTGGTCGATGGCATTCTTGACCTCGTTCAGCGCCTCATTCACGTCGACGCCGATCTGGAACATGATCATTGTCTGACTGCTGCCTTCGCTGGCAGTCGAGCTGATGGAATCGACACCGTTGATCGTGCGGACAGCGGCCTCGACCTTCTGGGTGATCTGGTTCTCGATCTCGGTCGGCGCAGCGCCCGGCTGACTGACCACGACGATCGCTGCCGGGAACTCGATGTCCGGCATGTTCTGGACCTTCATCTGCGCAAAGGCGACGATGCCAAGCATCATCAGGCCGATGAACAGGATGATCGGAACCACCGGGTTACGGATCGACCAGGCCGAGATGTTGCGGAAGTCCATCGCTGTCAGCGTCCTTCGCGAATCAGAGTTTGCCGGCGACCGGCTGGATCGTCTCGCCCGGCGAGAGGAAGCCGCCGGCACGCAGCACCACGCGCTCATTGCCGGACAGGCCCGACGCGATGGCAAGGCCCTTATCAGTCACGAGGCCGATCTTGACGTTGCGGCGCTCGATCTTGTTGTTCTTGCCGACGATGTAGACATAGCTGCCCTGATTGTCGGACAGGACGGCCGAATCGGGCAACAGCGGCGCAATGATCGAGCCGGCCTTGATCACGGCGGCAGCGAAGCCGCCGGGGCGCAGTTCGGGTGCATAGGCCAGCGCGATGCGGGCAAAGCCCTGCCGCGAAGCCGGATCGATAACCGGCGAGACCTGCCAGACCTGGCCGGTGAACTTCTTTACCCCGCCGACGGGCGAGACTTCGGCGGTGACGCCGGTGGAAATTTTCGCCAGATCGACTTCGCCGACCTGCGCGCGCAATTCCATTTCGCCGCCCTTGGCAATGCGGAACAGAACGCCGCTGCCGCCGCCAACCACTTGGCCGGGTTCGATCTTGCGCTCGAGGATCAGGCCTGCCGCCGGAGCGACGATGTTGAGCCGGGCGATCTGTGCGCCGATCTGGCCATAGGTGGCGCGGGCCACGCGAACGCGGGCATTGGCGGCATCGCGGGTCGCGGTCAGCCGGTCGACATCGGCTTTCGAGATGAAGCCGCGATCGACGAGTTTCAACGCGCGTTCAAGATTGGCCTGGGCCAGCCGCGCATCGGCTTCGGAAACCTGGATCTGCGCGCCTTGTCCTGCCTGCTGCTGCGCCTGGACCGAACGATCGATCACGGCGAGCACTTGCCCGGCATTGACCCAGTCGCCCGCCTCGACCAGCACCGAGCGGACCTGGCCGCCTTCGCCGACAACGCCGACGGGCATTTCGCGGCGCGCGCCCAGCGAGCCGTTGACGTTGATCGCGCCTTCAACCGTG
>NZ_JANPGP010000050.1:0-85433 GCF_031424035.1 Novosphingobium sp.
CAGACAATCGAGGAGCCTCACAGTGACCGCCGTTCGGAAAAATAACCCGGCAGCCGGCTATGACGGACCGCCAGACTACCGCGTCATCGGCCGCCATGACCTGTTTCCCCAGACCAGCCACGACGAGATCGAGCGGGTCAACTACCTCGCCCAGATGAACCGCCACCTTGCCGCGCGGGTCGTCCCCGGCGTGCGCGCCGCGTACGATTCGCGGGTCGAGCCAAAGTTCGAAGCCGCCAATGGCCGAAAGATCGGCAGCCGCAACGAAGCGCGCAAAGCGATGCTGGAGGACCCGGCGTTCCAGACGTGGTCGGCGCTGCGCCGCATGACCATGGAACAGCGCCAGCAGGCCGGCCGCTGGACCGTGATCCGCCAGCGCGAAGAACTGAACGAAAAGGCCCGCGAACTGACCGAGGGCGACCCACGGCTGGTGCTCAAGCCCGGCTTGCCCGTGCCGCGCTATGTCGCCGCGATTGACCATCACTGCATGCCCGGAGGCTATACCAAGGAATATTGCCCCGGCGACGTCACCAACGGCGCGAATTACGATCACGCTGGCTTCGTCACCACCAGCGGGCTGCTGGGCGCCTATTCGGACGGCGGCGGCATGGCCGTGGTCAACTGGGTGAAGCGCAACCTGCCGGACTTCAAACCAAAGAAGATCCTCGAACTAGGCGGCACGGTCGGGCACTCCACCCTGCCCATCGCCCGCGCCTTTCCCGATGCCGAAGTGACCGTGCTTGATCTCGGCGCACCAGTGCTCCGCTATGGCCTTGGCCGCGCGAAGTCGCTGGGCGTGGGCAATGTCCGCTTCGTTCAGGGCGATGCTGAGAACATGGCGGAATTTGCCGATGGCAGCTTTGACTGGATCCAGACGACGATGTTCCTGCACGAACTGTCGTTCAGCGCGATGCGCCGCATCTTCGCCGAAACGCGCCGCCTGGTCAGCCCCGGCGGGGTCGTCATCCATGTCGAACAGCCGCAGTATACTGCCGACATGCCCTATTTCGAACAGGCGATGCGCGATTGGGATGCGTTCTACAACAACGAGCCTTTCTGGAGCCGGATGCACGAAATGGACCTTGATCAGGCCATGATCGATGCCGGGTTCCAACGCGACTGGCTGGTCCACGGCGATGTCTTCGGCGTGGTTGACCGCGACATTTTCCCTGACGCCCAGGAAGACGAAACCGAAGACTATGGCCGCAAGGCCGCCTGGCACGTGATCGGAGCTATCGTACCATGAGCTTTAACGACGCATTGAGCGAAGCCGGGGCAAAGCCCGCTGGCAAGCGCCCGTGGTTCCTCGACAACCGCGAAGCCGAACGCGTGCTCGCCATCACCATGGCCGTGGCGCAGGAACTGGCCGTTGCCCGCCAGCGGGTCGATACGCTGGAACGGCTGCTTGCCGCCAAGGGCGTGATCGAACCCGGCGAGATTGACGCCTTCCGCCCGGACGGTGACGCGATGACTGAGCGCGCGATGTGGAACCAGGAATATATCGCCCGCATCCTGCGTATCGTCCAGCAGGAGAACGAAGCTTCGGTCATGCCTGACGAGGCCACCTCTGGCGAACTCGTCGAGGAACTGGCGGTCACCTGATGACTTTCGAGTTCTCTGTGCCCGTACTGGTCGTGGGCGGCGGCGCATGTGGATGCGTCGCCGCACTGGCCGCGCGCGATGCCGGGGCCGAAGTGCTGCTGATCGAGGCTGATGCCCGTCCGCTGGGTTCGACCGGCATGACGCTGGGGCTGGTCTGCGCGGCGGATACCAAGGCGCAGGCGGCGGCAGGAATTGAAGACAGTGCCGATGCCTTTTTCGAGGACATCATGGCCAAGTCGCGTGGGCTGGCGAACCCGGTGATCGCACGCGCGCTGGCGGAACAATCCGGCCCGGCGCTCGACTGGCTGGCCCAGACGCACGATTTCCCGCTGGAGATCGATCTCGGTTTCCGTCCGGCTTACGGCAATCGCACGTACCGGATGCACGGCTGGCCGGGGCATGGTGGTGAAGATCTGGTTGGCCTGCTGCATCGCCGCCTTGCCGAAGCGGGAGTAGACGTGTTGCTTCAGGCGAAACTGGCCGATGTAGTGGCGGACGAGAACGGCAAGGTTCTGGGCGCGGTGATCGAACGTCCCGGCGGTGATCTGGAACGCGTCGGCTGCGACACGCTGATCCTCGCCTGCGGGGGCTTTGCCGCCAACCGCGCCATGCTGGTGCGCTATATTCCCGAGATGGCGGACGCGCGCAACAATGGCCACGAAGGTAGCCAGGGCACCGGCATCCGCATCGGCGAGGCACTGGGCGCGGCTATCGGCGACATGGGTTCCTATCAGGGCTATGCCATGCTCACCGACCCACAAGGCATCAGCGTTTCACCGCAAGTGCTGGTCGAAGGCGGGGTGCTGGTGAACTCTGCGGGCCTCCGCTTCACCGACGAGACCAAGGACATCGCCGGTATGGTCCATCCGGTGATGGCGCAGGATGGCGGCACGGTCTGGACAATCTACGACGAGCGGATCGAGGAGGCGACCGCCTATACCCCGGACATGCAGGCCCTGAATGCCCTTAACGCGGCGAAGCGGGCAGCCAGCGCCGAAATCCTGGCAGCGCAGATCGGCGTTCCAACAGAAGCCTTGTCCGCCAGCCTGGCCGATGCCTGTTCCGCCCGCAACAAGGGCGCAGCGGATTCAACCGGGCGCGTCTGGGGCGAGGAATTACCGCCGCACGGTTCGCTCCGCGCGCTCAAGGTGGTCGGCGCGATCTACCACACGCAGGGGGGGCTGGAGATCGACGGTCACGCACGGGTGCTGCGGCCCGATGACACGCCCCTGCCCAACCTGTTCGCCGGCGGAGGTGCGGCGCGCAGTGTTTCAGGGCCATCCTCATGGGGATACCTGCCCGCGATGGGCCTGTGCACCGCCGTCACGCTCGGTCGGATTGCCGGAATGTCGGCTGCCAAACAGGCACTTCATCCGACAGACAGATAATTGCAGGCCAATTGCGGTCATTTCGCGCCGGCCGTTCCAAGCCGGACCACGATGACTATCCTCTCTCCCTGCCCGCCCGACCTGCGCGACCGCTTTGCTCAACTTGTCGGTTCCGAAAACTGCCGCGACGACGAAGCCAGCCTTCGCCTGTTCAGCGAGGATATCTGGGCAGTGAGCGATCACGTCGCCTCGCTGATCGTCGCTCCCGAGACGACCGAGCAGCTGGCTGACGTGGTCGCCCTCGCCCATGTGGAAGGCCTGCCGATCTCGCCGCGCGGTGCCGGCATGGGCTATACCAGTTCCTACGTGCCGGCCGCGCCGAAGACGATTTCCATCGACACGACCCGCATGGACAAGGTGCTGGCGATCAGCCCTGAGGACATGACGGTGACGGTGCAGGCTGGCTGTTCATGGCTGGCGCTTAACGAAGCGCTCAAGCCGCATGGCCTGCGCACGCCGTTCTGGGGGCCTATGTCGGGCATCGCATCGACCATCGGCGGCGGGCTTTCGCAGCTCAACGCCATGTTCGGCGCGGGCCATTACGGCACGTCGAGCGAATCGATGATCGCGCTGACCATGGTGCTGGCCGATGGCCGCACCCTGCGCACCGGCGCGCGCGGGGCGGATGGCGATACGCCGTTCTATCGCCACTATGGACCGGACCTCGCCGCGCTGTTCTGCGGGGATAGCGGCACACTGGGCATCAAGGCCGAGGTCACCATGCGGCTGATCCGCACCCCCGCATTCGAGGATTGCGCCAGCTTCTCTTTCGGCACCGGCGAAGCCATGCTGGAAGCCCTCGCCGAGATCGCCCGCGCTGGCCTTGCCGCCGAAACCTGCGGTTTCGACCCCGGCCTCGCCCGCGTACGGATGAAGCGCATGTCGCTGGCTCAGGACGTCAAGACGCTGGGCAAGGTGATCGCCAAGGAAAAGAACCTCGGCAAAGGCCTGCTCGCCGCCGCCAAGGTGGCATTTGGCGGGCGCGATTTCATCGACGATGGCGACTATTCGATGCACATCGCCTGCGAGGGCCGCAGCAAGGCCGGCGTAGCGGATGACATCGCGCAGGTCCGCGCCATCGCCGCGCGCTTTGGCGGCACGGAAACGGCGAACACCATCGCCAAGGTCATCCGCGCCATGCCCTTCCCGCCGCCCAATTCGATGCTCGGGCCGGAAGGCGAAAGCTGGGCGCCGGTCCACGGCCACGTATCGCTCTCCAACGCGCCAAAACTGCTTGGCCGGATCGAAGCCTATTTTGCCGAAATGCAGCCGCGTTTCGATGCGCTTGGCATTTTCACCGGCTTCCTGTTCACCTCGCTGTCGACCAATGCGCTGACCATCGAGCCAGTGTTCTTCTGGCCCGAAGGCTACCGCCCGGTCCACGCCGCCATGGTTGAGCCTTCGCACCTTGCCCGGCTGAAACAGATGGGCAGCGCGCCTGAAGCTACCGCGCTGGTCACCGAAGCGCGCGATCATATCAAGGCGATCTGCGCCGAATTCGGTGCCGCCCATTTCCAGATCGGCCGCGCCTATGACTGGCGCCGCAGCCGCGACGAGGCATTCCGCGACGTGATCGACGCGGTGAAAGCGGTGGTCGATCCCAAGGGTCTTTTCAACCCCGGCGGGCTGGGCTTCCCGAAATGAGTGATAGCTACCGCGCGCTGAGAATGGATCGGCACGCCGACACGTTTCGCGCGGCGACCGATATCGTCACCCTGCCCGTCACCGCGCCCGGCCCGGGTGACGTGCGGGTGCGCAACCTGTGGTGCGGGATCAACGCGATTTTCGACACGCAGATTGCCCGCGATGCCGTGGACTACGTCAAGATCGGCCTGCCGACCTTCACTGGAGTCGAAGCGCTCGGCGTGGTCGAAGCCGTGGGCGCAGGCGTTGACAGTTTGGCCTTGGGCGATGCCGTTGTCACCACGCGCTTTACCGGTGGCTACCGCGAGGAAAACACTGGTCCGGCGGCGAACTTCGTGAAGGTCCCGGACGCACGCCCGGAATGGCTGGTGCTGGCATCGACCGGCGTTTCAGCGCTTGTCGCGATGGAGCAGATTGGCGAGATCAAGGACGGCGAAACGGTCGCCGTTTCGGCGGCGGCGGGCGGGCTAGGCCATCTGCTCATTCAGCTTGCGGTGCTGCGCGGCTGCCATGTCATCGGCATCGCCGGAGGGCCGGAGAAGTGCGAATTCGTCCGCGCGCTGGGTGCCGCGCGAGTGATCGACTACCGCTCGGAAGACGTCGCGCAGGTGCTGGCGAGCGAATATCCGAAAGGCATCGATCTCGCGTTCGACACGGTCAGCGGTGCGATTCACGACGCCTTCCTTGCCAACATCGCCAATCATGGCCGGCTCGTCGTCGCGGGCGCTGCCTCCGACCTTGATGGCAAGCCCGAACTGGTCACCGCCCCGCGCATTGCCCACGCGATCTACTACAAGAGCGCATCGGTGCGCGGCTTCATGAACGGGCTGCTCACCGCGCACTGGCCGGAAGCGCGTGCGCGGCTGTTCGATATGTTCCGGCAAGGTCAGATCAAGGTCTGCCTCGACGCCGGCCAGTTTGACGGCCTTGAAGGCATACACGATGCAGGGGAGCACCTGCTCTCGGGCAAGTCGATGGGCAAGGTCCTCGCCCGCATAGCCGCGCCATGACCGGCCCTCGCACCCTGTTCGACAAGATCTGGCAAGCGCACGAAGTGTGCGTAACCGCGTCCGGGGCGAGCCTTATCGCCATCGACCGGGTGTTCCTGCACGAACGCACTGGTGCGGCGGCGCTCAAATCAATGGCTGCTGCGGGGCGTCCAGTTCGCGATCCGGCGCGGGTCTTCGCGGTCATGGACCACATTGTCGATACTCGGCCCGGACGCGGCGATCAGACGCAGATGCAGGGCGGACAGGCCTTCATCTCCGAGACGCGCGCGGCTGCCCGAGCCGCCGGAATTACGCTGTTCGACGTGACCGATCCCGATCAGGGTATCACTCATGTGATCTCGCCCGAACTCGGCATTGTCCTGCCGGGGGCGACGCTTGTTGCGCCCGATAGCCACACCTGCACGCAAGGTGCGCTCGGCGCGCTGGCCTGGGGCATTGGATCGAGCGAAGCGGAACACGCGATGGCGACCGGCGTCCTGCGGCTGAGCCATCCCGGTACGATGCGGGTCAGTTGGACCGGAATGCTCGCGTCCGGGGTGACCGCCAAGGACATGGCGCTGCACCTGATCGCCGCACACGGATCTGCCGGCGGGAGCGGTCTGGCACTGGAATTTGCCGGGAGTGCCGTGCGCGCCCTCGACATCGAAGCGCGGATGACGCTGTGCAACATGGCAACCGAGTTTGCGGCGATGACCGCGATCATCGCGCCAGACGAAACCACCTTCGCTTGGCTTTCGGGACGGCGCTATGCTCCGGCGTCATTCGATCATCCCCATTGGGCCGGCCTCTTCTCTGACGACGAAGCGTGTTTCAACGCCGAGATTTCCATCAATGCCAGCACTATTGCCCCAATGGTCACCTGGGGTACCAGTCCTGAACAGGCGATCGCCGTAGACGGCACGGTCCCGCAAGGTCCGGCACGCGCGCACGACTACATCGGCATTGCCGCAGGCCAGCCGATCAAAGGCGTGCCCATCAATGCCGCTTTCCTCGGCTCGTGCACCAACGCCCGCCTGTCTGACCTGCGACGCGCCGCCATGCTGCTTAAGGGCCGCCGGATCGCGCCATCGATCCGCAAGGCGCTGGTCGTTCCCGGCAGCTCCGCAGTGAAGCGCGCGGCGGAGGCCGAAGGGTTGCATCACCTGTTTCAGGCTGCCGGTTTTGAATGGCGAGAGAGCGGCTGTTCGCTCTGCTTCTACGCCGGCGGCGAAGGTTTTGAACCGGGCAGCCGGACAATTTCCAGCACCAACCGCAATTTCGAAGGTCGCCAAGGCCCGGGCATCCGCACCCACATCGCCAGCCCCGAAACCGTCGTCGCCTCAGCGCTGGCCGGCGCGATTGCCGATCCGCGGGAGCTGGCGGCATGATACCCTTCACCACGCTCACCTCGCGCGCTATTCCGATCCTGCGCGACAATATCGACACCGATACGATCATCCCCAGCCGCGAGATGAAGAGCACCGGACGCACCGGTCTGGCGGACGGGCTGTTCGCACCGTGGCGCTACATCGAGGGCCGGACACCCGATCCCGCCTTCGCGCTCAACCAACCGGGATATGCCGGCGCGCAAGTCATCGCCGGCGGCGCGAACTTCGGCTGCGGATCGAGCCGCGAGCACGCCGTCTGGGCGCTGGCCGAATGGGGCATCCGCGCGGTGATCGCTCCAGGCTTTGCCCCGATCTTCGCCGGCAATTGCCTGCGCAACGGACTGCTGACCATCGCACTTCCCGCCGAAGCCGTAGCCAAGCTGGCAGGCCAACAGGTGGCCATCGACTTGCACGCCCAGACCGTCACTTGCGCCGGGGAAACATGGGCCTTCGACATCGGCGATGAGGCCAAGGCCATGCTGCTCGAAGGGCTCGACGCGATCGATCTGACGCTCAAATCCCTCCCTCAAATCGAAAGCTGGACCGCCCGTGACCGCGCTGCCCGGCCGTGGGTATATCTGACATGACCGCAATCCTCGTTTCCGAAGTCGGCCCGCGCGACGGGCTGCAATCGATCGACCGGGCGATGCCGCTCGAAGCCAAGAAGGCGTGGATCGCCGCCGAAGCCGCTGCCGGTGTGCGCGAGATCGAGGTGGGCAGCTTCGTGCCGCCATCGCTGCTGCCGCAGATGGCCGACACGGCCGCGCTGGTGGAGTTCGCGCGGTCGATCCCGGGGCTCAATGTCGTCGCGCTGGTGCCGAACGCCAAGGGCGCGGCGCGGGCAGCGCAGGCCGGCGTTCACGCCATGTCGATCCCCTTTTCGATGAGCGAAACCCATTCCTTGCGCAACGTCCGCAAGGACCATCCCGCCATGCTCGCCGAGATTACCGATGCCGCGTGCATCGCCAAGGACGCCGGCATTCACTTCGCCGTCGGCCTCGCCACCGCCTTTGGCTGCACCATCGAAGGAGCCGTTCCGGAAGCCACCGTCCTGCGCCTTGCCGAAGCCGCCGTGGCGGCGGGCGCGCAGGAACTTAGCCTGTCAGACACCACCGGCTATGCCGATCCGGCGCAGGTCAAACGGCTGGTGCGCGCGGTGAAGGCGGCCGTGGGCGGGGACATGCTGACAACGCTCCACCTGCATAACACGCGCGGGCTTGGTCTCGCCAACGCGCTGGCGGGGCTGGACGAAGGCATTACTACGATTGACGCCTCGCTCGGCGGTCTGGGCGGCTGTCCCTACGCGCCGGGGGCCTCGGGCAATCTGGTGACTGAGGACCTCGTGCTGATGCTCAATGCGATGGGCATCGAGACCGGCATCGATCTCGACAAGCTGCTGGCGGTGCGTGCCATCCTTGAAGAGGCGCTCCCGGGCGAGCCACTGTACGGTTTCACGCCGCTGGTCGGTCCGATGCTCGATTATCCCGAAAGGATCGCTCGATGACTGCCCCCACCCCGCTCGCCGGTATCCGGGTGATCGAATTCACCCATATGGTCATGGGGCCAACTGTGGGCCACATCCTTGCGGGGCTTGGCGCCGAAGTGATCCGCGTAGAACCCATCGGCGGCGATGCCACGCGGCGGCTACTTGGGTCAGGCGCGGGCTATTTTTCGATGTACAACCGGGGCAAGCAATCGGTCTGCCTCGACCTCAAGTCACCCGAAGGACCAGCCGTAGCCAAGGACCTTGCCGCCGGGGCCGACGTGCTGGTGGAGAACTTCCGCCCCGGCGCGCTCGACCGGTTGGGATTGGGCTGGGGCGCGCTTTCGGCGATCAACCCGCGCCTGATCTATTGCTCCGAAAAGGGCTTTCTGCCCGGCCCCTATGAAGAGCGCACCGCGCTTGATGAAGTGGCGCAGATGATGGGCGGCCTTGCCTATATGACCGGACCGCCGGGGCGGCCTCTACGCGCTGGCGCCAGCGTGGTTGACGTCACCGGTGGCATGTTTGGCGTAATCGGCGTTCTCGCCGCGATCGAGGAGCGGCACCGCACCGGCAAAGGCCAGAAGGTCGTCGCCAGCCTGTTCGAAACGACGATCTACCTCGTCGGCCAGCACATGGCGCAGTTCGCCGTCACCGGGAAAGCCGCCGCGCCGATGCCCGCGCGCATCTCGGCTTGGGCGATTTACGACGTGTTCGAGACGCGCGACGAGCCGGTGTTCATCGGCGTGGTTACCGATGCCTTGTGGAAGAAGTTCTGCGAGCTTTTCGCGCTTGATGACCTGTGGGCCGATGAAAGCCTGCGTGCCAACAACCAGCGCGTGCTCGCCCGCGATCGCATCTTGCCGCAGATCCGCGAGATAGTTGGCGCGATGACCCGGGATGAAGTGGTTGCCAAGCTGGAAGGCACCGGACTTCCGTTCGCGCCCATCGGCAAGCCCGAGGACATGTTCGACGATCCGCAACTGGCTCATGGCGGGCTGGAACCGGTCACACTCGACACCGGCGCGCAGACTTACCTGCCAACAATCCCGCTCGAAATGGATGGCAAGCGTCCCGGCGGCGACGTCACCCTGCCGCTACCCGGGGCCGACAGCCGCGTCGTGCTGACCGCACTCGGTTATCCGGCGGACAAGATCGACGCCCTGCTCGCCAGCGGGGCCGTGCAATCAACCTGACCTAGGAGAAACGCGATGACTGACAGCAATGACGAGATGTTCCTGCTTGGCCGCCGCGCCTTGATGATCGGTTCCGCTGCCGCAGGGGCGGCCAGCGCGATGCCAGCGCTCGCCGCCGCGCCAACTTCCGGGCTCATGCGAGAGCAGGGCATTCCCGCCGACCTTGCCTCGCGAGCGGCCATCGTCCGGCGGATGCGGCACCGCACCGATTCCGGACTGGTGTTCTGGTGGTTCCGCGGGCGCAATTATGCCCAGCAAGGTGCCAATCTAACCCCGATGTGCGAGCTGATCTTCGGCGCCATCGCCAAGATCATTCCCAACGCCGACGGTTCGATGGACATCGTCCAGTTCGAGCTTGGCTTCCGCACCGCGCCGGATTCAGGCGAACGCGCGGAGAAGCTGCGCAACCCGATCACCGGTGATTTGATCGACGTGCCCTTTGCGCCGGTCGGCCCGACGCGGGTACATTATTCGGCCGACAATGTCGTGCAACTGCCGCCCCAGATCGGGGGGTCGACATTTACCGCCGAACACGTGCCCGAACTCTTCTACCGCATGGGCGACCAGGTCTGCTTCCAGACTCACACCAAGGCCCGCTCGATTGTTCCGGGCGTGACCGACCGGGTGCTCAACGACATGAGCATGATCTGCAGCCCGGCCGCCGAAGCGCTTGACCCGCGCCGCAAGATAGCCCGTGCTTGGGCGCATGGCAGTGACGTTACCGACTATGCACGCTGGTGGAAGATGCCGGCCGGCATGGGGAGCCAGACCCTGCGCAGCGTCGGCGAAAAGGTCACGCGCTATGCCGACATGCCGGCAGATTGGCGCGCCATGGTTGCCAAGGCCGATCCCAAGATGGCTGCCGATCCGATTTCCGTTCTGGAACGCGCAGCGACCACCTACAAGAACTGAACCAGACAGCTGGACAACAAAAAGCCGGCCCTCCTTTTCGGGAGGGCCGGCCTTTTTGTGTGCGCCGTTCGGATCAAATCGGCTTTACGGTTCCCAGGAAGCAGATGCCTGAGATCGTGATCCAGTACACATAGGCCATCAGGCGGCCGTAAAGGAATTCCCGCTCAAGCGCGGCTTCCACTTGCGGGTTCGGACCCATGGCGAGCACACGGAAGCGCGCGGTCCACTGGCGCATGATCCAGCGCAGGCCAAGGCCAATGCACAGGGTGAAGCCATAGAGCGTAAACTTGAGCGAATACCAGCGCATACCCTCTCCCGCTTCGAACGGACCGTGGCCCAGCAGCGAGGAGATGCCGACGACGAAGATCGTCGGGATCAGCACCCAGCGGATTTTCTCGTCAAGCTTGGTCAGCATGATGCCGGTATCCGTTTCACGCTTGATGAAGGCGCCCCAGCACAGCGCCAGCCAGCCGGCGACAAACAGCCACATGAAGGTCAGGAACGACCCGCCATAGGGCTGAATGCCATAGATATTGCCCATGTGCAGGCCGAGTGGCAGCAGCATTATGATGCCGGTGCGCGCCAGAACATCAATGCGATAGGCGGTTTCCATGTGACGCCGCCGTTCGTCCATCGAAAGCGAGCGGTTGATCACGTTGAAGCTGGTTTGGAACACACCCCATTCGCCGCCCAGCCAATAGACCATCGCGATAATGTGGACCCAGCGCAGGATGAGCACTTCTTCCATGGCTATTCCCCCTGTTTATTTCTCAGAATTCTGCGAGCAGTCGGCCGAGCCCCTGCACCTTGTCGGTAATCCCGCAGGCACGCAGGCCGTGCCAGTAGGTCGCCGTGTTGATCGCAAGCACCGGCTTGCCGAGTTCGGTTTCCTTTTCGGCGGCGAGATCGACCATCGACAGGTTCGTGCCGACCTGGACGATGGCATCGACGTCCGGACCATCGAGATAGGCGATCACTTCGCGCAGCCGCTCAGGCGTGACCTTGGCGATGTCAGTCCAGCACCTGCACTCCAGCGGCACGTCGCGTACCACCGAAAAGCCAGATTCCTCCAGGAAGCGCCGTACTTCGGCGTTCGCCACCGGATAATAGGGTGAGACAAAGCTGACCGTCTTGACGTTGCCATAGGCTTTCAGCGCCGCGGCAATCGATTCCGCCCCGGTCGATGCGCCGATGCCGGCGACGTCCTCGACCTTGCGCTTGAAATCGAGCGAGCCCTGAACGCCGCCGTAAAAGGTGATCGCCGACATGCCGAGCACGAGATAGTCCGGCCGGCAGGTCATCACCGACCGCACCGCGTCCATCGTATTTTCAGCGATGGCAGTGGTGCCGGCAATGAAATCATCGTTGTTCAGCGCCACCGGATCTTCAACGAAGATCCGCGAGAAATGGTTGGTCACACCTTCGGGGCGCATCCTTTCCATGTCTGGCTGGACAACGGTGTTGGTCGAAGGGGCAATAACCCCCAGCATCCGGCGCCAGCCGAGTACGTCACCCATCACGATTATTCCTTGGCTTTCGGGCGATCACTGAATGGCCGCGGCTTGCGCCAGGCTTTCAAACATCGCCTGCTTGAGCATGTATCCGCGGCGCCGCTCATCATCGGCCTTGATCGCTTGCATGGCGTCGCGCCGCTTGCGATGCGCCTCATCAGAGCCGCCCGAAATGTAGGCCATGTTCTCGATCGTCTGGGCCTGAGTGAAGGCGTGAGTCACTGTGCGGCGCTGGCGGTCGTATAGTTCAAGCGCGCCATTGGGTTTGCCGGACCGCAGCGACGGTTCTAGCTTTTCGAACAGATTGAAGGCATCGTGGACGCCCGAATTCATGCCGAACCCGCCGAGCGGATTGTTGAGATGCGCGGAATCGCCAGCCAGGATGACCCGCCCCGTAAGGAACGATTTCGCAACCCGCTGGTGCACACGGTACAGCGTGCGATGCTGGGTCTGGACTGCTGAACCATCTCCGACAAGTCGATCGAAAATGCCGTTCTTCACCTTGTCCGAACGCAATTCCTCGTCACTTTGCGAAGCGTCGGTTGGCACCAGAACGCGCCATACCGAAGGCACGCGTAGCAGCACCAGCCATTCTTCCGGATCGCTGACGTAGTTGACGTAAGCGAGGTTTTTCAGGTGGTCCGCCAATTCATATTCGGTCGACAGGCAAAGGAACCGCTCGGGGTAGGTAAAACCATCGAATTCGATGCCCAGCCACTTGCGAACAATTGAATTCGCGCCGTCAGCCGCGATCAGGTAATCGCAGCGCAGCTGGTCGATCCCGGTCATCGTCTCAACCCACAGGTCGACGCCGTTATCGTCCTGTTCGAAGGTCAGCAGACGGCTGTTGAAACGCACCTGAGCGCTTTGGTGCTTTGCCAGACCATCGGCCAAAGCCCGCGACAGGTGGTACTGTTCGCACTGGATGCGGAATGGGTAGCGCGTGACATCGCTGAGTTCGCTCATATCAAACTCGATCACTTCGCCCGACTTGCGATCACGCCAGTGGTAGATCGGCGCTTGCAACCCGCGATCAAGCAGCATCGGCGTGATGCCGATCTGGTCGAGCATTTCCAGCGTTGGCGGATGGAATGTCGAAGCGCGCAAATCCTGGGCGCAATTTTCGCCAGCTTCGAGTACAACGACGTCGTAGCCGGACTGCGCGAGCAGCGTTGCAACGACGGTGCCAACAGGCCCCGCCCCGACAATTGCAACTTGGCACCTATCAAATGACATTCAGGCGAACTCCACCCAACTCTCTCGTCCTCCGGCTATGAACCGGCCCCGCCGGGCAAGACGGAAGAAGCAAAAACTATCCGCCTTGCGGTGATTGCACTTGGCGCAGGCCGGAATTTGACTGTCGCAAGGCAAGGAATAGACCCGATTATCCGCCTGCCGGAGAGCAATATGCGACGCTTGATGCTTGCCCCCATCGCCCTACTGTCCTGCGCTGCACATGCGGAGCCTTCGGCGGAGGAGATCTATCTCGAGAGGTTCGCAACATACCTCAAGGATGCGGGTAATTTTCCCTATGCGCCGATGGAACGGTTGCCCGGAGCCGGGAACTATCGACCATTGCCGGTAGCGACGCATCCTGCCATCGCGCTGGCATCGCTCGAACAGGCGCGCGGCTATGCTGTAGCCAATCGATCAACTGCTTATCTGGTCTGGCATGATGGCAAGATAGAAGATGCGTGGTTTGCCCCCGGCATCAATGCGCGCACACCGCTGGTATCTAAATCGCTTTCCAAGCCGCTGACCGCGATTGCCGTCGGGCGGGCGATCCAGCTCGGCAAGATCACGTCGCTTGACCAGCCGCTTTCAGAAATCCTGCCGGAACTTCGCGGCAAGCAGAAGGGACGCATACTGGTGCGCCACTTGCTCGACATGCGTTCGGGCATGCTCGATCAGGGCTTCAGCACTGATCCCGACCATCCGCTCAACCGTTGCTACCTGAGCACTGAACATGGGAGCTGCATCATCGACACATACCCGATGATCGCCGAGCCAGGCACGCGCTATGCCTATGCCAACGCGCCGAGCGACATGGTGGCGCTGGTGATCGAACGAGCGACCGGGCGGCGCTATGGCGAATTCATTGCCAATGAAGTGGTCCGCAAGATCGGCGCACTGGGCGGCGATATCTGGGTCGACCGCCCGGGCGGTCTGGCTCATTCGGGCTGCTGCACACTGATGCCGGCCGAAACGTGGTTGCGCCTTGCAGTCCTGCTGATCGATGATGGCAAATGGAACGGCAAACGCCTGCTGCCCGCCAATTTTGTTGCCACAATGCGAAAGGGCACTTCGCAAAACCCCAGCTTTGGCCTCGGCATATGGATCGGGGAACCCTTTCGCCAGCGTCGCGGTTTCGGTGCGCCGGGCGCGGCCGGCCCGCAGGTGCTGCATTCACAGCCCTATCTCGACCCGGACATGTTCCTGTTTGACGGTAACAACAACCAGACCGTGCACATTTCACCGAAGAACCGGATCATCGTGCTGCGGATGGGTCCGAACCCGCCCGCGAGCCCCGAGTGGGATAACTCGGTGCTGCCGAACCTGCTGATCCGAGGGCTGGCTGGTGGCGGTCAAGGAAAGCCTTGAGATCGCGGGTGAACAGATCCGGATTTTCCCACATGGGAAAGTGGCCTAACTGAGGATATTCAATCAGTTCAACCTTGGTATTGGTAAATCGCTTTACGGACGCCTCCGCGCCTTGCGAAATCACCGTGTCATAGCTGCACCATTGCAGCAGCACTGGCACGCGCACACTTTCCGCCACGGCGCCCACGTCGCTGGTCTTGAACAGCTTGGCATTGGCGGCGATGTATTGTGCTTGCCGGTTAAGCGCGCCGGGGAGGTTGTTCATGTCGCGCATGCGCTCGGCGATCTCGGGTCGGGGAGTAAAGCTCGGCGGGGTCGTATCCTTCAGCACCAGCCGCCAGAATTCCTTGTGCCGCCAGTCGGGGACCAGGTTCTTGTGAAAGGCCAGCATCGCCTTCAGCCGCCAATCGACCTTGCGCGTCTGGCTCGGCCGTTCAAGGGGCAACATCGAAAACGCCATCACCGTGGCATGACCGGGATAGCGCCGGTTATAATCCAGCGCGACGTTGCTGCCGTTGGACGTGGCCACGACAGCGAACTTGTCATGCCCCAGTGCCGTCATCAGGCCGTTCATCAGGTCGGCAGCCCGAGGGGTGGTATATTCGCCCTTCGGGTCCGGGCCGGAGAGGCCGTAGGGCGGCCAGCTGAACCGCACGATCCGGTAACTGCCCTTGAGCCGCGCGGCGACATCATCCCATTCGGCCAGATCGACAATGCTGCCGTGAAGCAGCACCACAACCGGGCCATGCCCTTCCTCGACGACATGGATCGGCACACCGTCAATAGTGACAAACTTCGAAGGCGGCCCGGCCCAGCGTTCTATCGCCGCCGATCGGTCCGTCGCGCCAAGGCCGGCGCGCAAGGCGAGGACACTTCCCGCTGCCAGCAGCAGCAGGACGATGACGACCCGGCCAAAAGCCTTCATTCTGGCAAGCCTAATGTGGCCCGCAGGGTGGTCCCCGAGTAAGACCGACGCAGCCGTCCGCGCTCTTGAAGGATCGGCACAACCTGATCGACGAACAGCGCCAGTTCACCCGGCATGTAGGCGGGCTGCAGTGTGAACCCGTCGCAGGCACCGGCATCAATCCATTCGATCATCATCGTCGCCAGCTTTTCGGGCGTGCCGCGGAACACGTTGTGGCCGCGCGGGGTGCGGACATAGCGGGCCGCGAAAGCGCCAAGGCCGAGTCCCTCGCTGACCGGACCGGCCAGAGCGCGAGCAATGTCGTCCCTTGGCAACAGTGTTCCGGCGAGGATGTCCGCTTCGGGGATGGGACCATCGGGATCGAAGGACGTCAGGTCAAAGCACAGCGATTCCGAGAGATATTCGATGCACAATGCTTCGTCGGCAAGCGCTAGCAGCGCCTCGTCCTTGGCTATCGCGGCTTCCTCGCTGTCAGCCAGAATGAACGACAGCCCCGGCATGATCCGCACGCCATCGGGATCGCGGCCAGCCTCGGCAATGCGGCGGCGCAGGTCTGACCGGAAAGCGATGCCTGCCTCGATTGTCGCTGCCGGGCAGAAGATCGCCTCGGCCGTGCGCGCGGCAAAGTCCCGACCGTCGCCCGACTGGCCAGCCTGAACCAGCACCGGGCGGCTCGCCGCATCCCAGGCATCGCAGCAATCGCTGACTACCTGCGCGGCGTGGGAATAGCGCACTGACTTGTCTGGCAAGTCGGGCTCGCCGAAATTGGGCGCGGTCGCCGGGTGGGCGGTGGTGACGATGTTCCACCCGGCCCGCCCGCCAGTGATCCGGTTCAGCGTGCCAAAGCGTTCGACCAGTTCTGGGACGTCGTTGTAGGTTGTCGATACCGTCGCGACGAGGCCAATGTGCCTGGTCACCGAACCGATCGCCGCCAGCAGGCTGACCGGATCAAGCGTCGGCATCGCCAGCCGCTCAGGCGTGCGCCCGCCCGCGCCGCGCGATTGCAGCTGGTCGCCATAGACGATGGCATCGATCATCCCGCGCTCGGCCAGCGCGCCGACCTTGCGGTAATAGTCCATGGTGAAGACGCCCGCCGGGTCCGCATCTTCATGTCGCCAGCCGCTGGGGTAATGACCGATGCCTTGCAGGAAAGCCCAAAGGTGGATCTGCGCGCTCATGCTGCCAACTCCGTCAGACCAAGCCTTGACCGCAGGGTGGTGCCATCACGCGGCGGCGCTTTGGCAAGGACGGCAAGTTCGGCGAGCGGATCGACCAGATCGATGTGACCGGCGCTCAGTCCAAGGTCCAGATCGACCTTGGCGATGCCCGGAATCGCGCCGGGCAGCCGCACCAACAGGGGATGGCCCTGCGGCGGGCGCATGGCATTGACCGGGCCGGCAACGTTGAAGAACGGCCCTTTGTAATTCGGCACCTTCACCTTCGATGAATCGAGATAGTGCCCGCTGGCCTTGTCGATGATCAGCGTATCGGCACCCCAGCCATCCCACAGCGCCTGCGCCGCGCGGACCATGTCTTCGGCCATGCCAGCCGGCGCGCCCGCTGCGACCGGGGCCCAGCCGGACAGGCCGGCGCTCAGGAAATCGATGGCGGAGAGCGCACGGGCAACGTGGAACGGGTGCGACAGCGAAGCGGGCACACAGGCTACGATGCCCAGCGCCGAAACCCTCGGCGCGGCCCAGGCGGCAATCACCAGCGCATCAAACGTCAGAGCGCCTTCGCGGCCCAGCACCAGCAGGTCGATCCCGGCAGCTTCCGCCCTTGTCAGCACCTCACCGGCAAAGCCCGGATCGTTCATCCGGATATCGCTAACCGCCGCGCTCAGGACTGCTTTCATCATATCACAATCACCGTTTCATGTTCTGAATGAATGCATTGCGCGCCATCGCTGGTAATCAGCATGAGGTCTTCGCAGTGCGCCGAGCCGCCAATCCCGGTGTCGAGCACCGGGCAATCGACTGAAATCACCATGCCTTCTTCAAGCATCAGGTCGGGCTTGCGCCAGAAGCCGCCGTGGTCCTCGCCCGGCTCGTCGGTATGGGCCAGGCCGACCGAGTGCGGGCCGAAACCGATCTGGGTTTCATAGCCGGCGGAACGCACGGCCTTTTGCCCGATCTCGACGATTTCCGAATAGCGCAGCCCCGGTTTGAGCTTCTCGCGTATCGCCTGCCACGCCAGCCCCGACGCCTCCGCCGCACGGCGCGCAGACTTGGGCGGGTCGCCGATAAAGACAGTGCGGGCGAAATCACCATGATAGTTCAGGAAATGGCTGACCCCGTCGAGGAACAGCGTCTGCCCATCCGCCAGTTCGGCGCGCGACAGGTCGGATGAGACGCGGTCGACATTAAGGAATACCGAGGTGTTGCCGCGCCTTGCCGCCTCTGCCCGAAACAGCGCCTGCAGCTCGCAATGCCGTGCCCCTGCCCGCGCTGTCTGCGCCGCTGCGATCAAGGCCTGCGCGTTGGCCTCGGCGGCGCGGGCCATCAGCGCCTGTTCGAGCGGCGATTTGATGAGGCGGATCTCGCGCACGATGTTGTCAGCCGGAACCGCCGCGCCGGGATGGTCATGGCGCGCCATCACCGCCGCAATCACCGGATCATCGAAGCCCACTCGCCCGCGCCAGAGGCCAATGCCTTTCATCGCACTGACCAGTGCAGCGCCGACATCGCGGAAGGCATCGCGTCCCGGCTCGACCACGGCGAGGACTTCGGCCCGGTGCACCTCAAGCGCGCTCAAAGGCGCTTCTCCGCTGTCAGGGCACATCGGGAAGGGATTGCCGGGTTCAAGGTCGCCCGCGTCACCAAGTTCACCGTAGAGCCAAGGCTGCACATCGCTGCGCTGCCGCCCATCGGCCCAGGTGTAGTAATAGAGGAACCGGCTGGTCACGAGGCCCCATTCGTCCGGGTGTTCCCGCGTCAACAGCGCGAACACGCCCGGCGGCTGGCCTATCCGGGTGCGGGCGATTGCCGGCCAGTGGCCCAGCGCGTGGAAGACGTTGACCGGCTGGCCAAGTACCAGCCCATCGAGCCCATGCCGCTCCATGACCTCGACCGCGCGAGCGAGGTTGATCGGCCCTTCACGCTCAAGGGCGGCGTACAACGCTTCGTCGGTGGATAAGAGGCGGGTCATGTCTGCACTATCACGCCGGCCCAGTGGACCTGACTGTGCAGGCCGCGCGCCTATCCGCCAGATGGACAAGCCCGCCAGCAGGCCCGCTCTCCCCCGCCCTTTGTCTAGCTTCCGATGATGAGTGATGGTGCAGGCAGCGCAGTGATCGAACGGGCCTTCGTACGGCTGGACGAAGGGCAGCTCCACTTGCGCCGCCTGCCCGCAAGCGGACCGGGAACGCCGCTGGTGCTGCTTCATGCTTCGCCGGCGTCATCGTGGTTCATGCAAGGGCTGATGATCGCGCTGCGGGCGGCGGGCCATGACGGCGAGATCATTGCGCCCGACACGCTGGGCAACGGGGACTCACCCGCGCCCGCAATTACAGACCCCGACATTCCCTATTTCGCTGGATCGGTCGCGCGGCTTGGTTCGGCGCTCGGGTTTGAACGCGTGGACGTTTACGGCACGCATACCGGCGCCCGGATCGCTTGCGAGCTGGCAGCCGGCCATCCCGGTCTGATTCGCCGCGTCGTGCTCGACGGGATCACCGAATATCCCGACGAATTCCGTGAGGAGGTGATCGCCAATTACGCCCCCACCGTGGTGCCTGACGAATATGGCCGCCACCTGATCTGGGCATTCAACTTTTGCCGCGATCAGGCGCTGTATTTCCCGCATTTCCGCAAGTCGCCTGAAACCCGGCTGGGCGGAGCCATGCCGCCGCCCGAGGTGCTGCACCGAATCACGCTCGACGTGCTCAAGGCGCTGGACACCTATCCGCTGCCCTACATCGCCGCCTTCCGTTACCGCGCGTTCGAGCGGATGCCCGCCATCACTGCACCGGTCCTGCTGTTCCGGCCCGAGAACGAACTGGCCCTGCTCAACGCCTCGGTCGCCCGCGCGCTCGATCTGCTGACCGATGCCTGCGACGTCGCTGTGCCGGCTGGCGATACCCCCAAGGCCGAAGCCATCGTCCGCTTTCTGAAGGAAACCCCATGACCGAGCGCCTCAGCCTGAAGACCTGCCTTGGCTTCAGCGTGGGCACGGTTGGCGTGTCGATCATGCTCAACGCGGTCACGGCCTATTATCCGGCCTTCATGTCAACCGTGATGGGGCAATCGCCCGAGATTGCCGGGTTCCTGCTGATGGCGTCCAAGCTGTTCGATGCACTGATCGATGTCGCAGTCGGCACCATGAGCGACCGCACCCGGTCTCGCTGGGGCCGGCGCAAGCCTTGGCTACTGGCCGGCGGTATCCTTTCGGCTGCCAGCTTCCTGATGATCTTCTCTCCGCCCGCGCTGAGCCAGGGCGCGGTCATGGCCTACATGGTTGCGGCATTGCTTCTCTACAGTCTCGCCTATTCGCTGTTCAACGTGCCCTACATGGCGCTTCCCGCCGAACTGACCGACGGCTTTCATGACCGCACGCGCCTGATTTCATGGCGCACCTTGTTCGTGTCAATCGGGCAGCTGTTGTCGATGGCCGGCACTGCCGCCCTGATCGAGCGCGGCGGCGGCGGGGCGGCTGGATATGCGACGATGGGCCTGGTCATGGCGCTGATCATCGGCGGGGCCATGACGGCGACCGCGCTCGCCATCCCGGTCACCGGGAACGCGCCGCCCCGCGCCGGGAAGCACATGCCGACATTTGGCCAGCTCCGCGCCATCGTCGCCAACCGGCCTTACATGATGCTGCTGGGCGCCAAGGTGTTCCAGTTCCTCGCCTTCGCTTCGATTGCCTCGTGCGGGTTACTTTACCTGCTCAACGTATTGGGCGTGGGCTATGGCGGCCAGATCGTCCTCGCGGTTACGCAGAACGTGGTTCAGGCGCTCAGCCTGCCGCTGTGGGTGCGGCTCGGCCGGCAGAAGGGCAAGCGCTTTGCTTATCTCTGCGGTGTCGTGCTGTTCTGCCTTGGCGCCCTGTCATGGCTCACGGCAACGCGCGACATAACGACAATGGGCATCGTCCTGCGCGGTGTGCTTAGCGGCGCGGGATCGGGAGCAATCATCCTCATGTCGATCTCGATGCTGGGCGACACGCTGGCCTATGACCGTTTCATAACCGGCGAGGGGCGCGAAGGCTTGCTTTCCTCCACCGTGGCAGTGATTGAAAAGACCAGCTTTGCGCTGGGCGTCGCGGTGCTCGGCCTGTTCCTCAAGGCGTTCCACTACGTCCCGACCTTCGGCGGCAAGATCGTCGAACAACCCGAAAGCGCGGTCATGGCGCTGAAGTTGGGTTTCGCCGTAGTCCCTGCGGCGCTCTACGCGATAAATGCACTGTTTATCGTTCGCTACGATCTCGACGAAGCAAAGCTCATCCAAGCCAAGGAGAATGCCGGTGCATGATCGCCGAAGCCTGATCGAAGGGGCGGCACTGCTCGCAATGCTGGGCCTGTCCGAAGGCGCATCGGCACAAGGGATCAAGCCGGCCTTCCCGCTCGATTTCCGGGGCACGGGCAAGATTCCGTGGTTCAAGCGGATCTTCCATCTCTATTCCGGAAGCGATGGACTGACCCGGATCGAAAACCTGCCCACCAATGCCCCGTTGTCAGGCGAAATTGGCCAGTTCCTGCGACGCAGTGCCGAGCGGGTTTCGATTGGCGGCACTTCGGCAGGCGCGGGATTCGATTTCCACGTTGCAAACCAACCGACCTTGCTGATTCCGATATTCGGTTCAATGCTGGTGGGACTGCATGATGGCTCGCTCCACGAATTTGGCCATGGCGACATGCTCTATGCCGAGGATTGCACCGGCAAGGGACATATCTCGCGGTCGGGGCCACGTGGCTCGTTCGTGGTGCAGGTGCAACTGCCCAAGAAGCTGTGCCCCGCCGTTGGCAGCAGCGACCGCGCGAAGCTCTGGAGCGACTGATGCTGCTTAACCGTACCCGCGCCGACGCGCTGATGGACCGCGATGGCATCGCCGCGATCATCGCGTCCTCGGCCGTGAATACCTATTACCTGTCGTCATGGGCGACCGATGCATCATGGGGCTTTGGCGACATCGCGCTGGCCGTCCTGCCGCGCAATCATGACCTTGAAGCCGCCGTCCACACGGTCGAAATCGATACCGGCCAGCCGCAACAGGGCTCCGGCACCTGGATGCGGATCGTGCGGGGCTATGCGCGCCGGTCCGGGATTGGTGCTGGCGGTGTTCAGGGCGTGATGACCAGTCAAGGTCTGCCGCAGAATCATCCTGAGGCAATCGCCGCCTACCTCGCCGAAATCGGGCTCGCCAATTCTCGCATCGCCTTTGACGATCTCGGGCTTGGCCAATCGGTCAAGGCTAAACTGGGCGGCATCAAAGTGGTACCCGCCCGCGAACTGATCCGCGACATCCGAATGATCAAGACCGCCGAAGAGGTCAGCCACCTGCGCGCAGCCGGACGCAAGACCTCGCTTGCGCTCGAGGTTTCCGCAGAGGCACTGGCAGCAGGCGCGACCTGCGCCGAGGCCGAGCGCACTTTCCATGCCGCAGCATCCGCGATCGGCGGCAAGGGCAAGTTCCTGCTGATCACGCCTTATCGTCCCGGCACCGGCAGACTTGAAAAGAACGCCGCGCTTCTTCCCGGTGACTGCGTGACATTCGATGCCACGGCGGAATTTGCCCATTACACCAGCGATATCGGGCGCACCGCCGTGATTGGTGAGCCGAGCGCTGACCAATTGCGCTGCTACAACGCGATCCGCAATGGCTGGCAGGCGGCGCTGCACGAATTCCGCGAAGGGCAGCATTCCACTGCGGTCGAAAAGGCGGTGACCACGGCCATCCAGCTTGCTGGCAATCCCGAATTTCGTGGCTGCTCGATCCATTCGGTCGGGCTGGAACACACTGATCACCCGCACCCGGACGGCGGCCTCCATCACTTCGATCTGGCCGAGGGAATGGTGCTGAGCTGCGATCTGCCCTGGATCGGGCCCAACATCGGCAAATTCCATTACGAAGATCTGGTCTGGATCGGCCCGAACGGCCCCGAACTGCTTAACGAAACCGACCCGCGCCTGATTTCCTGCATCGACGGAAGGACCCAGCGTGTTGGCTGAACCCGCAGCGCCTTATCCCGGCCCCACCCGCGCGCTATGGCCGATGGTCCTGCTGTTCTGGTCAGCGGTCCTCTATTCTATCGACAAGGGCATCGTCGGCGTTCTGGCCGAACCGATCCGCGCCGAACTGGGGCTCAGCCTCGGACAAATGGGGCTCCTTCTCGGCCTCGCCTACGTCCTGCTGAGCGGCGTGCTCGGGCTTGGTCTGGGATATCTGGTTGACCGCGCCGGACGGATCAAGCTGCTGGCAGGCTGCATCTTGCTGTGGAGCCTTGCAACGATCGCCTGCGGTTTTGCGGAAAGCTTCCGCTCGCTGTTTGTGTTTCGCATGCTCGTCGGCCTCGGCGAAGCAGGGCTGGCCCCTGCCGCCGTCTCGTTGATTGCCGACTACTTCAGCCCCGGGCAGCGCGGGCGCGCGCTCAGTGCTTACCTGATCGGCGCCAGCGTCGGTTCCGGCCTGTCGTCGATTTTGCCAGGCTGGATCGTCGGCCAGAACTGGCAAGTTTTTGGCCTGCTGCCGTGGCGCAGCGCTTTTGTTGTTTGCGGGTCGCTTGGCCCGGTGGTGGCCCTTCTGCTGCTGGGCATGAAGGAGCCGCCGCGCCGGCAAGCGCAGGGCGAAACAAGCCTGCTGAGGCTCAATGAAAAGACCGGCTGGCTGATCGCCCGCCGCCGCCAGATTGCGCCGCTTTTTGCGGGCTTCTGCCTGTTCTACATTGCCCTCATCGGCATCACGGCATGGACGGCCGCCTTTCTCGCCCGCCGCTACGGCGTTTCGTTGCCACAATTCAGCGGCACACTGGGCCTCATGCTGTTTGCGTCCGGAATGGGCGGCTACCTGCTGAGCGGGATCATCGTCGATTCCCCGATCGGACGCGGTTCGCGCGGGAAATTGACCATTCTTGCCATCCTGCCGATATTTGCCCTGCCCAGCGCCTTCGCCACATTCGCGCCCAATCCCTCGGCCGCGATTGCGCTCCTCGCGGCGATCGGACTGGCTATGCCAGCGGTCAATATCGCGACCAATGCCGCCATTCAGGACCTCATGCCCAACACCATCCGTGGCTTCACCCATACCTTGCTTGGCCTGTGCAGCGCCCTTGTCGCCGGTGCGACCGCGCCGTGGCTGATGGCCACCGTCTCTGCGGATCTTGGGCAGGCCTTCATTCTGGTCGGCGTTCCGGCTCTGCTGGCGTCCTGCCTGTCCTTCCTATTCGCCCTTCGCACACTGGAGTCCCAATCATGACAAGCCGCCGGATGGTCCTGGCCACCTTTATCCATAACAGTGGGGCGCATCCCGGCGGATGGCGTTATCCCGGTGCGGGCTCTTGCGATCAGCACGATTTCGAACACTACCTCAGCCTTGCCCGAACGGCCGAGCGCGGCAAGCTGCATGCCTTCTTTTCGGGCGACCAGCAGGGCTTTCCGAACATCAAGGGCAAGGACGCCTTTGCCGCAACCGACTACGCCGGAAAGCTTGAGCCGACGACGCTGCTGTCCGCGCTCTCGGTGCTGACCAGCGACATCGGCCTGATCGGCACGCTCTCCACATCGTTCAACGAACCCTATTCAGTTGCGCGCCGCCTCGCCTCGCTCGATCACATCAGCAAGGGTCGCGCCGGTTGGAACGTCGTGACCAGCGCTGGCAATGCCGAGGCGCGCAATTTCGGTCTCGAAAGTCTGCCCGAACATGACTTGCGTTATGAACGGGCCGAAGAATTCGTTGATCTGGTCCGTCATCTCTGGGATTCGTGGCAGGACGGCGCGGTGCTGCGTGACAAGGCTGCAGTGCAATATTTTGACCCCGCCAAAGTCAGGCAAATCAATCACAAGGGCCGCTTTTTCAACGTTGCCGGGCCGCTCAATATCGGCCGCCCACCGCAGGGCCATCCGGTGCTGGTCCAGGCTGGCGGATCGACCACGGGCCGCGCCCTCGCCTCGCGCACGGCTGACATGATCTTCACGGCGCAAAGCTCGAAGGAAAAGGCCCAGGCGTTTTACAGCGAGACCAAGGAACAGGGGCGCGGTTTCGGGCGCAATCCCGACCATATGACAATCCTGCCATCGGTCCAGCTTATGGTCCGTTCGACCGAAGCCGAGGCCAAAGCGGCCGAAGCCGAATTGATGTCACTGATTCCGCCTGCGTTGGCGTGGTCGACCCTGCAAATGCAGCTGGGCGCCGACCTTTCAGCCTATGGCCCTGACGACAAGATGCCCGATCTCGACCTGACGAATGGCGGCCAATGGGTGCAGCAGCAGCTTGTTGCCATGGCCCGTGCCGAGAACCTGACGCTGAGCGAACTTGCCCGCCGGGCGAGCGTATCACGCGCGTCTTTCGCCATGGCCGGAACCCCCGAGCGGGTTGCCGACATGATGGAAGATTGGTTCCTCGGCAAGGCTGCCGATGGATTCTCGCTGAGCCCTAATTACCTGCCCGGCGGGCTGGAGGACTTCGTCGATCAGGTCGTGCCTATCCTGCAAAAGCGTGGCCTGTTCCGTACCGAATACGAAGGTGCGACCCTGCGCGAGAATCTGGGCTTGCCGGTGCCGGAAAACAGCTTCATCGCACAGCCGGAACTGGGTGTTGAACCGGATATGTGGGCCTGAGTGCTGCGAACGAGATGTTGGGGCGCCCTCTTAAGGGGCGCCTCACTCAGGCAGCGTCGAAGAAGCGCTTGAGGACAGGGGCGGTTACCGCCGCGTTGTCTTCGATGACAAAGGCCCCGGAATTGGGGATGATCTCGGTCCGGCTTGACCGCAAGGCTGCCTCAGCGCCGGCGCGAAACCTGAGATAGGCCTTGTCGAACTGTCCATAGACCAGCAGCGTCGGCGCCTGCACCCGGCGCAGCGCTGTCGTGTAGTCATAGGAACCAACCCCGCGCTCGGATGGCTGAATCCAGCGCCCCGCAGCCTTGCGGCTGAGGTTGCCGGCAATCGTCAGTTCGTCCGCATGGACAATGCCGAAGGTGCCGGTCAATTGCTCGGCCCGCACTGGAAAAGGCAGGCCCCGGCGGTCATAGAGATTGGTCTGCTTGGCATCGATATTGGCGCGGATCTCCGCCAGTGAACGGCGTTCGCGCAGCGCGCTCGAGATGACGGCAAGCCGCCGCACGCGGTCGGGAAATGCCGCAGCCAGCACCACGCCAAGGCATCCGCCGAGCGATGTGCCGGCTATGTCGGCAAGGTCGATACCCAACTCGTCCAGCGCCCCGATGACCGCTGCAGCGCTTTCACCTTGAGTCTGGATGTACGGGACAGGTTCAGGCCATTTCGAGCCGCCGTGCCCGGGCAGATCAAAGGCTATGACTTGCCGCCGCTCGGCGAGTGCGGGAGCAACCTGACGCCAGTCTCCCATCCAGCCACCCAGCTTGTGCAGCAGAACCAGCGGCGGCTGTCCGTTTGCCTCACCCAGCGTGGCGTAATGCATCACTCCGCCGGCCCGGCGGATGGTCCCGGTTTTCGTCCAGACCGGCGCAGGCGCCGCATGGACGGCAGTGGACAGGGCCAGAGCCCCTGCTCCTATGGCAAAACCGCGGCGATCGATCATGGCAAGCGGCTCCACAAAACGGGAAGGACATCGCTGTCCGGCATTTCACCTTCAGGCATGGCATCAACTCCAGGAATTGCCGCCTTGTAATCGGCATTGCGCCAGCGCACGTCGTGGCCGAGCAGCCGGACCGCCAGCCCGATGCGCGACAGAGTGGCGGAATCGTTGCCCTTGGAAAAGTGCGGTGTGTGCGGATGGAAAATTACTGCATCGCCCGGCTCCATGTCGACTGCGATAAAGCGGAACGGAAAATCGGGGTTATCTCGCTCAGCCTCGAAGTTGGGGCACAGGCCGTCTGCCTGATCCGGCCGGAAGCCGAAGGTCAGGCCGGCATCGATGCAGTGGCGATGCCAGCCGCCAATATATTCTATCCGCCCGTTTTCCGAATTCACTGGAGAGAATGCCGTCCAGATGTTGGGTGCCATCTCGCCCGTCACCGGCCATGCCGTCTCGTCGCAATGCCAGGGCATGATCGAAGGAGAGCTTGGCGGTTTGATGAACAGGTGGTCGTGGTACAGCCGGATGAAATCGGAACCGATCACCCGCCCGGTCGCCTCGGCAATCGGGGATTCGCGGACAAAGGCATCGAAGTCGGCATCCTGCCGCGCGACGTAGCACACCGATACCATCGCTCCGTTCGATGGCCCGAGCAGACCATAGGTGCCGGGGTCTTTACTGACGCGGGCGATCGCGCCCTGCATCCGCTCGACCCATTCCGCATCGAGCAGACCTTTGAGCAGAACGACCCCATCGCGCTGATAAGTGGCGATGTGCTCGGCGGTGATTTCGTAGGGAAGTTGCCGGTTCAATGCAGGTGCCTTTCAGTTGCCTTGCAGGCGATGATGCTCTTCGGCCGCCGCACGCAGCAGCGGGAACAGGGTTCGCCCATATTCGATAGTATCTTCAACTGGATAGAAGCCGCGGATTAGAAACCGCGTCACGCCCATGCGATAATAATCCATCAAAGCCTCACAGACCTGCTCTGGCGTGCCAACCAACGTCGTCTGGTTGCCAAACTTCCCTTGCGCCGCCTCGGCTACGCCCATCCACAGGCAGCGGTCATGGCGGCTTCCAGCAGCAGCCGTTGCCAGCACCTGGTCACCGGCATGGGTCTTCGCGGCGAAGTTGGACGGGCCCTTACTGGCATCGCCTTTGCCCAGCATTTCCATGAACTTGCCGAGCACTCCTTCGGCCCTTTCCCATGCCTTCTGTTCCGTCTCGCCAAGGATGACGACGATGGTCATCATGAAATCGAGCTGACGACCAGCCTTAGCCGCAGCGGCATTTGCCCGCGCCTGATGTTCGGCGATGGTGGCAAGATTGTCCCCGCTCATCGCAAAAACATCACCCACCGCCCCGCAGGCATCGACCGACTCCTCCGACGTGCCCGCCCAGAAGATCGGGATCGACAATCCGTTCTGCGGCTTGATCGGCGCGAATGCTTGATTGAACCGGTAAAATGCGCCAGTAAAATCAATTGGTTCTGAGGCATTCCACACAGAACGCAGGATACCGACGTATTCCTTGGCGCGAGCATAGCGCTGCGGCTTGGTGAGGAAATCCCCGTCGGCTTCGAGCTCCTTGTCACTAGGGCCGGCGATGATATGCGCGGCCACCCTGCCGTCGCTCAGCCGGTCAATCGTCGCCAGCATCCTTGCGGCTGCCGTGGGTGCAATGAAGCCGGGCCGGTGCGCGAGCAGAACCTTGAGCTTCTCCGTGTTCGCCAGCACGTGGGTCGCGATCGTATGCGGATCGGGCATGAGCGCATTGTTGGCGATAAGCACCCGGTCAAATCCCGCCGCTTCCTGCGCCTTAGCGCCAGACACGATGGCATCGACGCTGAATTCGTCCTGCTGGGCGAAGGACAGCGGCGTACCGAAATTGTGGCTGACAAGCCCGCAGATCTCGACTGGCATTACTTCCTCTCAATCTTGAGGGTGTTGGCGACACAATCCTTCGCCACCATGCCGTCTGGGCAGGAACTGCTGCGGGTCCGCAAGGGATCGTCTTTGGGCAAGCGCACGGTCATCGCCATGACCGGCTCCTTGCCCACCATCCGGCTGGTGTGTCCCTGGCCGGTGGTGTCCATCGCAAGGGCCATGTCACCTGCCCGCAACCGATGAATCTTGCCATCTCCGGTGCCGATTTCGATCATGCCCTTGAGCACCACGAGCAAGCGCGGCGTGCTGACCGGGTGCCAGTCTATGAAAGTCCCCGGCTTTGAAACGCCGATTTCCGCGTCGGTGGTATAAAGCCTCGCAAGCAAGGCTTTAGGGCCTGCCCCCGCCGGACGCGGCAGGGTGAAAGGTTCGGCATAGGACTTGCCGTCAGGTGCGCTCAGCACCCGGGTAATGACGATGCCATCGCCCTCTTTTGCCCAGGGCGTTGCCGGGAAAGCCAGCACCAAAACAAGGATTGCCGCCGCAACCGGGCCGCCCCGCAAAGCTTTGCCGCGCAGGAAAAGACACGCCACCACTGCCGCCGCAGCCGGGATCAGCGACATGGCGATAACGATACCCGCCAGCACTTGCGGTGACTGCATGGCGCCCGCGTTCTTCGCCGAAACGAAGCCGACACCGCTCATGATAACGCTGAAGATAAAAGCGCCGAAAGCCGCCGTTGCCTTCTCGACCATGACGAACAACCCGGAAAGCACCCCTTCGTGCCCTGTCGCAGAATTGCGCCGGGCAAGGTCCATCGTATCTGTCAGGATTGCATAGAGTCCGAAGATCAGACCGCCGATGCAGATGCCTTCAAAACAGCCCAGCATTTGCACCCATGGGGTCGGAGCGCCGGCCGGCACCAGATACCAGCACAGCATCGCCACGGCATCGAGCAAGGCGGCGGCGATCAGGCCATTGGCGCGGCCGAACCGGCGGGCAACCCTGATCCACAGGAATTGCGACGCCATGGTTGCCAAGGTCTGGAAGAGGTAAAGTCCCGAGAGGCTGGTATCGGAAGCGTGCAGGACGTGGCGGGTGTAATAGGGCAAGGCCGCACCATGCACCGATAGCCCGGCAAACATGGTGATCTTGAAGCCGATCAGGCGTTGGAACGGTCGGTTCTGCGCCAGTGCGCGCCAGGCCTCGCGCCATGAGTGACTCTCGCGCGTCGTCGGCTGCGCGCCTTCCTCTTCGGCGCTGATCAGCAGGAACGTAGCCGTCCCGCCAAGGGCAACAAGAATGGCTACGATCCATGCGATCAACCCGTGCGCTGTCCGATCGCTCCCCAGCGACGCAAGCAGCCAGGGACCTGCCGACATGGCGGTCAGACTGCCAAGCGAGGAGCCATAGACGCTGAAGGTCATCAGGCGCGACCGCTCGTGAAAGTCCTGCGTGATTGCCCTCCCCAAGGCCAGATAGGGGATGCGAAACATTGTGTAGGCGGTTGAATAGAGCAGCAGTGCGCCACCGGAAAAGACGATGGTGCCGGTCATGCCCAGCCCCGCCGGGACGTTGAACAGCAGCACCAGCGCGAGCGCCGCGAACACCGCGCCGGCGACCAGATAAGGACGATAGCGTCCCCACCGCGTCGACGTGCGATCGCTGAACGCGCCCATCAGCGGATCAAGCACGGCGTCATAGACTCGCGAGAACACAACCAGCAGTCCGGCGACCCCAATCGCCATTCCCAGCGAATCGGTCATGAAGCGCATGTGCAAAAGCCCCACCGAGCCGACCAGCGCAGCGGTGGTGAACGAACCCAGCCCCCATCCAATCTGAGTGCGCAACTTCATGGCTTGGTCTCCCCGAAATGCAGGCGATCGAGGAAGGTTGCGGCGGCTACGGCACTTTGCGGACCACATTCCTGTGGCATCATGTGACCACAATCGGGGATCGTGACCAAGGCCTTGTCCGTCGACGCCAGTAACGCCAATGCGCGGCGACCATCGACTTCGACCGGGGTTTCAGGGTCGCGATCGGACCACAGGAGAAGCGTTGGCGCCTTGATCGCCGCAAGATCATCCGGCGTTCCGGAAAACGGCTTGCCGCTGGGCCAAGGTTTGCGCGGCCAGCCTTGGGTGCGGTTGTTCAGTTCAGTCCACTCGCGGACAAGTTCGGGAGTGACCTTGGCTTTGTCGACATAATTGGTCTCAAGCACACCGCGCCAGAGCGCCTGACTATGCCAGCCCTTTAACCAGGGATCGACCATTGCTGCCACCTTGAACATGGCGGACCGCTGCTGCGGGTGCATGACAAGCGGACCGGCGGCGATATTGGCCAAGATCACGGCATCGATCCGTTCAGGATGGAGTGCGGCAAAATGCGCCGCGCCTTCGCCGCTGCTGGACGTCCCGACCAGCGTGAAGCGGGTCAGTTTCAGGTGGTCGGCCAGCTTGCCAATCAGCTCGGCCTCGGCATCGCCGTCATAGCGTGCATCGCCATTGGGGCCGCTCAGCCCCATGCCCGGTCGGTCAAACCGGATTACCCGGTAGCGGCGCTTGAGCCTGTCGGCCCACTCGTTCCACATCCGCAGGCTGCCGTAAGAGCCGTGGACGAGGATAACTGCTGGTCCGGACCCTTCCTCGACCAAATGCAACTCCTGCCCGCCAATCGTGACGTATTGCGAGCCGGACAAGCCGTACCGGGCGCGCAGATCCTTGTCGTCAGGCCTCAGCCAGCCACTACGCGCGGCAAGGACAAACAGGCCGCAGCCGAGAAGTACAACCAGAAGGACAAGTCCGGCACGGCGCAGAAAGCGTTTCACCGGCCCGCCCGGAATGCGGCAGCACGGCGCATGGCATTGAAGCGAACATCCGCCCAGAACAGGCCGACATCGTGGTAATGCATCGAGCCGCCGGGCAGCGGCTTCATATCAAGCACCGGATCGACTTCGACCACCAGCAGGCCCTGTTCGCAGCGGGCGGCCACTTTGCCCCGAACCAGCGGACTCATGGCACCCGCGCCGGGATCGCCGGGTACTGCGCCCGTCGAGGCGGCGGCGCTCGCGGCAGGCTTGCGGCTGTCAAAAGTCAGCGGGTTGGAGCAGATCGTCTGCTTGCCCGGCAGGTCACCATAGGCGCTGACAAAAGTCGACTGCGCGCGCTTTGCCGCCGTAGCCACATCGCTGCCGGCAAGCATCGCCTCCCATTGCACCACGCAGCCGGTCTGGCTCGGCGTTTCGCAGGGTTTGACTTGCTTGAATCGTCGTCCGAAATCGCCTTCGGACAAGTTGATGCCAATGATATAGGCCGCGACCAGCCGCTTTTGCAGCGGAGTTCCCTCAATCCGCTTTTCCAGCAGGGTCGCGGCATGGAACGCGCCTTGGCTGTGGCCGGCGATGATAAAGGGCCGGCCCTTGCTGCGGTATTTCAGAAAGTGGTCGAAGGCCCGTTCGACATCGCTGTAGGCCAGCACGAAAGCGGCCTTCTGCTTCGTCGGATCGACAAACGAATTGTACGATGCGGCCCGGTAGCGCGGGGCAAACACACGGCAGCAACCGTTGAAGGCACTGCCCTGGCGGGACACGGCGCTTTCATCGACCCACTGGTTTGCCTTGGCGTCCCCTGGATCAGCATTCATCTGCCCATCGGGACTGCGAAAAGTGGTCGGGTGCAGGTAGAATACATCGACCTTCGGTGACTTTATGGATTTGCTTGCCCCAGCTGGCAGAGCCGAAGCGGCGGGCGACCAGTTGCCCGGCACCATATAGTCCGGCGGCAAGGTCTGGGCAGCGGCGGGAGAGACCGCCAGCACCAGACCCGCAAGAATCGCGAGGCTCCTCATCCGCGACTCACAATCTCGATAGCCGCGCGCTCACCGCTCTCCATCGCTGATTCCATGCCGATGTCGAGCCGCCTGGTGTGCTCGCCCGCGAAGTGCAGCACCGCCCAGGGATCGTTCATCCGCCGGGCATAGGCATTGACATGGCCGGGGGCGAGACTGAAGCCGCAGCCACGCTGCAGGGGGTCGCGCGCCCAATCCTTGTAGGTATCAAGCCGGATCAGGCCCTTTGATGCGGGCCGCAGGCGGGCCAGTTCGGCCATCACAAAGGCCTCGGCTTCGGGTCGGTCGCGTGACGCCATGGCGGCGGCGACCTGTCCGACCATGACGACCATCGCCCGGTGACGACCCTCGCCAGTGTGATTGTCGATACCCCAGAACATGCCGATAGGACCGTCACTTGAGAACGATGCCGGTAGGCAATCGTCCTTCCAGAAAGGCTTTTCGACCGTCATGTAGAGCCGCGCGGTGTTGGCGTATGGCATCGAGGCGATGGCCTTGCTCTGGTAAAGCCCGCCCGGCCCGGTGATCGCGACATCGCGCAACATCGTGAACGGAATGGCCGAAACAATGAACCGTGCCGAATACTCGGTGCCGTCGGTGCAGCGCACGGTACCCGCGCGGTTCGTCATATCGATCCGTGCCACGCGCTTGTTAAGCCGCACCACATCGCCAAGCTGTGCCGCCATACCCAGCGGCAGTTTCTGGCAACCGCCCTCGATATTGGAAATCATGGCAAGGCCATCGATCATGTTGCGATCGTTCGCCTCACCAAAAGGGTGATCCTTGTGACCGGGCGCAGCGGTGGCGGCCAGCTTGCGATCGATCTTGCCGCGGGTGTCTTCCTGCCACATGCGCAGGACCGACGTGGCGTCGATACTGATGCCCGGCGCCGAATACTGCGCCAGGTCGATCGCGGCATCGCTATGCCCCTTGCGGCGCATAAGTTCGCGCAGTGAGATGTCATAGTCCGCGTATTTCGGATCGAGCCACTCGTCGACTTCCTTGAGCGGGTTGTATTTGCCCACCAATGTCGAGCCGATCATCATCGGCGGGATCAGGCGCTCCTCACCAACCGTCTTGTTGAGCGGGTTGGATTCCCAAGTCTTGTTGTCGACCCAGGTATCGCGAAAATGATTGCCGAAGGTCAGCAGATCACGGTCTTCGGGGATCAGCTTCAGACCGAGTTTCTGACAAGTATCCAGCACCCGGGCATAACCGCGCCCGATCTGACTGGCACCGACATCAATCTTGCCATCGGCCGTATCGACCGTGTGTACCCGCCCGCCAATACGGTTGTTGGCTTCGAGCACGACCACCTTGTACCCCTGCTCCTTCAGGATCGATGCAGCGTTGAGTCCGGAAAGACCGGCGCCGATGATAACGACGTCGCTGCGTTCGGCCGCGAATGCCATTCCGGGCGCCAAGCCAGTGGCAGCGCCGGCGGCGATTCCCGAGGCGATGAATTTGCGGCGATCAAACATCAGCGGGCTACTCCGATAAGACTAATTGCAAGTCTGGCCAGCACAGGCGCGCTAGCGAGGTTGCAGGCACGTTGTTACCGCTGTGCGGATAGGATGCAGCCGCTCAAACGACCGCGCAGATGGTTTTCCACTCAAGGTAATTGTCGAGCGCCTGCTTGCCACTGTCACGCCCCCAGCCCGATTGCTTCACCCCGCCGATGGGCAGAGCGGCGTCGTACATGGCGTGGCAGTTGATCCACACGGTGCCGGCGCGGATGTCGCCGGCCATGCGGTGAGCGGTGGAAAGACTTTCCGTCCAGACACTTGCGGCAAGGCCGTACTGGCTGTCATTGGCGGCTGCGACGACTTCCTCGGCATCGTCGAAGGCCTGTGCAACAACCACCGGGCCGAAGACCTCTTCCTCGACGATTTCCATGCCCGGCTTCACGTCGACGACCACGGTTGGCGAGACAAAAGTGCCGGCATCGCCGAACCGCTCGCCCCCGGTGAGCAAGGTCGCTCCTTCCCCCTTGGCGCGCGTCAGAAAGCCTTCCACTCGCTCGGCTTGCCGCCGCGATACCAGCGGGCCCATCTGCGAATCGGCTGCCAGGCCGTGGCCCAGCTTCATAGCCTTGGCATAGGCGGCGACGCCTTCGACCACCTCGTCGTGGATCGAGCGGTGCACATAAAGCCGCGAACCGGCGATGCAGACCTGCCCTGCGTTGAAGAAGATAGCGTTCGCTACCCCCGGGATCGCCAGCGAGAGATCGGCATCGGGCATGACGATCGACGGGCTCTTGCCGCCCAGTTCCAGCGTTACGCGCTTGAAATTGGTCTTGGCGGCATCAAGCACGGCGCGGCCCGTGGCGGTTGAGCCGGTGAAGGCGATCTTGTCGACGCCGGGATGCGCCGCCAGCGCCGCGCCGGTTTCCGCGCCGATGCCGGTGACGACATTGACCACGCCCGCCGGCAGTCCGGCTTCCAGCATCAGTTCGCATAGGCGCAGCGCGCTGAGCGAGGTGTCCTCCGCCGGCTTCAGAACCACCGTGCAGCCAGCCGCCAGTGCCGGGGCGAGCTTCATCGCGGTGAGCACCAACGGCGAATTCCACGGCACGATGGCCGCAACCACGCCTACCGCTTCGCGCACGGTCCAGCTGCGCATCTGCTTGCCGGCGGGCTGGTAGCCGATCGAGCTTTCGATCGAGTTGCCCTCGATCGCCATGGCCTGTCCTGCGAAAAAGCGGAACTGGTTGATCGCGCCTGGAATCTCGGCCCAGCGGCCAATGAACAGCGGCTTGCCTTGATCGAGCGTTTCGAGCTCGGCCAGCGCATCGATCTCGCGCTCCAGGATGTCGGCGATAGCCCAGAGCACGCGGGCGCGTTCCACTGGCAGCGTTGCCCGCCAGCCGGGAAGCGCGGCCCGCGCCGCCTCGACCGCACCCGCAACGTCTGCTGCTCCAGCCGCCGCGATGCGCCCGGTTTCGATGCCCGTGGCGGGATCGAGCGTTGCAAAGGTCGCGCCGCCCGCAGCGCTGAGCCAGGCTCCACCAATTAGCAAGCCTTCGCCGCCGGCCCTGCGCGCCAGAAATTCGCGGTTGCTCTGGCCGAGCGACCCAAGATCGAAACTCACCGCAATTCTCCCTGTAAGCTGTCGTCGGGATGACTATCGCGCCCCTCCCATCATGTCAGGCGCCAAGCCCGAAAATTCGCCAGCCGGATAAGTCTGTCCGAAAACCATCGCGGAGGGAACCCGCCGCGCTACCCCGTCGCCAGTGAAATGAAGGCGGACCTAAACCGCGCAGCCAATTGGGGATAGCATGACCTACAGACTGGGTGTCGACGTTGGCGGCACATTCACCGACCTCTTGTTGCTCGATCAGGGCAGCGCCGCGTTCTGGCGGCACAAGACGCCCTCGACCCCGCATGACAGCTCCGAAGGCGTGCTGGCTGGTGTGGACGCGATCTGCGCCAAGGCGGGCATTACGCCGGCGGAGATCGAATTCTTCCTGCACGGCACGACGGTCGCCACCAATGCCGTGCTCGAAGGCAAGGGCGCCCGCGTCGGCCTTGTTACCAGCGAGGGTTATCGGCAGGTCATGCAAATCGCCCGTTCCTTCGTGCCGGGCGGCCTTGCCGGCTGGATCGTCTGGCCCAAGCCCGAACCGCTCGCTCGGCTGGAAGACACGGTAGAGATTGCCGGCCGCATGGACGCGCACGGCAACGAACTGCGCCCCATTGATGATGACGATATCCGCCGCGCGCTTGGCTGCCTGAAGGCGCAGGGCGTTCAGGCGCTCACTGTCTCGCTGATGAATGCCTATCTCAATGGCGCGCACGAAGCGCGGGTTGGCGAACTGGCGGCTGAGATCATGCCCGACGTTCCGGTATCACTCAGCCATGTCGTGCTGCCCGAAATGCAGGAATACGAGCGCACGCTGACCACGGTCGCCAACGCAGCAGTGCGCCCGGTGATGCGCAAATATATCAGCAACCTGCGCGAACGACTTCGCTCGGGCGGCATGGCGGGCAATATCTCGCTTCTGCGCTCGGACGGCGGCCTGATGTCGTCCGAAAAGTCGGAGGAGCATCCAGTTTCGCTGCTGATGTCAGGCCCGGCGGGCGGCGTGACCGGCGCGATCTGGGTGGGCCGCAATGCCGGCATTCCCAACATCCTGACGCTCGACGTTGGCGGCACCTCCACTGACGTCGCGCTGATCGAGAACCTGCAGGCGCGCCGCGTGCGCACCACCGAAGTGGGCCACCTTTCGGTTCGTGCCTCGGCGCTTGACGTAAAGACCGTCGGCGCTGGCGGCGGCTCGATTGCCTATGTCCCCGAACTCACCGGCGCTCTGCGCGTTGGCCCGCAATCGGCAGGCGCGGTTCCGGGACCGGTCGCTTACCAGAAGGGCGGCACCGAACCAACCGTGACCGATGCCAACGTGGTACTCGGCTACCTGCCCGAGAACCTGCTTGGTGGCACGTTCCGACTTGACCGCGAAGGCGCCAAGGCTGCCGTCCAGAAGATCGCCGACAAGCTGGGCATCGGCCTGATGAAAGCGGCGCGCGGCATCATCGATATCGTCAATGAGAACATGTTCGGTGCGCTGCGCATGATCTCTGTCCAGCAGGGCTATGACCCCCGCCACTTCGCCCTGATGGGCTTTGGCGGCGCCGGACCGCTCCATGTCAACGCGGTGGCCCGCCTGATGGGTTCGTGGCCGGCGATCTCGCCGGTCTCGCCCGGCGTGCTCTGTGCGCTGGGTGACGTGACGACGCGGATGCGCACCGAAACCGCGCGCAGCTTCTCGCGCCGGTTCTCCGCCACCGGACTTGCCGAAGTGCAGGCCGTGCTCAGCGAAATGGACGCCCAGACCCGCAGCGAACTGACGGCCGAGGGCGTCGGCGCGGACGAGATCACCAGCGTTTTCGAAATCGACGTGCGCTATGAAGGCCAGGCCTTCGAAGTGCCGCTGGTCGTCACCCCGGAAGAACTCGCCTCGGGCGGTCTGGAAGAAGTCATCGCGCGATTCAATGAAGAACACTTGCGCCTGTTCACCTTCAACATGGACAGCCCCCACGAACTGGTGAACCTGCGCGCCATCGCACAGGGGCCGGTGCTTGATCTGCCCGCGCCCAAGCTGCCCGAAGGCAATGGCGATCCTATCGCCGCCAAGTTGCGCGACCACGAATTGTGGGTCGACGGGGCGATGCGCCCGGCGGTGATCTATGACCGCGCGCTGCTGCGGGCAAACGACCGCATCGAAGGTCCCGCCATCGTCATCGAGATGGACTCGACCACGCTTATCGAAGCGGACTGCATCGGCATTGTCGATGCTTCCGGCAACATCCTGATCAACCTGCGCTGAGGACCAGAGCCATGCCAGCACGCATTATCCAGTCGAACAGCCAGCCCTTCAAGAAGGTCCCGGTTGATCCGGTAACGCTGGAAGTCATCGAAAACGCCCTGCGCAACGCCCGCATCGAGATGGACGCCACCTTGGTCCGCACCGCCATGTCCCCGGGCATCCGCGAACAGGGTGACGCCTTCCCGCTGATCGCCGATTCCAACGGCAAGATGATCGTCGGCCAGTTCGGCAGCTACATCGGACCCTTCCTCGAAGGGTTCGATGGTACGGTCGAAGATGGCGACATGATCTTCCTGTCCGACCCCTATTCGGTCGGAGGGGCGATCAGCCACTGCAATGACTGGCTGGTCCTGCTGCCCGTGTTCCGCGAGGGCCGGCTGGTCGCCTATACCTCGATGTTCGGCCATCAGAGCGACATCGGCGGCAAGGTCCCCGGATCAATGCCGATCGACGCGACCTCGATCTTCCAGGAAGGCGTCCGAATTCCGCCGGTAAAGATCTGGAAGAAGGGCGAATACAACGAAGACCTGATCAAGCTGGTCATGCATCAGGTCCGCACACCGGACTGGTGCAAGGCCGATCTCAACGCGCTGATCGCCTCGTGCCGCGTGGCCGCCCGCCGCGTGATCGAGATGTGCGAACGCTTTGGCGATGACGTTTACGCCTCGGCCACCGACCTGCTGCTCGATCGCAACTTCCGCGCGATGAAGCAGCTGATCGAAAGCTCGGTCAGTGAAGAACACGTCAGTTTCGAAGACTATGTCTGCGACGATGGTCTTGGCTTCGGCCCCTACAAGATCAAGTGCACCATGTGGCGTGAGAACGGGCGTGTCGTGCTAGATTTCGACGGCACCGATCCGCAGAGCCAGGCTTCGATCAACATGTTCCTCAACGAGAACATGATGCGCATGTTCTTCGGCATCTACATGATCATGGTCTTCGATCCGCAGATCCTGTTCAACGATGGCTATTACGACCTGATCGACGTGCGCATCCCCGAGGGGTCGCTGCTCAAGCCGAAGTTCCCCGCCGCGCTTTCGGGCCGCACCCACGTGCTGGGCCGCCTGTTCGACATCCTTGGTGGGCTGCTCGGCCAGAAGACGCCGGAGTTCCTCAACGCCGCCGGATTCAGCTCCTCACCGCACCTGTTCTATGCCGGCACCGACAAGACCGGCAAGTGGTTCCAGCTGTTCCAGATCGGCTTCGGCGGCATTCCGGGCCGTCCACTCGGCGACGGGCCAGACGGACACTCGCTGTGGCCGGGCTTCACCAACGTGCCCAACGAATTCCTTGAGCGCTATTTCCCGTTGGTCATCGAACGCTATGAAACCGTGGCGGACAGCGGCGGAGCGGGCCTGCACCGCGGCGGCAATGGCATCAACATGGTCTACCGCTTCCTCGAACCCGGCGTGATCGCGATCCACGATGACCGCTGGTTCGTGCCGCCCTGGGGCGTCAACGGCGGCGAGCCGGGCGCGCGAGCACGCAAGGTGCTGGTCAAGACCGATGGCACCGAGATCGTGCTGCCCAACAAGTGCGAGGACTACAAGGTCGAGTCCGGCGACCAGCTGCAATTCATCACCTGGGGCGGCGGCGGTTGGGGCGATCCGCTTGACCGCGATCCGGCGCTGCTGGCGAAGGAACTGAAGCAGGGCCTCGTCACTGCCAAGGGCGCGCTGCGCTATGGCGTGGTGCTCAAGGATGGCGAAGTCGACGCTGCAGCTACCGATACCCTGCGCGCTGAAATGCGTGACCAGCGCGGCGATGTCTCGGTGTTCAACTATGGCCCGGACATCGAAACGCTGCGCGCCAACTGCCTCGCCGAAACGGGCCTCCCCGCCCCGCAGGCGCCGAAGTGGCAGCACTTTGCCGTGGCGGCCGAGTAAGCGCCATGGCCAACCCGATCTTCAGGAAAAAGCTCGAATCCGGTCAGTTTTTCGTTGTCCCCGGCGTGCAGGACATGATTGCCGCGGTGATAGCCAACAAGGTCGGGTTCGATCTCGTTTACGGCACGGGCTACTGGCTCACGGCCTCGGCCTATGGCCTGCCGGACGCGGGAATCGCGACCTATACCGAGATGCTGAACCGCATGGCGACGTTGGTGAAAACCAGCAACGCCGCCGTCATTGCCGATGGCGATACCGGCTATGGCGGGCTGCTCAATGTCCATCATACGGTGAAGGGCTACGAAGCGGCAGGGGTCACGGCGATCCAGCTTGAGGACCAGGAATTCCCAAAGAAGTGCGGCCACACCCCCGGCAAACGCGTCATCGCCGCAGCCGACATGGCCGAGAAAATCCGCGTTGCCGTGGACAGCAAGGAGAGCAAGGACTTCCTTGTTCTTGCCCGCACCGATGCACGGCAGATGGAGGGCATGGACGGCGTACTGCGACGCCTCGAGGTTTATGCCAATGCCGGCGCCGACGTGCTGTTCCCCGAGGCACTGACCAGCGAAGAGGAAATGCGCAAGGTCTGCGAAACCTTTGACAAGCCGATCATGGTCAACTGTTCGAACCACGGGGCCACGCCGGTGCCGCACGCAAGTGTGCTGGCCGAGATCGGCTTTGCCTATGCCATCTACCCCTCGCTCACCAGCCTTGCCGCCAGCGCCGCGATGGAGAAGGTCCTGCGCGATCTGAAGGACAACGGCGTCGGCCAGCCGGACGGACTGTTCGATTTCAACGAGTTCTGCTCGCTGATCGGCTTTGAAGACGTCTGGGCCTTCGACAAGAAGTGGGCCCCCGCCCAGTGACCAGGATTGCCGCCGCCGTCCTGTCACAAAGCGGTGGAAACGCAGCGCCATACGCCACAAGCAACCCGATCGAGGTGCGCGCGCTGGAACTGGCGGATCCGAAACCCGGCGAAGTGCTGGTGCGGATCGACGCCGCCGGGGTCTGCCATTCCGACCTCTCGGTCATCAACGGCGACCGCGAACGTCCGATGCCGATGGCGCTGGGACATGAGGCGGCAGCGACCGTGCTGGCACTCGGCGATCCGGAAGAGCCGGGTCTCGCTGTGGGTGACCGTGTGGTGCTGGTTTTCCTGCCTTCCTGCGGACAGTGCACGTCCTGCCTGTCGGGCGAAGGCTACCTCTGCGCCACCGCAGCTGCTGCCAATGGCAAGGGCGAATTGCTGCGCGGCGGATCGCGATTGAGCTGCAATGGCGGACAGGTTCACCACCACCTCGGTGTATCGGCCTTCGCCACTCAGGCAGTGGTTGACCGGCGCTCGCTGGTGAAAATCGATTCCGATATTCCGCCTGAAACCGCCGCATTGTTCGGTTGCGCCGTGCTTACCGGGGTTGGCGCGGTGATGAACACGGCGCAGGTGCGGCCTGGCGAAAGCGTGCTGATCTACGGCCTTGGTGGCGTCGGCCTCGCGGCAGTCATGGGGGCCATCGCGGCGGGCGCGCAGCCGGTCTATGCCGTTGATCCGATGCCCGAAAAGCGCGCATTGGCGCTCGAACTGGGTGCGGCCGCAGCAGTTGCTCCCGGCGAGGAGGGCTCGCTCACCGGCACTGATGTGGTTATCGAGACGGTCGGCAAGGCCGGTGTCCTCGCCACGGCTTACAAGGCAGCCCGACGCGGAGGGCGTATCATAACGATCGGCCTACCTAACCCGGCCGAAGATCTGTCGATCAATGCCCTGTCGCTGGTTGCCGATGGCAAGACTCTGATGGGCAGCTACATGGGATCGTCGATCCCGGCGCGCGATATTCCGCGCTACATCGCTCTTTGGCGCGCAGGTCGGCTGCCGGTTGAGCGCTTGCTGACCTCGGTAAGCCCGCTTGAGGAGATCAACGAACTGATGGACAAGCTGGCCCAAGGCAAGGCGGTGAGGCAGGTTGTCGTGCCCGGCTGGTAAGGATATTTATCCGACTGTCGGATAAAATATTGCTCAAATCGGATTTTGCCGCTTCACAAGGCACTCTCTTGTCATTGAACCGACACATGGGGAGTCCAACGTGGAAAAAGGCGTTCCGATTCGTTCGATCACGCGGTCGATTGCGGCCCTGAAGGCTATTAATCGCCACGGTTCGCTGTCGATGATGGAAATCGCCAAGTCGGCCGAAGTCCCTTATCCCACCGCCTGCCGCATCGTGCAGACCCTGCTTTACGAAGGGTTGATCGAGCAGGAACCTGCCCGCAAGCGCTACCGCGCCACGGCGCTGGTGCAGACGCTGGCCACCGGCTTCCAGCATGACGACGAACTGGTCCGCCTCGCCCGTCCGCACATCGTGGCATTGACCCAGAAGGTCGGCTGGCCGGTATCGGTCGCCATCCGCGTCGGCCGTCAGATGATGCTGCGCGATTCTACTCATGCCAATTCATCGCTGACATTCGAACACTACTACCCCGGCTTCACTCTGCCGATCCTCGACAGCGCATCGGGCAAGGTTTCGATGGCCTATGCCGACGCTGACGAACGCGAGATGATCCTGCGCTTCATGCGCGTGTCGCAGGATATCGACCTGAACTATCTCGCCACTGCGGAAATTAGCCTCGATGTCGAACGGATCCGCGCTCAGGGCTATGCCGTCCAGGGGCGCAACCACTTCAACCTGACGCCGGGCAAGACCTCGTCGATTGCCGTGCCGATTTTCCGCAACGGCCACTTCGAAGCGGCGATGACGATGGTGTTCTTCATCGCCGCAATGAAGCTGTCGAACGCGCTGGAAATGTACCTCGAAGAACTCAAGGCCACCGCCGCAGCCATCAGCCACGACTTGTCAAACGGTGGCCCTGCCGGCAGCGCCTGACGATCAGGGCTGCGCGACGGCAAGGTATTCGAGGATATCCATCCGCTGCTTGGTCCAGCTTGCCGTGTCGAAGATTTCCGGCGTGTGCTTTTCCAGCCCCTTGCGCGCGGCCAGCGGAATCCCGTCAAGCGAGCGCAATTTCGCGCCATGCGAATTGCCATAGGTCCCACCTGGCCGCTGTCCCATGCCCAGCCAGGGATGCCACGATCCCATGTTCTGGAAATGGCAGAAGGCATCGGCGCAAGTCACGCTTTCGTCAAACGCCTGGCTGCGCGGCGCGGCATAGGTGGCCTGCGATTCCCAATACGACGTTGGGCCGGCATAGAGCTTGGGGTATTTCTGCGGATCGATCGGACTAGGCCGGGCCATGCTGGCAGCGGTCGGCACGATCACGGAAGACCCCACCGCTTCCATGCGCAGCGGCTTTGGCGATAGCTCCGCATTTTTGGTGACGATGCCGTCAGGCCCAATGGTGACATCGAACGGACCGCCAAGGAACTGCCAAACCTTGCGCTTTTCCTTGGTGAAGGGGTTTTCCCATTCCTCCAGCACTTCGTCGGTATCGAACTTGCAATAAACGCCGCATTCGTAAGTCTTGGTCACGAAGCGGTCCGGCGCGATCTGCTGCCACTGATTCACTGACAAGTGGTTCATGGTGAAGAACGGCACCAATTGGCCACCGTCATAGCCGTAGATGTTCAGCCGGTAGAACATGAAGACGCGCTCGCCCGCAGTCGAACCGATGATGCGTGCGCGCATCCGGGCGCGGGCTACCGGGTCTTGCGGAATCGCACTGCTGTCGGGGCTGGTCGCGGCCTGCGCAGCGCCGGCCATAAGCGAGAGGCCCATCATGCCCATCGGCGCCATCATCATCGCCGAACGGCGGTCCAATCCATAGCGCATGTCGTGCGTCCTTTGTCAGAGTCTTGCGGTGACCGCCTTGGTTTCGAGATAGGCGTCCAGCCCGGCATGGCCGAATTCGCGGCCCCAGCCCGACTGGCCGTAGCCGCCGAAGGGGATGTTCGTACCCACCGCGCCGTGGCAGTTGATCGACACTTGGCCCGCCCGGATCCGGCTGACGAGGCGGTGCGCGGTGGAAAGATCGCGCGTCCAGACAGAGCCTGAGAGGCCGTAAGGCGTATCGTTGGCCAGTGCCGCGATGGCATCAAGGTCATCGGTTTCAAAGCGCTGGACGGCCATGACCGGACCAAAGATTTCCTCGCGCATCACCGCCATGTCGCGGGTACAGTTTGAGAAAATCGTCGGCTGGATGAAGTTCCCGGGGCGATCCAGCTTTTGGCCGCCCGCGACCAGCGTCGCGCCGGCTTCCTTGGCTCCCTCGATAGCCAGCATGACCTTGGCGGCGTGAGCGTCGGAAATCATCGGGCCTTGCTGGGTCGCCGGATCAAGTCCGTGGCCGAGCTTCATCATCCCGGCAAAGGCTGCGACACCATCCAGCAGTTCGTCATGGATCGCCGCGTGCGCGAAGATGCGCGTTCCGGCCATGCAGTTCTGGCCCTGCAGGAAGAACGTCGCCTGCGCTACGCCGGGAACGGCCAGCGCCAGATCGGCATCGGGCATCAGGACAACCGGCGATTTTCCGCCCAGTTCAAGCGCCACCTTCTTGAGGTTGCCCAGCCCGGCTTCGACGATCTTGCGGCCCGTAGCGGTCGATCCGGTGAAGGAAATCTTGTCTACACCCGGATGCGCGGCGAGCGCTGCTCCGGCCTCTGGTCCGGTCCCATTGACGATGTTGACCACGCCCGCCGGGAAGCCGGCTTCAAGCACCATGCGGCCCAGTGCGAGCGCCGATAGCGGGGTCATTTCCGACGGCTTGACCACCACCGTGCAGCCCGCCGCCAGCGCCGGAGCGAGCTTCAGGATGGCAGTGGACAGCGGCACGTTCCACGGCACGATCAGGCCGGCGACGCCCACCGGCTCGCGCAGGGTATAAGTCAGCGCCTCGGTCTCGGCAGCGATATGGCGCGGCGGGGCGATGGTCTCGCCCGCGATCCGCATGATCGCGCCGGCATAGTAATCGACCATCTCGACGCAATTGGCCGTTGTCAGGCCGGCAATGAACGAAGGCATGCCGTTGTCGACGATGTCGAGTTCGGTGAGCAGACGCGCATTTGTCTCCATGATGCGGGCAAGCCGGAACATCAGCGCGGTGCGTTCGGCAACGGCCATCCGCCGCCAAGGGCCGCAGAAAGCCGCGCTTGCTGCTGCCACCGCACGGTCGACCTCGGCCGCTCCGCCGATCGCGAAAGTGGCCAGATGAAGCCCGGTCGCCGGGTCGGTCGAGACCATTTCGCCGCTGCCGTCGACCCATTCGCCATTGATCAGCAGCTGGTGCCGTTCAGCAAGGAAAGCCCCAGTTTCGAGGGCGATGGCGTGGCCGTCAAACGGCACCGGGGCGCTCATACCTCGACCGTCCGGGGGTCATAAGTGAACAGGCCGAGCGATTCCTCGTCCTTCATACCTTCGATACCGAACAGGTCGGTATCCTGTCCCTGCATCCGGTCTGCATTGGTGTTGCTTTCGAGCTGGATGAAGGTTGCGCGCTCATGCCGCGCCTTTTCATAACGCGCGAGGCCCTCTGCCGCAGTTGCTGACGCCGCCATCGCTCGGGCAAGGACGATGCCATCCTCGATGCTGCTGGTCGCACCCTGCCCCAGAAACGGTGTCATGCCATGCGCCGCATCGCCGAGCAGCGACACGTTGCCATCAAGCACCCAGGTGGAAAGCGGACGGCGGGCGTTGATCGCCCACTTGTACATCTTCTGCTGGCAGGCCGCTTCGATCAGGCGCTGGGCATCGTCGCACCAGCCGGCATAGGCACCGCGCATTTCGTCAGGATCGGCGGCGATGGCCCAGCCATCGTCGGTCCAGCCATCCTGCCGGCGGAAGAAAACGAGGTTGAGGATCGTCGAGCCGCGAACATTGTATCGCGCGATCATGCCGCCCGGGCCAATGATGATGCCCGGCCAATCAGACAGATCCTGAATTTCGGGCGTCACCGGCACCAGGCAGCGCCAGGCGACATGGCCGGTGAAATAGGGCGGCTCAGCCTCGAACCTCTGGCGGATGACCGACTTTACGCCGTCCGCCCCGATCAGCACTTCCGCCGAAATCCGGGTTCCGTCAGCCAAGATTGCCGTCGTGCCCTCGCTGGCCACGACCGGGCTGTTCGCCCGTAGATCAACCCCGGCTTCGCGCGCAACTTCAAGCAAAACCTCGTGAATGTCGGCGCGGTGGATGGTGATGTACGGTGCACCGTATTTCTCGCGCTGGGTGCTCCGGTCAACGGAAACGAGCGTGCGGCCATCCTGCCAATGCGTGAATCGCTGCTTGCCCGGCTCAACGCCCGCCGCCGCCACGCGCTCGCAAGCACCGATGAAATCGAGACCCTTCATGGCGTTGGGCGTGATCGTCAGCCCCGCGCCAATCTCGCCAAATTCCGGCGCGGCTTCGAGCAGAGTGACCTTGAACCCCTGCTGCGCCAGCGCCGCTGCTGAAGTCAGACCGCCAATGCCGCCGCCGACGATCAGGAAGGTCTCGCTGCGGCTCATTTCAGTTGTCCGGGAATGTGCGCTTCATGATTGGCGAGATACCACTCGGCAATCTCCTCGCGCGTCGCCCACCACACGCCCGGCAGCGACTTGGCGTGTTCGATGAATTCGCGCAGCGCCCGTACCCGGTGCGCGCGGCCCGATACGTGTGGATGCAGTCCGACGTTCATGATCCGGCCCGTGGTCGCACCCTCGTCGTACAACACATCCAGTTCCTCGATGAGCGCATCGCGGAACTGGTCGGTGGTGAAGTTCTTGCGGGTGATGAAGGTGAAATCGTTGATTTCGTTAGAGTAAGGCACCGAAACGATGGGCCCGTGCGGCGTACGCAGCAGATAGGGCTGATCGTCATTCATGATGTCGCAGTAGAAAGTGCAGCCATATTCGGCGAGGATGTCCGCCGTCTGCATCGTTCCGCGCAGCGAGGATGACAGCCAGCCCTTGGACTTGCGCCCGGTGTACTTCTCAAACTGATCAAGACTGCGCAGCACAATGTCGCGCTCCGCCGCCGGATCGTGGGCAAAGCTGGAGAGCAGCTCGCCCTGCTCCCAGTTGTGCGTCAGCAGCTCCCAGCCGCGCTCCAGCACCGCATCGGTCATCGCGCCGCGCCGTTCGAAGGTGACCGCGTTGGTCGTGCAGCTGGCCTTGACGCCCAACTTGTCGAACAGGTCGAACAGCCGCCAGATGCCCACCCGCTGGCCATATTCGCGCCAGGTGAAGTTGGGAAAATCGGGCGTGTTACCTGGCAGCACATCGGGCAGGATCGCCGGTCCGCCAGCATAATAGGGCTTGTCGGTGTCCTTGGTCAGGTCCCACGTTTCAAGGTTGAACGTCAGGATCAACGCGACCCGTGCGCCGTTCGGCCAGATGAGCGGTTTGCGCTGCGGCAGGGGAATGTAATCGTAATCCAAGATCAGGCTCCCAACACTTCTAGAGCGACGCGTTCGGCGGATTCAAAGGCCCCTTCAAGCCCGCGTGCGCCGGTTGCGGTGTGTTCCCCGCAGAAATGCACGCGGCCCGCCGGTTTCGCCATGTGATTGACCAGGCCAGAGATGTGGCCGGGACCGAAATAGGCCCAGTCGCCCAGATTGAAGCCCTCGTTCTTCCAGCTGAAGAATTCGGCGGCGCGCAGCTTGCCTTTGGTCGATGGGCGCATGGTCTCGATCGCGCCGGTGACGGCGGTAAACACGGCGTCGCGCCCCATCGCGTCCCAGGTGTTGGCGAGGCCACCCCGCGCCTGCGCGATGAAACCGGTGATCTCGTCAGGCGAGCTGCCAAAGCGCTGCGGCATCAGGTTGCCGGCCATGCCATCGGTCCACATACCCAGCGCCAGGCCGTCCTCGTCCCAGAACGGCGCGGTGGCGGTGAGGAAGACCATCGACAGCGGCTGGTATGGCAGGCTGGCCACGGCCTGCGCCTGCGGTCCCTTCAGGCCCGGCAGTATCTTGACCTTGCGCAGAGTCGAGAACGGCAGCGAGCAGATCACCTTGCGCGCGGTAAACTGCGAACCGTCGCGGCAATGGACCGTCGCCGAAGCCGCGCTGCTGGTGATCGCAATCACTTCCTTGCCCAGCAGGACATCGCCCTTGAGCAGCTTCGCCATGCCTTCGGCCAGTTGGATATTGCCGCCCTTCACCGCCATGGACCGCGGACCGGCAGCAAATTGCGCCTTAACGAAGCCATCGTTGTATTCAAGCATCAACGCCGAAACGTCTGCCGCTGTTGTGCCGTAATAAGGCGAAACATCGTTTCCGATCCGGATGGCCTCGTCTGTCAGGCCTTGCGCTTTTAGGAAATCTCGCAGCGGAATATCGAGCTTGGCGCTGGCCGGATCGTTCCACGCGGTCCAATCGGCAAGGGGATTTTTCTGGCCGATCAGCTTGGCGACCAGTTCTCCCGGCATAGTGGTCTTGAGCGCATCGGGGAACGGGTTACCGGGAAATTTCGCCCAATCCTCGCGGGTCATGGATTTGCCATTTAGCCAGAGCATCGGCGGCTTGCCGAGCCGATAGCGCGCGCCGACTTCGACCAGTTCAACGCCCGCACGTTCCGCCGCGTCGAAGCCGCGGCCATAGCCGTCCGCCATCGAATTGAAGCCCATTTCGGGATAGCCGGGCTGGTCCATCAGCGTCGCAATGCGGCCGCCGACACGGCCCCGCCCTTCAAGCACTTTGACCTTCAGGCCCTGCTGCTCCAGAATCCACGCCGCCTGCAGGCCCGAAGCGCCGGCGCCCAGCACGATGACATCGAGCATGCGCGCGGGCTTGCGCCGAACCTTCGCCTCAAGCGGTCCAGCCAGTGCGCCAAAGCCAAAGGCCGCAGCGCCGAGCGTGAATTTGCGCCTGTCGATCATCGCGGGCAGTCCTTTTCTTCCCGAAGGTCCGGGCCAGTGCCCGTTCCTCACCACAGCGAGCCTTGCCGTCGATCAAACGGCGGCTGGCTCACCACCAGTCGGATAGACGTGCAAGCCTTTCGGAAGCTCATTAAATGGCCGATAACCGGGATAACGAATTCTCACGGGGAGTCTCGGGATAATGGCACTTGGCAGGATCTTTACAGCGCTGGCGCTCAGCGTCGCCGCGCTTCAGCCGCTGCCGGCATGGGCGCAGGGTGCTACAGCGGCCAGCGAAGCGTTCCCGCGCCTTTCGGTGGCCGAACTGCGCAAGAAATATCAGGACGCGCAAAGTCGCTACATGACGATCAAGGGCGTCGAGATTCACTACAAGGACGAAGGTCCGCGCAGCGCGCCGGTGCTCTTCATGGTCCATGGCTCGCAAAGCTCGGTGCGGACGTGGGACCGGATCACCCAGCTGCTCAAGGGCCGCTACCGCGTGATCCGCTATGACATTCCGGGTTACGGCCTTTCCGGCCCGGCCACCGACGAAGCCGCCGCGAGCGTCCAGCCGGTGGAGATTGCCGAAGGGTTTGTCGACGCGCTGGGCGTGAAGAAACTGACCTTTGTCGGCGTTTCCAGCGGCGGCACGATGGGCATGTACCTCGCCGCCAAGCGCCCCGAACTGGTCGAGCGGCTGATCTTGTCAAACACGCCATCCGATCCGGTAAAGACCGACCACCTCGTCCAGCCGCAGAGCTTTCTCGATGCGCAGGCCCGGGCGGTGAAGACCGGTTATCAGGACATGACGTTCTGGAACGAATATCTGTCCTATTTCGCGGGTGATCCCGCGCGCATATCGGTCAGAACCCGCGCCGAGTACTATGATTTCAACCGGCGTCAGAAGGAAAAGCACCCGATCGCGCTGGTCGCGCGGATTGGCGATGGCAAGCAGGCAGCCATCGAGATGGCCAAGGTCAAGGCTCCCACCCTGCTCGCCTGGGGAACGGGCGATCCGCTGCTGCCCGAAAGCGCGGCCAATGCCATTGCGCGCTATCTGTCGAACGCGCAGATCTCGCGCCTGATGATGCCCGATGTCGGTCATTATCCGCCGCTGGAAATTCCCGACCGCTTCGCCCGCATCATCGCCGACTATGTCGAAGTCGTGATCCCAGCCAAGGCCCCCAAGTGACATGAGCCAGCCGCGTACACTTTACGAGAAGTTGTGGGACAGCCATGTCGTCGCCGAATTGCCCGGCGGTGAGGCGCTGCTCTATATCGACCGGCAACTGCTGCACGAGGTTTCCAGCCCGCAGGCTTTCGTCGCCATGCGCGAGGCGGGACGACGGCTGCGGCGGCCCGAAACTCATTTGTCTGTCGCCGATCACGCTGTCCCCACCCGCGCGCGCAGCACTGGCATCGCCGAACCTCTCGCCCGGGCGCAGGTGGCCGAGCTGGAGGAAAACGTCGCGCACTTTGGCATCGAATATGCCGCGCTTGATGGCCCGGATCAGGGCATCGTCCATGTTATCGGGCCGGAACTGGGCTTTACCCTGCCCGGCACGACGATCGTCTGCGGCGATAGCCACACCACCACGCACGGGGCCTTCGGGGCACTGGCCTTTGGCATCGGCGCAAGCGAGCAGGCGACCGTCATGGCCACCCAGTGCCTGCGGCAGGGCAAGGCCAGGACGATGAAGGTGGAACTGGTGGGTGAGCGGCATCCGCTGGTCTCGGCCAAGGACGTCTCGCTCGCGCTGATAGCCCGCATCGGTTCGAATGGCGCTGTCGGCCACGCGGTCGAATACGCCGGCGAGGCGGTGCGCGCCATGTCGATGGCCGAGCGCATGACCCTGTGCAACATGACCATAGAGGCCGGTAGCCGCATCGGTCTTGTCGCGCCGGACGAGACGACATTTGCCTATGTCCGGGGCCGCCGGATGGCACCCGAAGGCGCAGATCTGCAAGCTGCGACTGCCTATTGGCGCGGCCTTGTTTCTGACGAGGAGGCAGGGTGGGACCGCATCGTCACCATCGATCTCGCCGAGGTTGCCCCGCAGGTCAGCTGGGGTACCAGCCCGCATCAGGCGGGTCCGGTCACCGCCGCCCTCCCCGATCCCGCCACGCTTGGTGAGGGCGCAGAGCGGCGCGAGGCGGAGAAAGCGCTGGCCTATATGGGGCTGGAGCCAGGTGGGCAGATCGCCGGAACTCCGGTCACTCACGCCTTCATCGGATCGTGCACCAATGGCCGGATCGAGGACCTGCGCGCCGCCGCCGCCATCGCGCGGGGCCGCAAGGTTGCCAGCGGGATCAAGGCCATCGTCGTACCGGGCTCAGCTGCCACCAAGATGCAGGCTGAGGCCGAAGGGCTGGACCGGATATTCCTCGACGCCGGGTTCGAATGGCGGCTCGCCGGGTGTTCGATGTGCGTCGCGATGAACGATGACCGCCTGCAGCCGGGCGAGCGCTGCGCCTCCACCTCGAACCGCAATTTCGAGGGCCGTCAGGGCCCCGGCGGGCGTACTCACCTGATGAGCCCGGCCATGGCCGCAGCGGCGGCGGTAAGCGGCTGCATTGTTGATGTCCGGGACCTTGCATCATGAAACCGCAGCCCTTCACCACCGTCACCGGAACAGCCGCCGCGATGCCGGAGGACAATGTCGATACCGACATCATCTTCCCCGCGCGTTTCCTGTTGCTCACCCAGAAAAAGGGGCTCGGCGCCCATGCCTTCCATGACCGCCGGTTCAACCCGGACGACAGCGAGAACGCCGGCTTCGTGCTCAATCAGCCGCCGTTCCGTGAGACGAAGTTCCTTGTCTGCGGGGACAATTTCGGTTCCGGATCGAGCCGTGAACAGGCGGTCTGGACCATAGCGGATTTCGGCCTGCGCGTAGTCATCGCCACATCTTTCGGCGAGATTTTCCACTCCAACTGCATGCGCAACGGACTGCTACCGATCACGGTTTGCAACGCCACGGCAACGCAGTTGCAAGTGGCCGCCGCCGCAGGGCGCACATTTACCGCCGATCTTGAAGGCATGACCCTCACTGTCGAGGGCCTTGAACCCATTCCCTTCACCCTGCCATCCGAGCGGCGACTGGCGCTGATGATGGGTTGGGACGAGACTGACATGCTGCTGGAAAACCACGGCGCGGACATTTCCCGCTTCGAAGCGGCGCAAGCGCTCATCCAGCCCTGGCTCCATCACGAAAAGGCACCCGCATGAGCGACGACGAACTGCTGGCCAACTATGCCCGCGCCTACAACACCCGCGTCGGTTTCGGATCGCGCCCGGCACTGATCCTGATCGATTTCTGCCAAGGCTATTTCGACCCCGAATGCGATCTCTATGCCGGGGTCGAGGATGCCATCGCTTCTGCCCTGCGGATTCGCGAGGCTGCCCGCGCGGCTGGCGTGCCGGTGGTGCTGACCAATGTCGTATATCACCCCAGCGCCATCGACGGCGGCCGCTTTTTTGAAAAGGCCGCGCCACTAAAGAACTTCATCAAGGGCAGCCCGATGGGCGCGTTCGGGCCGGGGCTGGTCGCGCAGGACGATGAACTGATCGTCTCCAAGCAATACCCCAGCGCCTTCTTCGGCACCTCGCTGGCATCGACGCTGACGGCGGCGGGAATTGATTCCGTGCTGCTCACCGGGCTCACCACCAGCGGCTGCGTGCGGGCGACCTGCATCGATGCCATGTCCCACGGCTTCCGCACCGCTGTCGTGGCCGAGGCTTGCGGCGATCGCCACCCCGCCCCTCATGAAGCCAACCTGTTCGACATGAACGCCAAATACGCCGACGTCGTCAGCGAGGCCGAGACCGTCGCTTTCCTGAACGGTCTTCCGCGCTAGAATTACTGGCGCGCTAGACCGCTTGCAGCACTTCGAGCCGCGCGCCCCACGGCGTGCGGATCGATCCGGCGAGGCAGCGGCCATGCGGTTGCCAGTCGAGTTCGACCAACGGCGTCACCGTGCAATCGCCCTGCCCCGCCCGCTCCAGCATGCTCGCCGCATCGCTGACCATAAAGCGCAGACAAGCCCAGCCGCGACCGGGTGCGGCATCCGAAAAGTCGATGCCGCCGCAATCGAAGGCGATGATCTCGACCGATCCCTCCATCCGGCCATGGGGATGATAGATGCCGACCTGCGCGCCAATTCCCGGAGCCAGTCGAACAGGCAGGCCCATGCAATTGCGCCCATCCGGATGCTGCAGCTGTGTTTCCTGCACAACCTGCCAGCCCAGTGTCTCGCAATAGAACGCCCGCGCAGCCGCGAAATCCGGGACGATCTGGGTGGAATTGAACACCCACGATGCTGGCCCGCCGATGCCTTCATAACCTTGAAGCATCGGGGCCACCCGTTCCATCAGCGCGATGACCACGCCATCGGCGTCGGCCTCAACCACCTCACGAACCGAGAGCGGTCCGAAGTCCCAGTCAGTGATCGGCGCAGGCGAGGAAAAGCCGCTGAGCGACAGCGCCCGGTGCAATGGCTCAATGCCCTGCAAGGCGCGCATGTTGATATCGAAGATGCCGCCCGGATCCCAAGACTGCCCACCATCGCGTGTGCGCGGCAGCGGATCGCCGTGCACCTCGATAAGGCGGATTGCACCGCGCTCGCTGTCCGGATGGACGAGCAGCACTTCACTCCCTTCCCCGCCCGCAAAGCCGAGCAGATCAAGCGCCGGTGCCGGCACCGCGCCGCTATGGCTTGCTTTGAATTTCAAGGTATCCCGCAAGCGCGCGGAGCTTGCGCGCATATCCGCGACGATGGCGACGGCTTCCTGAAATCCGTTATCGAGCGAGATCATGCCGCTCCCATAACCTTATCGCTGTGCGGCAAACCAAACTTGCACCCTTGCTCCGCAGAGCGGAGAAAGCTGGATACGGGGGCATGATGATGGAATCACAATCAGGACAGCTCGCCAGACGATTGACCGGCAAGCTCGCGGCGGTCACTGGCGCAGGCCTTGGCATTGGTCGCGCCAGCGCCCTGCGCTTTGCCGAAGAGGGGGCGCGGCTACTGTTGATCGATAACGATGGCGTGCGATTGGCCGAAACTGCAACCCTGATCGGCAACGCAACCGACGTCACCTGCATTACTGCGGACGTGACCGACGAGGCACAGGTTGAGGCAGCCTTTGCTCAGGCCGGCGAGGTGTCAGTCCTCGTGAACAATGTCGGCGGCGGCGTTTCGGGAAGGATATGGGACCTGTCCGTTGCCGATTGGGACCGTACCATGGTGCTTTCGCTCCGCTCCATGTTCCTGTGCACCCGCGCGGTGGTGCCGGGCATGATCGCGCGCGGCTATGGCCGGATCGTATGCCTGTCGTCGGGCGCGCGGAACGGCACTGTGTGGAACGCCTTCCATACCGGCGCCTCTGCCTACTCGACCGCCAAGGCCGGCGTCGTCGGCTTTGTGCGAGATCTCGCGATCGAGCTGGCGGATCACGGCATCACCATCAATGCCGTTGCCCCCGGCCCGATCGACACCGAACTTGCCGGACCCTATTTGCAGGCGATGCACGACCAAGGCCTCGAATATAGCCCGCTCCGCATGGTTCCCATGCACCGTCTGGGAACGCCTCGTGAAGTCGCCGATGCGATCCTTTACCTTGCCTCGGACGAGTCGACCTACGTCACCGGAACGGTTCTCGATGTCGCAGGAGGGCGTTAACGCATTGTTTTTTATCAGAACGTGGCAGGCCCCAAATCCGACAGGCGAATAATCGGGGTCACTTCAGTTCAAATCATACGCCGTGAGGAGGACCTTCTGCACTGATTGAAACGGTACCGGGTTCCCAAAGCCAAAATGGCACCCCGGTCCACGCCCATGGGGGGAATTTATGACAACTCTTCGATTCCAGCGTCACCTTTCTGCGTCAATGTCACTGGCAGCCATCGCTACAACGCTTGCAGCAGCCCAGCCTGCTTTCGCCCAAGCAGCCGACGAAACCGTCGAAGAAGCCGATGCCGGCGCGATCGTCGTCACGGCGCGTAAGCGCGAGGAAGACATCCTCAGCACCCCGGTTACCGTGCAGGCCTTCACCGCCGAAAAGCTTGATGCCAAGGGCGTCACGACGATGCAGGATCTGGCCGCAAACACGCCGGGCCTTAACATCAACGACAGCTCGTCTGGCCACGCCGACCGCGGCTTCCAGCAGGTCGTGCTGCGCGGCTTCACCCCGGTAACGACGCTGGCCACCACCACTTCGCTGTTCATTGATGGCGTTCCGGTGTCCTCGCCTTCGGCCTTCACCTCGATCTCCTCGCCCGAGCGTATCGAAATCCTCAAGGGTCCGCAGAGCGCCTACTTCGGCCGCAACACCTTTGCCGGTGCCGTCAACGTGGTGAACCGCGAACCCGGGAACGAATTCCATGGTTCGGGTCTGGTCAGCTATGGCACGCACGGCAACCAGAAGTACCGTGCCGAAATCGAAGGCCCGCTGCTTGAAGACATTCTCTACCTGCGCGGTTCGTTCGACTATTTCGAAAAGAAGGGTTCGTGGGTCAATGCCGCTGCCGGCGGCGGCACGCTGGGCGACCAGTCATCGACCTCGGGATCGGTGACGGCCGTGTTCAAGCCAGTTACCGGGCTGAAGATCAAGGCCTTCATGCTGTTCTCCAAGGACGATGACGGCGCCCCCGCCAACGGCCGCTACGTTGCCTATGACGTGAAGAACGCTGCCGGCACGGTCATCCTGAAGAACTCGGCCAACTGCTCTTTCACGGGTGACAACCGGGGTGTTCTGGGCGCTGCCGGACTGGTTGCGGTGGTCAATCCCTACATCTGCGGCACCGTTGGCACACCGCCCAACCCGGTTTCGGCGAACGTTACCAGTGACGCGAGCACGGCGTCTTTCCTGGCCATCCCGGAAAACCGCCTCGTCCGCCCGCAAAATGGTGTTCAGGGCTATGGCCTGCGTCGCAATTACCACCACTATCACCTGACTGGCGATCTCGACATCACCGACCAGATCACGTTCTCGGCGCTTGCAGGCTGGGGCACCGAGGCATGGAACACCATGATCGACCTCGATGGCTTCGACGGCAGCCTGATCGCGGCGGGTTCGGGCGCATCGGTCCCGGCAACTTCACCCCGTGGGTACTATGATTTCCCGTTCCTCGTAGAGCGCAAGACGACGGACAATTCGCTCGAAGCGCGTCTGGCTTATGAATCCGACAGCCTGCACATGGTCGGCGGCTTCAGCTACCTGAACGCCACGGTCCAGTCGGCATCGCGCGGCACCACCGGCGTTCTGACCGCCGCTGGCACAACACCTCCGGGCGGCGTCAGCCAGAACAAGACCTATGGCATCTTTGGCGGCATCACTTACGACTTCACCGACCAGTTCTCGCTCAGCGCTGAAGGCCGTTACCAGACTGACAAGCTTTATGCCTACAACGGCGCGACTGCTGTAACTGTAACGGTTCCCGACTTGATCCCGGTCGGCACCTATGCGCCGCGTGCCCTGCTCGCCAGCGCCACGTACAAGAACTTCATGCCGCGCGTGATTGCCAATTTCCAGGTCACGCCTGACATGATGATCTATGCAAGCTGGGCCAAGGGCGTGAACCCGGCGCAGTTCAACTCCAACCTGATCACCCAGACGGCGGCAACGCAGATTGCGGCGGCGGCTGCCGGCGTGAAGGTTGCCGTTCTGCCTGAAAAGATCACCAACTACGAACTGGGCGTGAAGGGCAAGGCGCTCGACGGCGCACTGCGCTATGCCGTGGCAGCGTACTATGCCCAGTGGCGTGACCAGATCAACTCGGTCCAGCTGCTCATCCCGGTTGCCAACGCTTCGCCGATCCTGACCGGCGGTGTCCAGAACGCCGGTTCGGTCGACCTGAAGGGCATCGAGGCCGAAATCGCCTTCCGCGCGAATGACTATCTGACGATCGACATGGCCGGCGCACTCAACGACAGCAACATCAAGCAGTTCAAGAGCGTGACGCTGAGCCAGCTGACCGGCATCTACGACTATTCGGGCAAGGAAATGCCCTATTCGTCGAAGTACTCGTTCACCTTTGGCGCCCAGGTCGGCCATGACATTGAAAGCTGGGACAATGGCAGCTGGTTCATCCGTGGTGACTTGTCCTACAAGTCGGGCACCTGGAGCGGTCAGGCCAACACCTCGAAGTCTCCCGCCCGTACTGTCGTGAACCTGCGCGCCGGCATCACCAAGGGTCCGTTCACCATCGAAGGCTACGTGACCAACCTGTTCAACGACACGAACATCACCAGCCTGATCGACCAGACCGGGTTCGATCCGATCGGTGGCACCTTTGGCGTCCGCGCCAACGCCGCCCTGTTCTACAACCTGCCCGATCAGCGCACGGCAGGCGTGGTGGTGAAGGCCAAGTTCTGACCTGAAACCGGACTACCGTAACGAGACGGCCGCACGAAAGTGCGGCCGTTTTCGTATGTGCGGCCGATTTGGTTATGCGGAAGATATGCGGCGGGCTTGTCACAGCCCGCCAGGACGTCAATCTTGCGGCAATTCCCGCGCCACCCGGAATCCCAGGTGGCTATTGCGCGCTCCCGGCGGATCGCCGATGCGCTGGGCCGAGCGGACGCTCCAGCCTGAAAGGATCCAGCCGCCCCCGCGCACATTGCGCAGCTTGCAATCGCCGCTGACCCACGCCGATCCGTCATTCGGCGCACCAACATAATCGTCATGGTGGCAATCGCCGACCCACTGGGCGACGTTGGCGATCATGTCATGCAGGCCAAACCGATTGGGCGGATAGGAGCCGACCTCGCTGGTGCGATCGAGGTTGTTCCCGAAGTTCGCGTCGTCAGGCCCGAGGGCATTGCCCGAAGGATACCAGGTCTTCGTGCCAGCGCGCGCCGCATATTCCCACTCCGCTTCACTCAGCAGGCGATACCGCTGTCCCGTCTTCCGTGACAGCCAGCCGACATATGTCATGGCATCGGCATAGTTGACGTTGATCACCGGTCGCCGCCCGCGTCCCCAGCCGGCATCACCGGGGCGGTAGCCATTGCACCCGCCGTCGGCCGCGCAGGCGTCCCACTCGGCAAAGGTTACCGCATAGCGGCCCACGGCAAGCCGGTAGCCGATCGTCACTCGGCGGCGCGGCTCCTCCATCTTGTCGAACATCGCCAGCACACCCAGCTTCCGGCGCTCCCTCGCGGATGAACCCATCACGAAGGATCCCGGCGGGATCACCACCATCTCCGGACAATCACGGCATTCAGCAAAGGCTGCTCCGGGCAAGAGCGGCGGGAATGGCGGCGCAGGGGCATCACTGCGCGGTTGCGGGAAGGAGACTGGCTTGTCTGGTGGAGCGACAGCTACGGTAGTGGCAAGGGCAAGCAATAGCGACATGGCTATCCTTTCGGTGGTGGATCGATTTCCTCGGCTGAATTAGCCCGCAGCGATGCGCGCACCCGGTCAAGCAGTTCGATGCCGAGCGCGGCTTCCGCCCCGCTGGGGCAGCGATGCCCCTCGCGGCGCATGGCTTTGGCGAATTCGGCAAGCTGACCTCTGAAGTAATGCGCAAGATCGCGCCCGCCCATGCGGCCCGGGTCAGTGACCATCCCCGGCGGCGGCACGATCACCGGTGCGCCGTTCCACAGCAGGGTCTCGCCATGGATGATCTCCATCACGCCCTTTTCGAAAAACAGCACCTTGCGGTCATGGATAGGCAGCTGGTTATAGGACAGATGGAGCGTGGCCATGCGTCGGCCCGGATAAGCGAGCACGATCATCGCCTCGTCCTCGCCCTGCCAGCCTGACTGGTGGCGCGCGCCTTCGGCATGGACCCGCGTCGGCGCGACATCGCCCATGGCGAGCTGGATGAAATCGAGCGAATGCGGCGCGAACAACGAGACGATCAGGCCTTCCTCAGGCGTGCGTTCGGCCCACCACGGAGCTTGCGGACCATCCCAGAAGACACAGGAACTGACTTCAACCGCGCGCAACCGGCCAAGCTCCGCCACATGATCGAGCAGGTAATTGACCGGCGCGCAATGCCGGAATGTGTGGCCGGCGGCGAGCACCAAGTCTTGACGCTGGGCTTCGGTGGCCAATGCCCTCGCCTGCTCCCCGGTTTCGGCGAGCGGTTTTTCAACCAGCACGTGCTTACCGGCTTTCAGGCTGGCCATCGCCTGCTGGGCATGGTCGCCATTGGGCGTGCACAGGATCACGCAGGTCACCCCGGGCAGCGCCAGCGCGTGATCGAGCGATGCCAAGGCCATGGCACCAAATGGCGCCGCCGCTTCATCGGCCCGGCCAATATCGCGATCGACCGTCGCTATCAGGCGATAGTCCTCAGGCAATTCGGCAATGGCGCGCAGGTGCGATGCACTGATCCTGCCGCAACCAACCAATACGACTCCGGCTTGTTCACTTGGCATCGGTTTTTCCTTCCTGCTTGCCATCGACAAGCCGCCAAATCAGCGCAGCGGCCACCAATTTGGCGAGGCCGGGCAGCGTTGCGTAGGAGAACACGATGCCGGCCACGGCCTGCGCCGATTGCGCCGCTCCGCGCTGCGCGGCTGCGGCATCGAAGCCGCTGGCGGAAAGCAGCGCGCCGACAATCAGCGTACCGCCCAGCGCAATTCCCGCCTTCTCGATAATCGACCAGATCGCCGAATAGACGCCGGCGCGGTTCTCACCCAGCCGGGTCCGGGCATCGGCGATGGTATCCGACAGCAGCGAAAGGACAATCAGGCCCCAGCCCGCATTGAACGTCGCCATGATAGCGGCGAGGCCGTACGCCACCCAGATCGGCGCATCGACCAGTTGCCCCCAGGCCAGTGTCACCAGGCCATGACCGCAAGCTGCCAGCACGTACGTGTTTTTCTTGCCGAGCCTCCGCGCGACCCAGACCCACAAGGGTGATCCGCCCATCACCGCAAACGCCATGATTGCTGACATCACGCCAATCTGCGCGAAAGCGTCCGCGCGCTGCATCGCAAACTTCACGAAGAAGGCGAACGACGCATAGGACACGCCTGAGGCAACCGTCATGATCACCGCTGACAGGCACAGAACAGCAAAGCTGCGATCGCGGAAGGCATTTGGCAGGTCATGTAGCGACAAGGGCCGGCCGGTGCTCACACGGTCTGGAATGCGTGCCGCGAAACGCCAGGCAGTGAACAGGCACAGCAGGCACATCGCGCCAACCAGCGCAGCGGTAATCAGGTAGGCTGTCCGGTCCCCGCCGAGACGTCCGACCAAGGCCGGTGCCGCAGCCGAACTGAGCAGCACGCCGACGCCGGTGAAGCCGTGCTTCCACGCCATAAGTTCGGTCCGTTCCTGCGGATCGGGCGACATTTCGGTGAATTGGGCGAGGTAAGGCACCGAAAACATGCTGAAGGTCGCCATGTAGAGGCTGAAGGTCATGAACACCCAGGCCACCTGCACGGATTGCGAGGCATGGGGCACGGCGAAGACCGCCAGCATTGCCAGCGGTGCCAGCACCCCGCCGACCAGCAGCCAGCGCCGCCGGGGAAAGCGGTCCGCGATACGGTCCGATCCCATGCCGACGGCGAGGTCAAACACAGCCCCGAAGAAGACCTTGGGCAGGAAGATCGCCGAGCCCGCCACCGCTGGCGCTATCCCCATAACGGTAGTCAGGTAGAACAGCAGCAGCAGCGAAGGCACGTCGCGGAACAGCTGGCCGGCAATCTGGCCAACCGCGAAACCGGCCTTGGTCCCGGTCGCAAGTTTCGTCACGGTGTTCTCCCCAGGTTGATACCGCAATGGATAGGGAAACCCGGCTGTTTCCGTGATTAGCGGGAGCTTTGTCCGAATGGTGGATAGGCGGACATGACGCGAGCGAGGCATGCGAGCCTGCCTGCATGCTTGCGCCGCAAAGGAGAGCCCTGTGTCAATTCAACGCGCTTATACCACCTGCCGCTATGGACAGATGCATTACCGCACCGCCGGGGCGGACAGCGGCAAGCCCGTGCTGGTCCTGCTGCACCAGAATCCGTCGTCATCCTACGAATACGAAGCGCTGATCACTGCCTGTGCCGCCGACCGCCGGGTTATTGCTTTCGACACGCCCGGCTATGGCATGTCGGACGCGCCCCCCGCCCCGCCGGGAATTCCGGGCTACGCCGCCGCATTCTCCGACGCGCTCGACGCCCTTGGCCTGACCGGGCCGGTCGATTGCTACGGTTTCCACACCGGCACGCTGCACACGATCGAGCTTGCCCTTCTGCGGCCCGACCTGATTGGCCGGATCGCGCTGACCGGCGTGCCGATGTATCCGTCAGAAAGCCGCGCCGGGAAGCTGGCCGAAGCACTGGGCTACCCCGAACCCGATGAGGACGGCGAGGTGATCAAGGCGCTGCTGGCCAACTTGTGGACTTACGTAGTCACCAACCGCGATCCGGCCGTGCCGATGTCAAAGGCCGTGTGGAATTTCTCCGACAAGGCCAAGGTTCTGCACCGCTTCACCTGGGCCTACATGGGTGTCTGGGACTACGACTATTCCCGCCTGCCCGAAGTGAGCCAGCCCGCGCTTCTGCTTCAGCCCGAGGAAGACATCGCCGGCGTCTCGCGCGCCGCCGCAGCCCTGCTGCCGAACTGCAAAATTGTCGACCTGCCAGACCTCAACCGTGATATTTTTGACCTAGCCCCTGATCGGATCGCCCATGCTCTCTGCACCTTCTTCGCCTGACAACCCCCTCGTAAGCGCGGTCATTTCGCACTCGGTGCTGGACCCCGCGTTCATCGCCGCCGAAGTGGCGCGGCGTTATGACCTGCCGGGTCCGGTCGATGCCTTTCTGCTCTATCGCGGCATGAACGACGTCTACCTGATCAAGGACGGTTCGGGTACGCAGTTCGCCCTTCGCTCATGGCGCAAGACATGGCGCGATGTGGATTCAGTTGGCTACGAGCTGTCGTTCCTCGATTTCCTGCGCGAAAAGGGCTTCCCGGCTTCGGTGGCGGTCGCGCAAAAGGACGGGTGCCTGTGGTTCAAGGCCGCCGCCCCAGAGGGCGACCGCGCGCTTGCGCTCTATGACTGGGCGCCCGGCTGCAAGTTCGGCGAGTGCCTGAGCGAGGACACCGCCCACCGCATCGGCGCACTGTTCGCCGAAATGCACTTGCTGGGTTCGGAATGGATCGGCGCGGACCACACGTACTCCACGGATCAGGCCAAGGAATATTCGGTTTGGATGCCGGCGTTGATCGACTTCGTCTATGACCGGCCCGACGACTTGCGCGATTATCCGATCATCGCCGAACGCATGGCCGAACGGTTTGACAAGCTGGCCGCCGAAGGCCTGCCGATGGGCGTGTGTCACCGCGATTTCCACCCCAGCAACGTCCACGTCAACGAAGACGGCCAGATTACCCTGCTCGATTTCGACGCGCTGGGTGAGGATTTCCTCATGCAGGACGTCAAGAACTACACGTGGGGCAACCTGTTCTACGGCTATTCGCCCGCTTACGGTGAGGCCTTCGAGGCGGGCTACGCCTCGGTCCGGCCGTTTACATCGGCAGAGATCGAAAATCAGGAGCTGTTCCTGATGGCCAAGGCCTTCCGGCTGGTTTCAGGCATGGCCGATAGCTCGCGTTCGGTCGGTCGCGGGACGCTGCGCTTTCGCGGGCTGGACTGGCTGGGCGATTACATCAAGACCCGCGCCCGGGCACTGGAGCTTCTGTGAGCGAGGCCGCCTGGCCCTCCCCGCGCCGCGCATGGGGCTTCATCGCCCTGCTGTTCCTTGCCGGGCTGTTCTCGGTCATCGACCGCAGCGTGCTCAATGTCGTGGTCGATCCGGTCCGGCAGGACATCGGCATCGGCGACCAGCAGATTGGCTTGCTGCAAGGCCTCGCCTTCGGGCTGTTCTATGCCTTCGTTGGGCTGCCCATGGGCTTGCTGGCCGACCGCAAATCACGCCGCAACCTCGTCATGGGCGGGATTGCGCTGTGGAGCATGGCGACGATTGCCAGCGGGCTGGCGCAGACGTTCGGCCAGATCTTTACCGCGCGCTTGCTGGTCGGACTTGGGGAAGCGGCGCTCAGCCCGGCGGCGATCTCGCTGATCGCCGACCTGTTTCCGCCTGAACGGCGCGGACGGCCGCTCAGCGTCTTCATGCTCGGGCAGAGCCTTGCCAATGGCCTCGCCATCGCGCTGACCGGCCTGATCCTGTCGCACGCCGCGAGCGGGGCCTTTGCCGGCCTTCCGCTGATCGGCGCGCTGGCGCCCTGGCGTCTCGCCTTTGTGCTGTTCGGCAGTTGCGGCATTCTGGTGGCCGCCCTGATGCTGTTCTGCCGCGAGCCTGTGCGGCGCGGTTCGGTGGACCATGTCGCCGCCCTTCCCGGCAAGGACGAGCTGCACTTCCTGATCGCCCACCGCGCCGTGCTGATGCCGCTCTACCTTGGCTTCGCGGTGTGTTTCGCCGTGGTTTACGGCGCGGCAGCATGGGCGCCGGCGATGCTGGTCCGCCAGTTCGGCGCAACCCCGGCGTTCTTCGCAAGCTTCCTTGGGCCCGTGTCACTGGCCTTCGCCGCGATCGGCCCCTTGCTCGGCGGCTGGTTGCTAGATCGCTCGATGCGCGCCGGCAAGCCAATGGCGCGATTCACCATTCTGGCGCTGATCCCGGCCTGCGCGATCCCGGCAGAGCTGGCCGTGCTGACCGGACATCTGCCGCTCGCCGCGTTGCTGGTGGCGAGCGCAGGGACGGCCTTTGCCGTGCTGGGCATCGTCATGCTGGCCACGCTGCAGTCAATCGTTCCGCCCCGGATGCGCGGTGCAGCGGTGGCGCTGACGCTGGTGCTTAACACTATGATCGGCGCAACACTGGGCCCGCTGGCGGTCGCCTCAATCACTGAGCGGGTGTTCGGCGATCCCGCCATGGTCGGCTGGTCAATCGCCAACTTCGGCCTGCCCGCCCTCGCCGCCGGCATGGCGCTCTATGCGCTGGCGCGGCGCAACATCCGGCGCGATGCGGAACTGTTGGACCTGCTCGAAGGTTAACGCGCGTCCCACAGCGGCGCGAGCATCGAGGCCGGGTCCTTCAGCACTTCGGGCCGCCGCGCGCGGGTTGCCGCGATCCACTCGGGCGGGAACATGTCGAGCGAAGACGTGTGCTGCCCGGCGCCGGTCGCAGTCAGATGGCCGGGGTGATCGCCCATCTTCAGCCACGGCCGCCACGACACGACATTGGTGAAGGCAACATCACTGGTCACCCGTGTCGCGCCCTTGGCCTCTATTGCCGAACGCTTGGCCTTGAAGATGTTGCTTTCGGAATAGCGCATGGGCCTCGCCTGACCCGGAACCTTGAAGCTGCTGCGCGACCGCTCGGTCAGCCAGACGTCATTGCCGCGTGAGACCGGGCCGATGACCTCGTGGGCAAATTCCATCCCCGGAACCGACCGCGACAGGCGCATCGACAAGTCCGGCATGAATAAGATCTTCGAGGGCGTCAGACCTCCCGAGGGCACGTCGACCGTTTCCCCGGTATAGGGGTTACGGTAGGTATCCATCGCCTTGCCAGTATCCTTGTCGACAAACCACGCCAGTTCGCCGCTGACCCCTTCGAAGCTGCCATCAGGCAAGCGCCGGTAACGGGCAAAAACAGCGGCGACGACATCGAACAACGGCTCCATTCGATCATCAACGACGCCATAGTAATTGGCTGACATCCAGCTGGAGATCAGCCGTTCATCAAGCGCCCCGCGCATCAGCATGAAAGTCCGCATCCGGCTGGCCGGCGATGTGCCAGCCGCACCCGCCGCGCTCACTTGCGCGGCAATTGCCCCTGCGGCGAGCCCGCCCAGAACCATGCGCCGGTCGATATCCATTGGTTTCTCCCTGTGATCGCCAAAGCTCTGCCGGAGAGGCCCGCAGTGCCATGCACCCCGGCTGACTATCCGCTGACCGGAGAGGCTGGCAACCTGAATGGTCCGCTGCTCCACCCCGCATAGCCTGCTGCAAAGGACGGGGAGTCGGGAATGGCGAAGTGGGTCGGCGAGGCGTTGCTAGTTCTGTTGCTGCTGGTCGCGGGCGTGCGCGGCACGATGCGGCTGGGCTGGTGGAATCCTTCGTATGGGCAGGTGAAGGCAGATCAGGCTGCCGCGCCATCGCGCTTTGGACCGTCCGGCACGGTCCACCTGCACATCCGCGAAGAGGGCGAAAGCCCGGTAATGCTGATGCTCCATTCATCGATAACCAACCTCCGCGAATGGAACGCCTGGGCCGATGCGCTGAAGGGCCGCTACCGGGTCATCCGGTTCGACTGGCCGCGCGATGGCCTGGCGACTGATAGCGCGCCGTCGACCGGCATGCCGGGCGTGTTGTCGCTGATCGAACGGGCGATTGCGGTGACAGGCCTGAAGCCGTTCTCCTCAGCGCAGGTAACCGGGCGCGATCTAGGTGTGTGGCTCGGCAAGGTGCACGCCAAGTGACCCCTGATATCGCCGGAATCTGGGAAGTCGCAGGCACCGCGCTCGCCCCAGATGGCTCGGTTCTGTACACGTGGGAGGCGCAGGTGACGATCCGGCCGGACCTGGCGCTGACGCTGCAAACGCGCGGAGAACGGGTATCGCGCTCGCATTCCTACGCCGAGCGCCTGTCCGCGCTGCCATCGGGCGAATGGAAGCTGACCTATGGCTATGAGATGGAGCCAGACAGCGGCGCACCGGAGGGCTATAACTACTTTGGCATGAGCCAGCTGAAGTTCGCTGCGGACATGTCGAGCGCCAACGGCAATTCGTGCAACTGGAACGGCACGCGTTACGTGGTGATGGAACTGGCGCTGACTCGCACGTCATAGTCCAGCGCCTTGGCGTGCAGCAGCGGGGCGAGGTCCCTGCCGATGGCGGTAACGTCCTCGACGGGATTGAAACCGCGCAGGATGAACTTCGTCACGCCCTCGCGGTGATCGTCCATCAGCGCCTCGCTCAGCGTTTCCGCGCTGCCGAACAATGCGCCAGAATTGCGCTGCCCGCCGCGCAGCCGTTTCGCGGATGGCATCCGCTTTTGCGCAGTCGGCTTAGTCGGTGCCTGCGATAACACTGCGGGCAGAGGATGTGCTTCCGACGAGATGTTGTGGGTGAGCAGACCGTTGATCTAGGCAGGCTTGCGCTCAGTCTTTCACCGACGAACAGGCGTACCACGACCCCAACATCGTGCGCCCTTCCGGGTGGCCCTCGGTGAAGAAATCTTCCCGTTTGGGGTCAAGTTCGCGCACCCCGCGGCGGTAGCCGACTGCGGTCTTTTCCTCGGCAAAGCCTGCCGCCTTGGCAACCTCCATCCAGTCGGTGCGGGCAAGCACAGTCATGAAGGGCTCGTTGTTGTAGTGCGATTCCCAGTCAAGCCGCATCTGGTCCCACAGGCCCAGATGCTCGTGCCGCGCCGGTACGTCGACATGGACCATCACCCCGCCGGATCGCAGCAGGCGGTGACTCTCCTTGAAGATCGCCCGCATCCCCTTGGTCGAGGTTTCGTGAAGCACGGCGGCCGAGCAGACCAGATCGAAGCTGCCGTCCGGAAAGTCGGTGCATTCGGCGTTCTGTTGGCTGAGATGGATCGCCGCGCCCAGCGCTTCGGCGCGGGCGTGGCCATAGCGCAGCATCGGCGCGCCAATGTCTACGCCGTAAATCTCGGCATCCGGAAAGGCAGCGGACAGCGCCACGGTCGACTGACCGATTGAGCAACCGAGATCGAGAATGCGCTTGGGCTTCAGATCTGGATAGAAATCCATGACATGGCTGGCGACCGTGTGGCCGCGCCCATCGTTCTTCCAGCCACCATTGAACATGCGCAGATAGGTTGAGGAGAACCGGTCATAAAGCGCGCCGGCGCGGAAATCGTTGTCCGCCGTATCGACCGTGTAGGAACCGGGCATCCGGTGATTGTCGATTGCAGTGATATAGCGCGGAATCTGAAGGTCGGGATTGAGCCGCAGCGATCCCTTGGGGTTGGCCACATACTTTTCGACCTCGCCCGCCAGATCATCGAACTGTCGGTCAATGGCCTCGTCGATCGCGTGCCACATGCGGTCCTGATAGGCGAGCGTGAGTGTCAGCCAGTACTGATGGAAAGGCTCTGCCTCCAGCGCGCAGCGCACTTCGCTGCTCTTGCCCGGTACACGGCCCAGTTTCTCGCCAACCTCGGGCACCACGACCTCGTCCAGCAACCGCCGGTCGAGCGGATCGAGGTTGCGCGCGGTCCATTCACGCAGCGCGAGGAAGTGCTCCTCCAGCGCCTGCTCGTCATGGTTGGCTTGCGGCATGACGGCATGGCCATAATGTTCGGGTGCGTTCCTGATCATGGCCGGGTCCCTTCGGCTGCATCCGCCACTGCGGAGAGGGTTGCATCGTATTGCTGCTGCTCGGTCAGCAGGTCGGGCACCAGCTTGTCACGCCCGGCCCCCAGCACGCGGTTGTAGCTGGCGTTGCGGACTTCGGCGCGGCGCGCCTTGGCGGCGGCATCGGGCTGGAAAGCATCGACCTTGTCCGGCCCGTGCAATCCGGCATCGGCCAGCAGGCGTTCGTTGGCATCAAGCCGGTCACGCAAGACTGCGACCTCGCCCAGCAGAGCGATGACCATGGCGGCGAGCGCGTCCACCGTCTGGCTTTCGAACACCACCGGCTGGCTGCCCTTGGCACGCTGGATGCGGTCATGGTTGGTGCGTTCTGCCACTAGTTTACTCCATTGAACCTGTGATCGTAGTGCCGCTCCACATCTGCCGCAGCACGCCATCGCGCCGGATGAAATGGTGGTATAGCCCGGCAAGGCCGTGGATGGCTACGAGTCCCCCGCCAAACATCAGCATGTAGACATGCGCGCGGGCGAACAGGCCGTAACCGAGCAGAACCTTGGCGTTCCACGGATGTGGTTCGACCAGGTGCGGGATCATGCCTCCGGGGCCAAAGCCATCATGGGTAAAAAACCACATCTCGGGCGCCGGATAACCCCCGCCAGCACCCAACGCTGAAAGCGCGGCCCAGCCGCTGAGCGGAATGAGGAGCAGGAGCAGGTAAAGCCCCGCCTGCGTTCCCCGCGCGGCCAAGCGCTGCCATGCGACGATCCCTGCGGGCAAGGTCGCTGCGCCATGCTTCCAGCGCCAGAACAGGCGAAACAACACTGCCAGCAGCATCAGCATTCCCAGCGTGTGGTGAGTCTGGCTGGCGCGAAGGTGAATGGCCTGAGTTTCCAGCACCTTGCTGCCATAGGTCCAAGCCATGGCGAAACCGGCGGGCACCTCAATCAGCACAGCCAGCGCCATGCCCCAGTGAAGCAGGCGCGCGGTACGAGTCCATTCGATGGGTCGGGAAGCTTCCATTTTGCCATGATGGTACGCAGTTCGCCACTCCCATCGCTCCCAGCCCCAAGTCTCCGCTGTCCGGATAAGGCCGGGCGGGCTAAGCCGAAGCCGAAGGAGAAGTCGCAAGAGACGGCGGCAAAAATTTGACGGGGTTGACCATGGCGACAAAGACGAAGGCGAACACGGAAGACCTGGTCGCCGCGCTGCGCAATGCGCTGGGCGAAGCGGCAGTTTCAACCGACGCCGCCAGCCTCGATTATTACGCCAACGACGTTTACCGCACTGGCGGCGCGCCGCTTGCCGTGATCCGGCCTGCTACGGTCGAACTCCTTCAAGGGGCTGTGCGGCTGTGCGCCGATGCCGGCATCGCCATGGTCCCGCGGGGCGGTGGAGCCTCCTATACTGATGGTTACGTCTTGCCCGAAGGTGGCCACGTGCTGTTCGACACAGGCGCGCTCGACTCGATCGAGATTGAGGGGGCCAATGCCACCGTAACGGCAGGAGCCGGCGTCACCTGGGCGAACCTGAAAACCGCACTCGATGCCAAGGGTTTCCGCACGCCGTTCTGGGGGCCGTTTTCGGGCATTGCCGCCACGGTTGGCGGCAGCCTCAGCCAGAACACGGTGAGCCACGGCACGGCGGCGCACGGGATTTCGGCGCAGTCAGTGCTGTCGATGGACGTGGTGCTGGCCAGCGGCGAGCTGGTCTCGACCGGGACCGGCGGCGCTGTCCGCAACTATGGCCCCGACCTCACCAGCCTGTTCACGGGCGACTGCGGCGCGTTCGGGATCAAGGTCGCCGCGCGCTTGCCGCTGATCGCCTTACGCAATCATTTCGAATGCCTGAGCTTTGCTTTCGACGATTTCGCCAGCTTCCACGCCGGTTCGCGCGCTGCGCAGTTGGCAGGGATCGAGGATTCGCAGTTCGGGCTCGATCTCGCGCTGTCACAAGGCCAGATTGGCCGGCAGGACGGGATTGGTGCCAAGCTGGAGATTGCCGCACAGGTGCTGATGCGCGCGCCCAAGAAGCTGAAGGGCGTAGCGCAACTGATCCGCATGGCCATCGCCGGCGAGGACGCCATGCGCGCCGGGGCATACATGCTCCACTTCATCGTCGATGGCGCGGATGCCGAGGAAGCGGCGCTGCGGGCAAAACAGCTGCGCCGCGTGCTCTCTGCTCACGGGCGCGAGATTGCCAATTCGATCCCGACTTTCGTCAAATCGCTGCCCTTCGCGCCGCTGTTCAACATCCTCGGCCCTGGCGGCGAACGCTGGGTGCCGATCCATGCCGTTCTGGCGCACGATCAGGCCGTTGCTTTCGACGCCGCGTTCAAGGCGCTGATCGAAGCTCGCAAGGCCGAGATGGACAAGCTGGGCGTCTGGCTGGGGACGATGTTTTCACCGGTTGGTTCGACCGGGTTTCTCTATGAGGTTGCGCTCTACTGGCCCGATGCGCGCACATCCTATCACGAGCGAACGCTGGGCGCGGAGTACCTCGCCGGCCAGCCCGACTTCAAGGCCGACCCGGAAGCCCGCGCCTATGCCGACGAGCTGAAGAACGCGATCATTGCGGTGATGCAGGACCACGGCGCGGCGCACTTCCAGATCGGCCGCGCCTATCCCTATCAGGTTCGCCTCGCGCCGCAGATGCAAAGCCTGCTCGGTGCGATCAAGCGCGAGCTTGATCCCAGGGGACTGATGAACCCGGGCGTTCTGGGTCTATAGAAAAAGCTCCTCCCCGGCGGTCCACGCCCGGGGAGGAGAATTGCTTCAGCGCTTGGGCGGCTGCGGCGGCGTCCAGCCTTCGGGCACCGGCGCGGGCTTCTGCTCGCGCGCATAGTTTTCCAGGCTGGAGAGCGAAGGTCCGTAATCCTCGGTCGGCGCGCTAAGCCACTTATCGCCATACTTCCGGGCCGCGGCAACCAGATCCGCCGGCAATCCGGCCACGCCATTCGGTATGGTCTGGAAGTTGGTGAAATAGTTCACGTGGCCAGGCGCCTGCCCCATCAGCATCCACGGCAGCCACGGCGTAACGCGCGACCACGATCCGATGTGCGGGATGTGGGTGAGGTTCGGGTTCTCCACGTCCTTGCGCTTCACCACGTAGATGAAGTGTTCGGACACGCGGTTCATCGGGCCCGAGCTTTCGCGCGGCCACTTGTCGGGCTGGAGAGCGTTCGGATAGATCATGTCGATCCCGGTGCGCAGGATCATCGTGCCTTCCGGACCATGCTCCCATTCCTGCAGGAACGGCTTGCGCGGCGGCTTGTCCTTGTTGAGCCCGCCATAGCTCGGCGGTTCAGGCGCCCATTCGCCGATGGTGAAGTTGAACGGATCGTTGGCGATCGGCACTACCTTCACGGTCTCGTTCGTATAGGGATTATGCCAGGTTTCCATGATCTTGCCAGTTTCGAAATCGCGGTAGAACACGATTTCGCGCAGCATCCGGCGGTACGATCCATCGTCCAACCGCTTGGTCCGCACGAAGCTGAAACCTTCGACATCGAACAGCGGGCGCACCTTTTCGCCGTCACGCACGCCATAGGCGCGGCCCTTCAGCCAGCCGCACTTTTCCTTGGTCGGATCAATGTCGGCATCGATGCGCACATAGGTGTCGCGCGTCCACTTCGGATCCTTGAAATCGATCTTGGTGATGAAGCGCGGCTTGGCTCCCTTCGCCAGGGCAGGCGCTGCCGCCGCTCCGGCAGCGAGTGCCGCCAGCCCAAGGCTATCGCGCCGCGAGAACTTTGCTCCGTCCATCGTCCAGTCTCCAATTTGGTGTGCGCGTGGTTTTTCCGCTTTCCTCATTCGGCAGCAGGGCGATACCAAGGCATGACCGCCAAGCGGATAGCGGAGCTGCGTGGATCTTGCCCCGTGCGCGCTTCCACCGCAAGAACGCGCGAGCAAGCAGTCAGACGACCGGAGAAGCGGATGTTGAACACCTTCCAGCAGGCACCTCATGCCGCTTTACCAAAAGCCACCGCTGATGAGGCGTCGCGGCAGGAGTTCGCCAAGAGCTTCAAGGGTTTCATTCAGTCCACCCTGCTCCCCGGCCTGACCCCGATCTACCAGACGCGGGCCGCCCCGAAGTTTGAGCGCGAGAACGGCCGCGCCCCCGCCGATCGCCGCGACATTCGTGCCAGCATGGTCGGCGACATCTATTTCCAGCACTACGCCGCCGCAAACCGCATCGCGCAGGAATTGTTGTGGGAATCGGTCAATGTCTCGGTCGACCGCCAGCTTGCCGAACTGAATGCCAAGGCCAAGGAACTCTCGGCCAGCACCACGGCGCAACTGGTCATCCCCGAAGGCTTCGTGCCGCCGCGCTATGTCACGGCGCTGGACATTCATTGCATGCCGGGCGGTTATTGTTCTGAGGTCTGCGAGGACGACATCTCGGTCGGCGCGCTTTATGATCGGGGCGTCTACCTCTATTCGATGGGCTATACTGGGCCGAACAACGACGACATGGGCCGCTCGGTGGTCAATTACCTCAAGCGCAACCTGCCCGACTTCAAGCCGCGCCGCATCCTCGACATGGGCTGCACGGTGGGCCACTCGACCCTGCCCTACAAAGAGCTGTTTCCCGAGGCCGAGATCTGGGGCATCGACGTGGGCGGCCCCTGCGTGCGCTATGCCCATGCGCGGGCTGCCGCCTTCGGGCTCGAGGTCAACTTCGCGCAGATGGACGCGACCGCAACGACTTTCCCCGACGGCCATTTCGATCTCGTTGTCAGCCACATCCTGCTGCACGAAACCAGCGGCAAGGCTATGCCGAAAGTGTTCGAGGAGACTTTTCGCGTCCTCGCGCCGGGCGGCCTGATGATCCATGCCGACTTGCCGCCGTTTGATCTGATGGACCCGTTCACCCAGTTCATCCTCGACAATGAAACCTGGTACAACAACGAGCCGTTCTGGGGTGCGATGCGCGATATGGACCAGTACGAACTGGCCGTGAAAGCCGGGTTTGACCGCGCCGATGTCCGCTTTGACACGGCACCGATGGCGGTCATGGAATTCGCTGCAGCGGCCGAAGGCTACAGCCAGGAAGCATCCGAACACGTCGCGGAACGCGACTTTACGGCAGGCGAATTCGCTCCCGGCGGCGGCTGGGAAGTGTTCATCGGCCGCAAGGCAGAAGCAAAGGCAATCGCAGCATGACTGAACGCCCCCACGTGATCCGCCACGCGCGCGGAAAGCGGCCTGAATTTTACGAAACTCCGGGCCTTGATGAGGCGATGTCGATGATCATGGTGTTGGCCAGCGAACTGGCGACCCTGCGCGACCGACTCGATTCCGCCGAACGCGTGGCCAAGGCCAATGGCATCGATCTGGCGGCAGGCATTGAAACAATGGAACTGGATCAGGACGCACTGGAATCGCGTGAGGCTTGGCGGCAGGACTTCCTTGGCCGCCTGTTCTACCTGACGTCGAAGGACGCCGCCGAAGCCGCTGAGGCGCAGACGGCGGAAGCGTACCGCAAGACTATCGCGGAAGTCGCCGAAGGCTGAGCCCTATTTGCGCAGCAAGCGCACGGGAAGGCTATCGATGACCTGCCGATCCAGCATGCGCCGCGCTCCCTTGTCGCTTGCTCCGAAGCCGCGCATGAACTGCGAAGAGATGCGCATTGCATCCTCCAGTCGCTCTGCCTGTTTCGGCCCCGGCACTTCGTAACGGCAGATCAGCCCGCCGAAGTAATGGTCCACGCCTTCGAGCACGAGACCATAGCGGTTCCCACCGGGTAAAGCCGCATCGTAGGGTACGAGGTGCCCTTTCCACGATCCGGGAACGGGAGCCAGGCCCGGGCCTGCAGGGGGATTGTCCGCGGTGCCGGTCTGGATCAACGCCGGGACGGATATCCTGGAATAACCCTCGGCCGTGCACAGCACCGGAACTGGCGCCGGTGGTGAAAAAGCGACCACCGCGCTGACGTTGAGATCAGAGAGCGGCCCACTGATACCCGGTGGCGGCACGGCTGCGGCGCCGCCCATCGTCAGTGCAACCAGCCCGCCATAGCTGTGCCCGGCGGCGACCCATGGGCGATTGCCGACGTGGGCCGACAAGGCGCGCATATCTTCGATACGTGCCCCCCAACTGGCAAGGCCGGGAAAGTCCTTCGTATGGGGATGACGTTCGGAATCAACGTGCAGCGGCGCCATCACACGCCAGCCATCGGCCACCCAACGCCCGATCACGGCTTCGTAAAGCTGCGGCGCGGAAAGCGCACCGTGCGAGAACAGCACCAGCCCGCGCTCGCGACCCCGGGGACGCCAGTCGGTGATCTGGATTGTCCGTCCGCTGGCCCAAGTGAGGTCGAAATTTCGGACAGAAGCGACTCCTGCCGCCAGCGAAGAAGCCAGCGGCGTCAACAACGCTCCCCCGACGAAAGCGCGGCGACTGAAGTCCATCAGGGAACCGGCTTCCTGAGATAGGCGATCACCGCCGAACGGTCCGCCGGATTTGGCAGACCAGCAAAGACCATCGACGTGCCCGGAACCATTCCCGCCGGACGCGCCAGCCACTTGTCGAGCGCGGCGTCATTCCACTTGATCGGCGTCTTCTTCATCGCCGTCGAATAGCTGAAGCCCGGAACCGTTCCCGATGTCCGCCCAACTACGCCTTCAAGGTGGGGGCCAACCTTCTTCGGTGCCTTGGCCGATACAGCATGGCACGCGGCGCAGCGCAGGAAGATCAACTTGCCCTTGGCCGCAAGGTTTGGCGCAGGCGGAGCCGCTAAAGCCGGCGCGGCGGCGGCTAACATGGCGGCGGCCATCACTGGGATAGCGATCAGCGAACGGGACATGGCACGCATTTCGAACAACCTTTCAAAGGTTCAGGCTTTCAAATTATCTCGCGGATTTAGCGGTGGCAGCATGGCGCGAGGCTGAACGCGAGCATGCTCTCCGTCTGTCGGTCAGTCATGCGCTCTTGGGCAGTCGATAGCGGCTGAATACCGCCAGGGCGACCAGCTGAGTTGCCACCGGGAAGAGGCTGTAAAGCAGCACGATGCCCGTTATTGCCTCAGGCGTCTGCTCCACCATCCCGCCGGTCGATTCCCGGAAGCCGTAAACGCTCATCACCACGCCCGCGATCACCGGGCCAAGCGCGAAGGCCAGCTTTTCCGCTGCCGAGAAGATGCCCGAAAACACCCCTTCGTTGGCAGATCCGGTGCGGTCGCGCTCATAAGCAATTGTGTCGGTCAGCATCGACAGGGCGAGCATGATGAAAGAGGCGTTGAACACGCCGATCACCACGGCCCGCACCAGCACCAGGATATGCTGCGTGCCCAGCCCGGCGAAGATGACGTCGTCTGCAGGCTTCACGAAGAACCAGCTCGCCGTCACCAGCGTCCACCCCAGCATGGCCGCGACATAGCAGCGTTCCTTTCCGAAGCGGCGCGACATGGCGACCCACACCGGCTGGCTGGCAATCGCGACCACCGACATGACCAGCACGAAAGGCAGGATGATCCAGATCGCCTTCACCGCGTAAAGGTAGATGAAGGCAATGACGGTATAGCTCGATGCCTGCCCCACGCTCTGGATGAAGTGTGCGGTCAGCAGCACGCGGAACGGCGTGTTCTGACCCAATTGCTTCAACTGCGAGAGGAAATTGCCCGGTGCAGCCGCGCCTTCGATCAGTTTCACGCCCTTCAGGCCGATGGCGGTGACCATCATGGTGCCGATGCACAGCAGGCCGAACACCAGTCCCATCGCCCGCCAGCCAGCCGCCCCGCCGCCAAAGGCCGCCATCAGCGGCTGCGCCGCGCCCACGCCGACGACCACGCCGATGGTCATGAAATTGAGCCGGTACATCATTACCCGCGTGCGCTGGTGTGGATCGGGGGAAAGCTCTGACCCGATGGCAAGGTAGGGCACCGAGAACATCGAAAACGCCGTCGAGCCGACGAAAAACAGCGCACAGGTAACCACCGCCGCCATAGCCGCGCTGGAATAGCCAGTGTGCCAGAACAGCGCGACGAAGGTCAGGCTGGTCAGAATTGCCCCGGCCAGCAGGAACGGCGTACGCCCCCGGCTGGGCTTCACCCGGTCAGACCATGCCCCCATCAGCGGATCGCAAGCGATCAGCCACAACTTGGGCACCAGCACGACAAGTCCGGCGATCCACGGCGCCACGCCGAGCATGGTCGTCATGAACAGCGGCAGCAGCACTGCCGGCGTGTCGCGGAAAATCTGCGCGCCAAGCTGGCCCGTGCCATAGGCAAGCGCCACTCGCGTGGGCACTGCCGTGTCCGTGGTCCCCATTACTCCCCTTCCGCCCGTTCAGCCGGGACTAGATGATGCCGCGTTCCGCCAATTCGGCAAGGTCCTTTGCGCCCAGCCCCAGCCGTTCGCCCAGAACTTCGGCATTGTGTTCTCCCGGAAAGCGGGAGGCCGCGCGATGGATTGACGACGGAGTGTCCGAGAGACGGGGAAAACAGGCCTGCATCTTTACCGAGCCATGCTCTTCATTGGGCACTTCGACGATGGCCTGCCGCGCCGCGAAATGCGGGTCCCGAAGCATATCCGGCGCCTTGTAGACGCGGCCAGCAGGAATCGAATATTCGATCATCTTCGCCTCAAGCTGGTCAATCGTCAGCGTGGATGTCCAGGCATCGACCAGATTGTCGAGCTCCACCTGATTGACCCCGCGCGCGCCGTGCGTGGCATAGCGTTCATCGGTGGCCAGTTCGGGCTGGCCCATCGCCGTGGCCAGACGCGCAAAGATGGCGTCGCCATTGGCCCCGATCATGTATTCGCCGTCAGAGCATTTGTAGACGTTCGACGGGGCAATGCCCTTGAGCACCGAGCCTGACCGTTCGCGCATGATGCCATCGACATCGTATTCGACGACGAGGCTTTCCATGACCTGTAGCACGGCTTCGTACAGCGCGGAATCGACCACCTGCCCGCGCCCGGTCTGGTCACGCACGCGCAGCGCCGCCAGCGCGCCCATGCAGCCATAGGTCCCGGCAAGCGAATCCCCGATGGAAACGCCCATGCGGCTTGGCGGACGGTCCGGATCACCAACGATCGCGCGCCATCCGCCCATCGCCTCGCCAATCCCGCCAAAGCCGGCACGATCGGAATAGGGGCCCTCCTGCCCATAGCCCGAAACGCGCACGATGATCAGGCCGGGGTTGATCGCGTGGAGCGTGGCGGGATCAAGGCCCCACTTTTCCATCGTGCCGGGCTTGAAATTCTCGATCATGATGTCTGCATCGGCGAGCAATTTGCGCGCCAGCGCCTGCCCTTCGGCAACGCGCAGGTTGATCGAGACCGAGCGCTTGTTGCGGCCGATCACCTGCCACCACACCTTGTGCGTGCCATTACCCCATACGCGCATCGGATCGCCTACGCCGGGAAGCTCGATCTTGACCACGTCGGCGCCCATGTCGCCCAGCAGCTGGCCGCAGAACGGTCCGGCAATCAGCTGTCCCAGCTCGACCACCTTCACCCCTTTGAGCGCGCCGGTATTCTCTTTCAACATCACTTCGCCTCACCTTTTGGAAATCCGCCCGCCTTCGCCAGCTGCGACGGAAGCTGCTTGCCCATCACTCCGCCCAGCCAGTGCGACGTGGCCACCAGCGCATCGAAATCGACATTGGTTTGCAGGCCCGAACGGTCCAGGAGATAGACCACATCCTCGGTCGCGACATTGCCCGCCGCACCGGGCGCGAACGGACAACCGCCCAGCCCGCCGATGCTGGCGTCGATAGTGCTCGCGCCTGCCTCCACCGCCGCCCAGACATTGGCGATGGCGGTGTTGCGGGTGTCATGGAAATGCGCGCGCACCGGGATCGGGGCGATGGCCGCCTTGACCTGCGCCACCAGCCGGAAGACTTCCGCCGGTACGGCCACGCCGATGGTATCGGCCAGCACGATCTCGCACGGGCCAGCCGCCGCGAGCTGCCGCGCCATGGCGACAACCTTTGCCGGATCGACCTCGCCTTCGAACGGGCAGCCGAACGCTGCCGAAATCGTCACTTGCGCCGAAAGGCCCGCCGCCTTGCCCTGCGAAATGATGCGCTTGGCCACTTCGACGGATTCGGCGCTGGTCTGCTTCTGGTTGCGGATGCCGAAGGTGTCGCTGGCGAGCGTCACCGCACCCAGCTGATCGAGCCCGCAGGCAATCGCCCGGTCGGCGCCCTTTTCATTGAGCACGAGGCCAATCCGCGTGACGCCTTCGGGCCGGCCAAGCAGCTTCACCACCTCTTCGGCGTCGGCCATCTGCGGCACTCGCGCGGGGTTGACGAAGCTGGTCACTTCCAGCCGCCTGATGCCCGCCGCGATGGCGCGACGCGCCAGTTCCACCTTGTCGGCGGTGGCGATCATCACCTTTTCATTCTGTAGCCCGTCACGCGGGCCGACTTCGACAATTTCAACGCTGGCCATTGCGGCACTCCGCTCCTGCGAAACTCCATTTGCGTGTTGCAGCTATTGCGACAGGATGAAAGTCCGCTGGAATTCGCCCGAATGTTCGTCAGTCGGAGCGGGGGCTCCAGCGGTTCAGAACACCTCTGGCTTCCGGCAAAGCTCGGGATGCTCGGCGTAGAGATTGGCCGGAACGGCAAGCCCAAGGTTCTCGCGCAGCGTCATCCCTTCGTAAGACCGCCGGAACGCGCCCCGTTCCTGCAGGATCGGAACCACCTGATCGACGAAATCCTCGAGCCCTGCCGGCAAGAACGGCGGCGAGATGACATAGCCATCGGCCGCACCTTGTGCTTCCCATTCGATCAAGGTGTCCGCAACATCCTCGGCCGTACCGACGACAGTGTGGCTGGTGCGCCCGCCTGCCACCTGCCGGGCAAGTTCGCTGATCGTCAGGCCGCGCGCGGCCTGTTCGAGCACGCGGTCGCGGGTGGAGTTCTGCCCTGCCAGCGCTGCCTCGGGCAAAGCCGGCAGCGGGCCGTTCGGGTCTTCGCCGGAAAGATCGATCTGACCCAACAGGGCCTCGAGCTTGGAAACTGCGATCCGCGTCGGGATCAGTGCATCAAGCTCGTGCTGCAAGTCGCGGGCGGCTGCCTGGGTTTGGCCGATGATCGGCGTGATGGCCGGCATGATCTTGAGGCCTTCGGGTGCGCGGCCGATTTCGGCGAGCTGCGCGTGCATGGCGGTGCGGAACGCCTTGGCCGTCTCCATCGTCGGATGCGAGGTGAAAATCACTTCGGCATTGGCCGCAGCGAACTGCTGCCCGGTTGCCGATGCGCCGGCCTGTACCAGCACCGGATGACCCTGCGGCGCGCGCGGCACGGTCAGCGGGCCAGCCACATTGAAGTGCTCGCCGGCGTGGTCCACCGCGGTGATCCGCGAAGGATCGGTATAGTTTCCACTCGCCTTGTCGGCGAGCACTGCGCCTTCCTGCCAGGAATCCCATAACTTCCGTGCGACGTCGACGAACTCACTGGCCCGAGCATAGCGTTCGGCATGCCCAAGGTGCGCATCTCGGCCATAATTATGCGCCTCGTTCTCCATCGTCGAGGTCACGATGTTCCAGCCGGCCCGTCCCCGGCTGAGGTGATCGAGCGAGGCGAACCGGCGGGCTACGTCATAGGGGTGGCTATAGGTGGTCGAACTTGTACCGATCAGCCCGAGATGGCTGGTTGCAGCGGCAATGGTCGAAAGCACCACCAACGGATCGAGCTTGGGCGTCTCCATCCCGGCAAAGATCTCTGCGCCGCGTACGGGATGATAACCGACGTAATCGGCGAGAAACACGGCATCGAACAGCCCGCGCTCAGCGGTTTGGCCAAGGGTGCGGAAATAGTCGATGTCGCACAGCGCATTGGACGCCGCGCGGGGGTGCCGCCAGCCGCCGATATGTCCGCCGGTCTGCATCATGAAGGCGAGCAATTTCATTCCGGAACTCCAAGAAAGTTTTCAATGGCGGCCACGACGAGGTCGCGTTCAAGTTTGAGCACCCCGTGTTTCACGCCGGTGATGTCCATGCGCCGCCCGTTGCGGAACAGGTGCGACGTGGCGCGTGTCACTTTGCACAGGTCATCCTCGGGGTTCATCACCAGCACCGGCTGATCGACCTGCGCCATCGCCGCGAGAAAATCATAGCGGTAGACCGAGGAATAACCCCAGGGCATCCGCGAACCGAGCCGCAGACATTCGGCCATGTTCACGTGGCGCTCCTCATAGGGAATGCGAGGGTCAGACAGCACGCCGATGATCGACCACAGCTTCTCGACATGAGCCAGATCCGTGCCGGGTGGCGGAAAGGCGTTGGCGAGGTTCGCCAGCTTGGCGTCGCGCACATCCTGCGGATAGGCCGCAAGCCCGAACAGGACGAGGCGGCGGATACGCTCCGGCAGGCTGCGCGCCAATTCCGTGGCGATCACTGAACCGGTGTGAATACCCATTGCGTCAAAGGGGCCAGCCGAAACCAGGCCTGCCTCGGCAAGATCCTGCATCAAGCGGTCAGCGACCTGCGCGAAGTCCTCGATCGTCGCCGGCGCGGGCGGCGGATCGCTCATCCCGTAACCCGGCGTATCCATCGCGATTACCGTGCGGCCCTGTGCCAGCGGCTCCATCACCGGCAGCCACTCGCCGCCGTTGGCCGGGGTCTGGTGCAGGCACAGCAGGGGAATGCCTGCGGCGGCACCGGACCTAGCGGCGATGCGGTAGTGCACTTGCCCGAATGTGCTGTCAGCGTATCCGCGCCTGATCTCGATCATGGATTACCCCTTTTCAGCGTCGCGACCGCCGAGGCAGCGAGGAATGCACAAACCGCTGACAGCAGCAGCGACACCGTTCCCACCAGCGCCATCGACGAACCGACCGCGAGCGGGTCGGCAAAAACGGATTCGGTGAGCCAGGCTATCGCCACCGGCCCCAACGACCCCCCGATCATGGTCATGACAAAGGCATAGAGCGCCACGGCAAAACCACGCAGCGAGGGCGGCGCGATCTCGGATAACGAAGAGAGCATGGCGGTTCCGTAAACCGCCATGACGAACATGATTTCCCCCAGCAGCACGATGGCGAACGGGCCATCGGGGGCGAAGCGCGGCAGGACCGCAGGCACTGCAAGCAAGGTCAGGATCGCTGCGAAGCGGATCCGGCCAGCCACGCCAAAGCGCTTGCCCACCCGGTCGACGCCAAAAGCGGCAACCAAAGCGCCCAGCACCGACCACAGCAACTGGCTGACACCCAGCAGCTTGCCCGCCGAGCCAATATCGTAGGCAAAGGTCCGGGTCAGCAAGACCGCGCCCCAGCCGGTGGCCGCAACCGCGCCGGTGGCAAACAGGCCCAGCGCCAGATAGAACGGCACGAAAATCCGGTAATGGCGACCCATCTCTGCCAGCCCTGCCCTTAGGTTCAGCCTGGCCTCGGGATCTCCGGTGGCGGCAGCACGTTTGGGCTCAGATACGGTCGCGAGCAGCGCAAGCAGGACCACGCCGCTTGCTCCCACGAGTACGAAGACCATGCGCCACGGAGCCAATCCGCCGACCACCGGCCATGCCGCAAAGAAGCCCTTCGGCGCAAGATCGAGGATCAGGCCGCAGATCAGCGAGCCGAGCCCGAAAGCGATCATGGAGCCGAACACATAGAGCGCCACCGGCCGACCGCGTTTTTCAGGAGGGAACAAGTCGCTGATCATGGTCACGGCGCAGGGCCCCAGAACGGCCTCACCCACTCCAATGAAAATGCGCGAGGTGAACATCGAGCCGAAGCCCTCTGCAAATCCGCCCGCAACGGTCGCCGCACTCCACACGGCAATGCCGGCGAGCAGCAACTTGCGCCGGTTCACCACATCGGCCACCGCGCCCAGCGGCAGACCGACCGTGACGTAGAAGATCGTGAAGGCAATGCCTTGCAGCAACGCGATCTGCATCTCACTGATGCCAAGATCGTGGCGCACGGGATCGATGACCAGCGCCAGCATGCCGCGGTCGATCGTCGATATGATCTGCGCGAAGAACAGCACAAAGACTGTCAGCCAAGCGCGGGTATTCTGTCCAGAGGTCGCAGAGGTCATCGAATACTCCCTGATGCGCAGGATAATGCCCTGGCCGGCCCGGCTGGATGCGGGTTGGTTGATTGATCGCCAGACGGAACTTCCGCTGTCGATGCTATTTGAAAATTCGCAACGGCAGATATGCTTGATGAATGCACAAACTCCAGCCATTGATTAATCGCCCCGTCGCCGAACGTGTCCTCGCAGAACGCGGGGTCAGCGCGCTGGTCCTCACAGATCCGACGAGCATCTATCAGGCCTGCGGCTATTGGCCGCAGACGGTCGCCATGGGGCAATCCGGCGCGGCCTTTGCCGTGGTCCCGGCGCGATCCGACCTGCCGGTGACTCTGATCGCCAGTCAGTTCATCCATTACTTGCACGACATGGACGCGCCCGAGCCGGGTGGGCCGCTGGACATCGTGCTTTACACGGCACCGCACGGGCTTGAAGGACTGGCCGCACAGCCGATCTTCCTGCTCCCTGCACCGGGCGGGGAGACTGACCCGCTCGATCACTTCAGTCAGGCCAAGACGCGCGAAGTGCTTGGACGGCGGGCCGCACTTCCCGATGCTGCCACCGCCTTGCGCGAGGTTCTGACTGGTGTCGAAGGGACACTCGCAGCCGATTCCCCGATGGTTGCAGCCATCATGGGTCAGGGTTGCCCCACCTGCCCTGCCGAACCTCTACTGCGGCGCATCCGCATGATCAAATCGCCGCTGGAAATCGCGCTCATGCGCCGCGCTGCCCAACGTAATGCCGAGGCGGCGACAGCGGCGATCTCCTCGATGCAGGCGGGCAGCAGCTATGAAGACCTGCGCCGAGCGTTCTTTGCCGAGACCGGACGGCGGGGCGGCGTGCCGCTGTTCATGTCGACCGACAGCACGACCATCCGAAATCGCGACGGCATCATCCGCGATGGCCGCAGCTTCCAGATCGATGCGGTAAGCCACTATGCCGGATACCACGGCGATTTCGGGCGCACGGTCTTCGTCGGAGAGCCAGAGCCGATCATCATGCGCATGGTCGAAGCGGCACAATGCGCCAACGACGCCATCGCGGCTGCGCTGCGCCCGGGCCTGCGCTATTCCGACGTTCGCCGGATCGGACAAGGGGCCATCGCCCGGTCAGGCGCCGAGATCGCCGTCGCCTGCGGCGCACACAGCGTCGGCCTGTTCCACACCGACGAAGCCTACGAGGGAGATTCGCTCCATTTTCGCAAGGCCGATCACCTGATCGAAAAAGACATGGTGCTGAGCATCGATTGCCCGGTGCTGCACCTCGATGCCGCGGGGAATGTCCACCTTGAAGACCTGTGGCTAATCACGGCCGACGGCTGCGAGCCGCTCAATGAACGTGCAGACCCGTTCATACGGATTTGAATGCAGCAAGTCTGGATATGGGGGTAATGGTAGCGGAGGAGGGACTCGAACCCCCGACACGCGGATTATGATTCCGCTGCTCTAACCAGCTGAGCTACTCCGCCCCAAGGGGCAAATCCGGCGCTTTCGCGCTGGACAGGCGGCGCACATAGGGTGCGCGGCGGCGCGGGTCAACACCTCTGTTGCGGTCAATTCACCGGCGGAACGACCAGCGCCCCAGCGGCTCCCACGGGCCGCCCTTATAGAGGTGCAGGCCGATGCCGGTGAAGCGGAAAGCGCGCTCGATCGGCTGGGCAGCAAGCTCTGCCTGAAGCGCCCTTGCAGCGGCGCGTTCGACCTTGTTCTGGACTGTGACGTGCAGCCGTTTGGGGTGATTGTCCTGTGCGGTGAGTGTGCCGTGGAAATGCTCGGCAATGTCTTCGCGGAGCGCCGACATGGCGGGGCTCTCGATCCGCAGGGCAGTGCCGCCCCCCAGATCCATCAAGCCAGTAATCCGCGCCTCTGGTGCCGGATATTCACCCACAACGCGCGGCAGGTAGCGCAGGACCTCCTCGCGCAGCGAAGGCGCCAGCGCGTGGAACAGCGTGACGTGGGCGGAGAGATGGTTGCGTTCCGGCGGGAAATGCGCACGGCGCAGGCCGTCTGCCCACGAGAAGATTTCTCCGGGCAGTTCGGCGGTCACGATGAAGGGTTCGAAGGCCATATCGGGCCTGTGTAGGTGTGCGGGCGGCGGCAGGGAAGAGCGGGGGATGCCGCCGCCCGCAAGCCGAAGCGTGATTGGGGGATCAGGCCGCTTCGGCAGTTTCGTTGGTAAGGGCTGCGATCAGCTTTTCCGGGGCGCTTTCGCCATAGGGATCGCCGCCTTCGCCGTGATCGTTGATACCCGGCTCTTCAAACCAGTGCGTGATCTTGTTGTCGTCAACGATCATCGCATAGCGCCACGAACGCATGCCGAAGCCGACGTGATCCTTGTTGATCAACATGCCCATGCGGCGGGTGAATTCACCCGAGCCGTCCGGTAGCAGCTTCACGTTCTTGAGGCCGAGGTTCTGGCCCCACTGGTACATGACGAAAGCATCGTTGACCGAGATGCAATATACATCGTCCACGCCCAACGCCTGGAAGGCGTCGTAAAGACGGTCATAGTTCGGGCACTGCTCGTTAGAGCAGGTCGGGGTGAAGGCACCGGGGAGCGAGAAGACGACAACCTTCTTGCCGGCGAATTCTTCGCGGACCTTCATGTCCTGCCAGCGGAACGGGTTGGGTCCATCGACGGTTTCGTCGCGGACGCGGGTCTTCAGGGTAACGTCGGGGATTTCACGATTGAACAAAGTTGCCTCCTGTGCGGTTGTTTCAACGCGCAGGTAGGCGGATCGGTTTCATGCGTAAAACCGATTATTGCAAATATTGTAATCGGATTATCAGATCAGAAGTCGCCGCGTGCCTTGCGCAGGGTGTACCACTTTTCCACGTTAGCGTTGTGCTCGGCGAGGGTCGAAGCAAAGGCATGGCCGCCGGTGCCGTCAGCTACCATGTACAACGCTTCGGTCTTCGCAGGGTTCAGCACAGCCTCAATAGAAGCGCGGCCCGGATTGGTGATCGGTCCCTTGGGGAGGCCGACCATCGAGTAAGTGTTGTACTCGTTGATCGCCTGAATTTCCGACTGCTTGATGCGGCGGCCAAGCGGTTTGCCCTTGGTGATAGGGTAGATGATCGTCGGATCGGCCTGGAGCATGATCCCTTGACGGACGCGGTTGGAATAGAGGCCCGCCACCAGCTTGCGCTCGCTCGGCTTGCCGGTTTCCTTCTCAACGATCGAGGCAAGGATCACGGCTTCCTGCGGCGTTTTCACGACCGTATTGGGCGAACGCTTCTCCCACAGTTCGGCGAGCGTGCGCTGCATCGCGGTCTGCATCCGCAGCACGAGTGCCTGCCGGCTCTCGCCACGCTCGAAATCATAGGTGTCGGGGAGGACTGAGCCTTCGGGTGGCGGCGAGATCGCGCCTTCGAGCAGGGTCTGGCCGTTCAACCGCTCATAGACGAGGATCGAGGGCATGCCTTCGGGCACGGTAACGAAACGGCGCACCGCCTCGCCGCCCTGCAGAATGCCGAGAACCTTCGAAGGGCTGGCGCCAGCGGGCAGGCTGAATTCCCCGGCCTTGATCGATCCGCCCGCACCAAAGATGCGCGCGCGCAGACGGAAGCCCGAGGCGGAGGAGATCACCCCTTCCCGCTCCAGCTTGCCGGCAACCGACGACAGGCTCGCCCCGTCGGGCACGATGAACGCGGCATCCTTTTGCAGCGGCCCACCCATGTACCAGCCGCCGAGCAGCCATGTCAGGCTGCCCAGCGCCAGCACTATGGCGGCGATAATGCCCAGCAGGCAGCCGCGGCGCATCATGGGGTCAGTCGACCGCCTTGATGATCACGCTGGCATTGGTGCCGCCGAAGCCGAACGAATTGTTCAGTGCCGCGCGAACCGTGCGCTTGCGGGCAACCTTGGGGACGAGATCGACGCCCTCTGTGCCCTCATCCGGATTGTCGAGATTGAGCGTGGGGGGCACGATCTGGTCACGGATGGCGAGGATGCAGAAGATCGCCTCAACCGCGCCCGCGCCGCCCAGCAAGTGGCCGATTGCCGACTTGGTGCTGCTCATCGAAGCGCCCGACAGGTCATCGCCAAGCACGCGCTTGACCGCTGCCAGTTCGATCGTGTCGGCCATGGTCGAAGTGCCGTGGGCGTTGACATAATCGATGTCGCCCGGGCCCATGCCAGCCTTGCGCAGCGCCATGCGCATCGCCAGTTCCGCGCCCTTGCCTTCGGGATGCGGCGCGGTGACGTGATAGGCATCGCCCGACAGGCCATAACCGACAACTTCGGCGTAGATCTTCGCGCCGCGCGCCTTGGCGTGTTCGTATTCTTCCAGCACCAGCACACCGGCGCCTTCACCCATGACGAAACCGTCGCGGTCCTTGTCATAGGGGCGGCTCGCCTGTTCGGGGCGGTCGTTATAGCTGCAGTTGAGCGCGCGGGCCTGGGCGAAACCGGCGATGCCGATCGGGCAGACCGTGCCTTCCGCGCCGCCGGCCAGCATGATGTCGGCATCATCGTCGCGGATCATCCGCGCGGCATCGCCGATCGAGTGCGCGCCGGTGGAGCAAGCCGTGACGACAGCGTGGTTCGGGCCCATCAGGCCGTATTTGATCGATACCTGGCCAGAGATCAGGTTGATCAGGCGGCCGTGGACGAAGTGCGGCGAAACGCGGCCCGGGCCCTTTTCGGCGAGCACCAGTGATTCGCTTTCGATTCCCGGCAGACCGCCGATGCCCGATCCGATCGAGCAACCGGCGCGTTCTTTCTGAGCGTCGGTCAGGTCAAGCAGGCCGGCATCTTCCATCGCCTGTCCGGCGGCGTCGATGCCATAGATGATGAACGGATCGACCTGGCGCTGGACCTTGTGATCGACACGCTTGTTCGGATCGAAGCCGTATTCATGATCGGCGGGCTTTACCTCGCAGGCGATCAGGCACTTGTGATCCGTGGTATCGAACCGCGTGATCGGACCCGCGCCGGACTTGCCAGCAATGAGATTTGCCCAGGTGGTTTCGACGTCCGCGCCAAGCGGAGTGACAAGACCAAGACCGGTTACGACAACACGACGCATGCAGTGCTCCGAAAATACGACAGGCCCAGACCCGCTGAGGGACTGAGCCTGTCTTCAGATTGCTTCAACGAACCTCCCGCCATTCCATCCCAGA
>NZ_JANPGP010000051.1:0-19180 GCF_031424035.1 Novosphingobium sp.
GCACAACCCGGCCGACTATCCCGATCCCAGCCGGATCGAAACGATCGAGGAGCCGTGGATCAAGGCGGTGATCTACACGCCCGACGAATACCTCGGCTCGATCCTCAAGCTCTGCCAGGACCGGCGCGGCGTGCAGACCGGCCTGACCTATGTGGGCGGCCGCGCCCAAGTCAGCTACGAACTGCCGCTCAACGAAGTCGTGTTCGATTTCTACGACCGCCTGAAAAGCATCAGCCGCGGCTATGCCAGCTTCGATTACGAACAGATCGGCCTGCGTGAAGGTGACCTCGTCAAGATGGGTATCCTCGTCAACAACGAACCGGTCGACGCGCTGTCGATGATCGTCCACCGCAACGTCGCCGAGAGCCGCGGCCGCCACATGTGCGAACGCCTGAAAGACCTGATCCCCCGCCACCTGTTCAAGATCCCGGTCCAGGCCGCGATCGGCGGCAAGGTCATCGCCCGCGAAACCATCGCGGCCATGCGCAAGGACGTCACGGCAAAGTGCTATGGCGGCGACATCAGCCGCAAGAAAAAGCTGCTCGACAAGCAGAAGAAGGGCAAGGCGCGGATGCGCGAATACGGCAACGTCTCCATCCCGCAAGAAGCCTTCATCGCCGCCCTGAGAATGGGCGAGGAGTAAACCAGGACCCTCCCCATTTTTGCGCAGCACAAATGGGGAGGCGGCAGCGCGCAGCGCTGACGGAGGGGTAACTCTCCACCAACCCGTCTTCCCGGCGCAGGCCGGGACCCAGCAAATAAAAAACCCACCATTCGCCAAATCGGCAGTTACCCCCTATAGCAGTGCACGAAAGGCCTGACTCACAATGGCATCCTACAAAGACCCCAGCTTCCAGGACCGCACCGCGCTGGCCCAGCAGGCCCGCGAAAAGGCCCTGAAGCTCCTCGCCGCCAAGAAGGCCCCCGTCGACGAGGCCGAAGTCGCCCGCCGCAAGGCCGCTCGCGAAGCCAAGGAAGCCGCCGAAGCCGAAAAGCGCGCCGCCAAGAAGGCCGCGATCGAGCAGGCCAAGGCCGAGAAAAAGGCCGCCGCGATGGTGCCGGAAGTCGCCAAGCCGACCGAGGAAGAGCTCAAGGCTGCGCGTGACGCGAAGTATGCCGCGCGGAAGAACAGGAAGAAGTAAGGGGTGAAAGCGCGCCGGCATTCCCGCAGCTTGCACCGCGCGGCGCACTCGCCTAACCCTCAACGCCGCATAGGGGGCGGGTTACATGACGGCACCACGGCGAAGGGTCGGGGCGGAAAATTCGCTGACGCGCACGGCGATACTTGAGGCGACCGAGCAGGTTCTCGTCGAAGAGGGCTATGCCGCGGCGTCCACCCGCCGGGTTGCGGCGCGCGCGGGGCTGAAGCCCAGCCTTGTCCACTATTACTTCCCGACTACCGATGACCTGCTGATCGCGGTCTATCGCCGCTCGGCCGAATGGGCGAACGAGGAGCTGGCCAAGGCGCTGGCCGATCCCGATCCGCTGCTGGCGCTGTGGCACTATACCATCGACACGACGCGCACGGCGCTGACCATTGAATTCATGGCGATGGCGGCGCACCGCGAACCGTTGAAGGCAGCCATCGCTGAACATTCCGGGCAGACCCAGGCGCTTCAGGTGGAAGCCGTGGAGCGGGCGCTCGGCGAACGGGCAAAGGAACTGCCGCCCGTGGTGCTCGTCTCGGTGATCTCTGCGCTGGGCCGCAGCCTGGTGATGGAAGCCGCCGTTGGCGCGGGCAAAGGCAATAACGAGGCGATCATCTGGTTCGAGGAATGGCTGAAACGCCAGCGCAGTCTCGCTTGATCTGAATCAAGGCGCTGGCCGGCGCGCGCGCTATTTCTCCTGCTGAACACATGTTCAGTCAGCCCCCACAAGGGCCACCGGGAGAGCCTGCGATGAACGTCATGACCACCACCAAGCTGCGCTACGAGATCATCAAGGAAAAGATCGGCGCGCGCGTGCTGAACACCAAGGAAGAGCTGCTTTCGGGCGCGCTCTCCGCCGAGATCAACGACCTGCTCGAAGCGCGCGGCGTGCTGGTGTTCAAGCAATTGCACTTCACCGAGGATGAGCAGATCGTTTTCACCAACCAGCTCGGCGGCAATGCCACCGAGATTGGCGTCGATGGCGGGGCGATCTTCTCGATCAGCCTTGATGCGGGAGAGCACCACAGGTCGGTGATCGAATACCTGAAAGGATCGCTGTTCTGGCATGTCGATGGCACGATGAACCCGGTGCCGGTGCGCGGCTCGATCCTGACGAGCAAGGTTCTGCCCACCTGGGGCGGCAATACCGAGTTCGCCAATTGCTACGCCGCCTATGATGACCTGTCGCAAGAGGTGAAGGACAAGATCGATCACTTGCGCGTCGTCCACGCCATGTGGGTTTCGCAGCTGTATCACACGCCCGAACCCAGCATGGAGCAATTGCTCGACTGGCAGTCGAAGGGCACGCAGGAACTGCCGCTCGTCTGGACGCACAGGAACGGGCGCAAGAGCCTCGTTCTCGGCAATACCGCGCGCAATGTTGTCGGGCAGGACTTTGAGGAAAGCGCCCGCACGCTTCATGGCCTGCGTGAGCACGCCACCAGCGAGCCGTATCACTACGCGCACGAATGGGAGGTGGGCGACTCCGTGATGTGGGACAACACCGGCACGCTCCACCGCGCCATGCCCTATGACCCGGACTGCGGCCGCTTGCTGAAGCGCACGATCCTGCTGGGCGAGGAAGAGTTCAGCTAGACAGTTTGCGATGGCCGCGGGCCCAGTCCCCCGGGGCATTGCATGAGGCGCGCTTGCTGGTGGAGCAGGCGCGCCTTTTGCGTGGCTAGGCGCCCGCGCCCGGCACGGCAAACCAGATCACGTGTTTGGGCCCCTTGCCATTGCTGCGCGCCGCGACCTTTTGTTCGTCAACGACATAGCCGTTCTTGGTCAGGCGGTTGCTGAACACCGTATCCGGCGCGGCGGACCATATGGCGAGGATACCGCCAGTGGTGAGGGCGTTCTTGGTCTGGCGCAGGCCCTTGGCGGAATAGATCCGGTCATTGGCCTCGCGCACCAGTCCATCGGGGCCGTTGTCGACATCGAGCAGGATCGCGTCAAAGCGCGGGATGCCGCCGGCGGCAGCGGTGAGGATGGTATCGGCTACGTCTTCCATGACGAGCGTCACACGAGGATCGTCAAGGCAGCCGGCGGCAACCTCGGCCATCGGTCCGCGCGCCCAGTCGATGATGCCGGGGACCAGTTCGGCGACGGTGATGCGCGCATCCGGCCCCAGTTTTTCCAGCGCGGCGCGGAGTGTAAAGCCCATGCCATAGCCGCCGATCAGCAGGCGCAGGCCCTTGCGGCCTTTCAGCCGCTCGATCGGCATGGTCGCCAGCGCCACTTCGGACCCACTTTTGCGCGTGGACATCAATTCGTTGTGACCCAGCACGATCATGAAATCGCGGTCGTGGCGATAGAGCTTGAGCTCGTCCCCGCCGGGGATGCGGGCCGTGCCCAGGTGTTCGCGTGCGATCATGGCCCCGCGCATAGCGGCTGGGCGCTTGCCATGCCAAGCGATTCGCCAGTGAATAGGGGAATTCCCTGAAAGCGAGATTCACACCAGTTTAACCCTGATTGATGGTTAAGGCCCTTTTACTCTTGGGTACGTGCAGGCATACAAGGTCCAACGGCAGCTGCGCATGGGGCGCGGCAGGGCGAGGCACAGGATTTCCAAGGCGCGTGACGGCTCCAGTTCGCTTTCCCCGGTTCTTCGTGACGAGCCCGAGCCCGTGCCCCTATCTGCCGGGCAAGAGCGAGCGCAAGGTGTTCACCGAACTGCGCGGTCCGCATGCCGATGCGCTGAACGATGCGCTCAGCCGGATCGGCTTTCGCCGCAGCCAGACGGTGGCCTACCGCCCGTCATGCCTCGATTGCAGCGCCTGCGTTTCGGTGCGGGTGCTCGCCAATGAATTCCGCCCCTCGGCCACGCAGCGTCGCAACCTGAAGCGCAACGCCGATCTGGTGATCACCGAATGCCGGCCGTGGTCTACCTCGGAACAGTACGAGCTGCTGCGCGATTACCTTGCCGCGCGGCACCCCGGCGGTGGCATGGCGGCGATGGACGAAGTCGATTTCGCTGACATGATCGAACATACCCCGGTCACCAGCACCGTGATCGAATACCGCGAAGCCTCGATCGATGGCAGGCCCGGGCGGCTGGTTGGCGCTTGCCTGACCGACAGGCAGGGTGATGGCCTGTCGATGATCTATTCGTTCTATGATCCCGAATATGCCGAGCGGGCAGGGCTGGGGAATTTCATCATCCTCGATCACATCCGCCGCGCAGTTCAGGGCGGCCTGCCTTATGTCTACCTCGGCTACTGGGTCGAAGGTTCGCCGCGCATGGCCTACAAGGTGCGTTACCGCCCGATGGAGCGACTTACCCGCGATGGCTGGCACCGCTTGTCGGATGCCGAACAGGACGCGCTGATCGCCGATGCCGCCGCGCTGCAGCGGGGCGAGGCGAAGCCGCTCGACGGTGAGACCAAGGACGGCGCTCACGGCGATCAGGAACAATACCGCGTCGATGCGTGAACGCTCTGGCGACTGAACTTCCCGAGCCCTGATTTTCAGGCGGCGTGATTTCCCCGCGATCCAGTTAACAAGTTTTTCGTGACTGCCGTGCAACATTTGCAACATGGCCGTGGTCACCCGCTTGTTTGTCCCGATCCGCAATCTCACGGGATTGCACCCTGCCTTGCGCAGCCTGTTGCTGATCGCGGTGGGGGCGCTGGTCACCTTTTCCTTCGCGCTGTACGGCAGTTTCATGCGGGCGACCGACGTTGCTGACTGGGAAGTGCGCCGCCGCGAACAGGCCACGGTCGAAACGCAGATTGACCGCGCGGTCCAGGCCCTGACCGAAACGATGAAAATCCAGCTGACCTGGGACGATGCCTTCCGGGCGACGGGAAGGGCGGGCGTACCGATCGATCAAGGCTGGGCAGATAGCTATTTCGGCGATTTCCTCTGGGCCAACCTTCAGATCGAACAGCTCTATCTGGTGTCGCCCGAAGGCAAGATGCTGCGTGCATGGAACCGGGGCCTGCCCGCAAAAGGCGATGAATTTTCCGCGCTTGCGCCCAAGGTGCGCGCCGCTCTCAATATCATGAACACCAATGCCCGGGTGATCGGCGATCCGGTGCGCTTCCGCCCGCTGCCCGATGCCCAGTGGCCGATTGCCGCTGATGGCAAGCCGCTGACCCGCTGGTCAGGCGCGCTGGACGATGTCGGCGGGCGTACGGCGATCGTGACGACAGCCTCGATCATTCCCGATACCGATTATGCCATGCTGAAGCGCCGTCCGAACGCGCTGGTCGCTGTGCGCTCGCTTGATCCGGCCTATCTGCGCCATGTCGGTGAGGGGCTGCTGCTTGAGGATTTCGGCTTGCAACGCCAGCAGCCGGGCAGCGGCAATGCCATCGAATTGCATTCGCCCACTGGCCAGTCGCTCGGTTGGCTGGCGTGGAAGCCCAACGATGTCGGCGCCATCATTTCGGACCGCACCATGCCGCTGCTCATCGCCTATCTGGCGTTCTATATCCTGATCCTGGGCGCGGGCACGGTAATCGTCCGGCAGGCGCTGCGGATGGCGCGCGAATCGGCCCAGCGCGAGGCCGAGGCCAAGCAGGACGCCATGCTCGATCCCATGCTCGGCCTGCCCAACCGCCGCCTGATGATGCGGCATATCGATGAACAGCTGGCCCGGGTGAGTGATGGGGACGCGGTGTTCCTGGCCTATATCGACCTCGATCACTTCAAGGCGATCAACGAGGCGATGGGCCATCCGGCCGGTGACGCCGTGCTGATCGCGGCCGTCGCCAACCTCAAGGCCGAACTGATGCCAGGCGACGTGCTGGCGCGGCTGGCGAGCGACGAATTCGTCATCGTCCACCGCGGCCCGGCCGGGATCGAGGAGGCGAAGAAGCTGGGCGAACGGGTGCTCGCGGCCTTTGCCGAACGCTTCGACATTCACGATACCAGTGTGCCGGTCACCGCAAGTTGCGGCATTGCCTGGGCGCCCGAACAGGCCGACACGCACGAAAAGCTGCTGCGGCTGGCTGACATCGCCCTGTTCCGCGCCAAGCAGCGCGGGCGCGGCCGCTATCGCTATTTCACCGAGGACATGAATGCCTCGATCCGCTGGCGCAAGGATCTGGAGGCCGAGCTGCGCCGCGCGCTGACCTGCTCCAGCACCTGCAATATGTGCACTTCGAACGGCGACTGGGGGTTGGAAGTCCATTACCAGCCGATTGTCCACGTTGCCGGCCGCCGAGTGGTGAGTTTCGAGGCATTGGTGCGCTGGTTCCACGAGGACCGGGGCGAGATTTCTCCAGGTACTTTCGTGCCGCTGGCCGAACATTGCGGGCTGATGCCGGCGCTCGGCGAATGGGTCATGCGCCGCGTGTTCGAGGACTGCGCGCAGTTCCGTGGCCGCGAGGTTTCGATCAACCTGTCACCGCTGCAACTCGCGACGCACGATTTCATGACCCGGCTCCACGCTTTGGTCGAGGAAACCGGCGTCGATCCACACGCTATCGTCTTCGAGATCACCGAGGGCGTCCTGTTGGAAAACTCCGACCGCGTGCTGGGAGTGCTCAGCGAAATCCGCGACATGGGCTTCCGCATCGCGCTCGACGATTTCGGCACCGGCTTCTCCTCGCTCGCCTATTTGCGGTTGTTCCAGTTCGATTCGCTCAAGATCGATCGCACCTTCGTTCAGGGGATCGAGGCGGACCTTGATGGTCAGGCGATCCTCAAGACCATCGTCAGCCTTGGCCGCACGCTGCGGATGAAGGTGGTGGCCGAAGGCGTGGAGACGCTGTTCCAGCAGCAACTGGTCGAAGCCGCCGGTTGCGAGCTGGTGCAGGGCCACCTGCATTCACGCGCCGTGCCGCTGGCCAAGGCGCTGGCCTTGCTGCCGAAGCCGCCGGAGACGGTGCTGCGGTTGGCGGTGGGTTAGTAACGCTGGGCGTTGAGGGGGGGCTCAAGATTTTTCGTCATGCTGAACTTGTTTCAGCATCCATCGTGCCACGGGCGCGGATCAAGAAAGCGAGAGTAACGGCGCTGTATTGCATCCCCGATGACATCGAGCGATGAGGCCAAATGGATGCTGAAACAAGTTCAGCATGACGTTGGATCAAATGGCTGGCGCTGTTCCACAAACCCCAAAAAAAAGGGACCTATATACCTAGCTAGCCAAACTTTGCGCTTGCATCGGTAAAAAACTCTGGCTAGTTAGGTTTTATGACCGACAAGCCCGAAACCATCAGCTTCTACCAGTTCTTCGAGCGCTTCCCGAATGAGGAAGCTGCGCGGCTCTATTTCGAGCGCAACCGTTGGAACGGCGAAGTCTCCTGCCCCCATTGCGGCAGCGTCTCGGTTGCGCCGGTCAAGAGCATGAAGCCCATGCCTTACCGCTGCCGCGACTGCCGCCAGCACTTCAGCGTTCGCACTGGCACCGTTCTGGCCGAAAGCCGCTTGCCGCTGCACAAGTGGCTTATGGCGATCTACATGATGACTACAGCGCGCAAGGGCATCCCCTCCACGCAGATGGCCCGCGAACTTGGCATCACGCAAAAGTCAGCTTGGTTCCTTGCCCAGCGCATCCGCGAAACTTGGCTTGGTAACTCCGATGATGGCATGGACGGGAAGGTCCAAGTTGACGAAACCTACGTTGGCGGCACCGAGAAGAACAAGCACTTCAACAAGAAGCTGCGCGCCGGTCGCGGCACTGTCGGCAAGGTTCCTGTTGTCGGCATGATGGACGAAGACAAGCAAGTTCGCGCCCACCCCATTGCCAACAACACTGGCATCACCCTCAAGGCATTTGTCCGCGACAATGCCGCCGCTGGGGCTACTGTCGTGACCGACCAGCACGGCGGCTACATCGGGCTTGCCAAGGAAGGCTATAGCCATGTTCGCGTAAATCACTCCCTTGGCCAGTATGTGATCGGAAAGGACCACACCAACGGCATCGAAAGCTTCTGGGCGCTGCTCAAGCGTGGCCACTATGGTATCTACCACTACATGTCCCCCAAGCACCTTCATCGCTACGTCAACGAATTTGCATTCCGCCAGAATACCAAGGAAGCTGGCACGATGGGCTTCATTGACGCAACGATTGGCCGGATGATCGGCAAGCGCCTCACCTACAAGGGTCTTATCAATGTCTGACGACAAGAAGGTCATCGAGCCAATCAACGCAAGCTTTGACGCAGTTGCCAAGGCGCTAACCCCGGTTGGGCCAAAGCCCAAGCCGGGACTTCCTGTCGCTCGTTATGCTGGGACGCTTGCCCTCGGTGATGCCGAAATTGGCTGTGCAGTCTTAGAGGATGGCACTCGCCTGCTGACACAAAGCGACATGATGAGAGCGCTGGGCCGCGCACGACAGGCCAAGGGGCGCGGCTTCTATGATGCTGACGTCAACTTGCCCGCTTTCTTGACTGCAAAGAACCTAAAACCGTTCATTCCCAATGATTTGTATGTGACGTCAAGTCAGATCGAATTTATTCTGCCCAGCGGCAAGATGGCTTTTGGATACCGGGCTGAACTACTCCCGCAAGTGTGCGAGGTTTATCTTGAGGCACGAGACGCCGACGCATTGGTGCCGGCTCAATTGCATGTGGCTAAGCAAGCGGACGTCTTGGTTCGCGCTCTTGCCCGTGTCGGAATTGTCGCACTGGTCGATGAGGCTACGGGCTATCAGCGTGATCGTGGGCATGACGCCCTCAGGCTGCTTCTTGAAAAATACATCGCAGAGGGGCTGCAAAAATGGATTCATACCTTCCCTGACTCGTTCTTTGCGGAGTTGGACCGGCTTTATGATAACGCCCCGACAACGCCTCGCTCCCGCCCTCAATACTACGGACGGTTCATCAACAAATACGTCTATGACCCCATCGAGCATGGGTATGTGAAGGCTGAGCTTGATAAACTGAATATCACCGATGAGGGCAAGCGTAAGGCTCGCTTCCACCAGTGGCTAACTGATGAGGGTAGAACGATCCTCACCCGCCAGATTGGGCGCGTGGAAGGAATTATGGAAATGTGCAAGGACATCGACCATTTCAAACAGATAGCCCGACGTCAGAAAAGCATCACCGTAGCGCCTTACCTGTTCGATGAAATGAACCGGATAATCGATTGACGGCTCTCTGCCTCAGCCCTTCTCGGCTTCCTTACCGCCAGAAACCTTCTGTGCGGCAGCAGTCACCGCCGAACCCACGGCTCCGCTGAAAAGGAATTTTTGCAGAGTTACCGATTGCTCGGCGTTCAACATTGCATAGTCTGGAAACGCTAGGCTCCAAATCAGACTGCCGAACATAAGCGCGGCGCACAATGCGAAAAGATAAAGCCCGATGACTAGGATTCGGTGCAAATGACCATCCAACGCATCTTGTCTTAACAGCCGCTTGATCTTGTTGAGTTCGGTGCGGCTCGATAGGTCAACGCCGCCAGCAAATGCAGCCGCCTCCGCGATGGCGTCGGCCCCTTCGTCTAACTCATCGCCCCTTGGGCGAGGAAGTTCATGCGGCGGGTTGGCCACGAGTTTCCAACAAGTTCTGGTAATGCGCCGCAATGCGATCATTAGGAATGATCGCGTTCTTGCCGTGCGAGTTCCAGGCTTCTGACCATGGCGTATTCGGCATATGCGTCATGTTGGAAAGCTGCGTTCCAGAGTAACCGGAATACGTTTCATAGACGCTCTGAATTAGAGCAATTGCCGGTTCCGACAATGCTTGAGGGTCGGTGTCGGGCACAAACTCGGTTATCGGCCCAGCCCGGAATTTAGAGACGGCACGATATAGCGACGGCACAACTGGCCCATACTGCCAAGCTTGTGCCGGTTCAGCCAGCAGAGGCTCGTGCAAATATGGGAATGACCAGCCATGGGCAATGTAGACGAGCTTGAGCAGCTTCAAGGGGGTGATTTCCTCCCCCTTGTCACGCGCGAGGCCCAACATTTGATTTGCAATCTTAGCGGCGCTGTAAGGCATGGCTGTCTCCGTTCCCTATATGGGCCATCTAGCAAGCGGCATCAAGCGGCGTCCATTTTCTTTGGCTAGCTAGGTATATAGATCCCAAAAAAAAGGGCGCCCGGATCGCTCCGGACGCCCTCCCTTTTATCGCAGCCGGTGATTACCAGCTGTAGTACATGTCGAATTCGCAGGCAGCGGGCGTGGTTTCCCAGCGCATCACTTCCGGCCACTTCATTTCGATGTAGGCATCGATCTGGTCCTTGGTGAACACGCCGCCCTGCAGCAGGAATTCGTTGTCCGCTTCAAGGCATTCCAGTGCTTCACGCAGCGAAGCGCAGACGGTCGGCACTTCGGCGAGTTCGGCCGGCGGCAGATCGTAGAGGTTCTTGTCCATGGCTTCGCCCGGGTGGATCTTGTTCTTGATCCCGTCGAGACCGGCCATCAGCAGCGCCGAATAGCACAGGTAGGGGTTGGCCATCGCGTCGGGGAAACGGAATTCCACGCGCTTTGCCTTGTCACCGGTGCCGTAAGGAATGCGGCACGAAGCCGAACGGTTGCGGGCCGAATAGGCGAGCAGCACGGGGGCTTCGTAACCCGGAACCAGGCGCTTGTAGCTGTTGGTGGTCGGGTTGGTGAAGGCGTTGAGCGCCTTGGCATGCTTGATGACGCCGCCGATGAAGTACAGGCACATGTCCGAAAGACCCGCATAACCGTTACCGGCGAACAGCGGCTTGCCTTCCTTCCAGATCGAGATGTGCGTGTGCATCCCCGAACCGTTGTCCGTCATGATCGGCTTGGGCATGAACGTCGCGGTCTTGCCATAGGCCTGAGCGACCTGATGGACGACGTACTTGTAGACCTGCATGCGGTCAGCGGTCTGGACCAGCGTGCCGAAGGTCAGGCCGAGTTCGTGCTGCGCCGAGGCCACTTCGTGGTGGTGCTTGTCGCAGGGCAGGCCCATTTCGATCATGGTCGAAACCATCTCGCCGCGAATGTCGACGCAGGAGTCGACCGGAGCGACGGGGAAGTAGCCGCCCTTGGCACGCGGACGGTGCGCCAGGTTGCCGGCTTCGTACTTGGTGTCCGAATTGGTCGGCAGTTCGATATCGTCGATCTTGAAGCCGTTGCCGTCGTAGCCGTCATAGAAACGGACGTCGTCGAACATGAAGAATTCAGCTTCGGGGCCGACGTAAACCGTGTCACCCACGCCCGAGGAGACAACATAGGCTTCGGCGCGCTTGGCGGTCGAACGCGGGTCGCGGGCATAGAGTTCACCGGTCGAAGGCTCTACGATGTCGCAGTTGATGATCATCATCGGCGTGGCGCTGAAGGGATCGATGTAGATCGAATCCAGATCCGGCATGAGGATCATGTCGCTCTCGTTGATCGCCTTCCAGCCTTCGATCGACGAACCGTCGAACATCAGGCCGTCTTCGAGTTCGCTTTCACCGAGCAGCGCGGCGACCATGGTGAGGTGCTGCCACTTGCCCTTGGGATCGGTGAAACGCAGATCGACCCATTCGATCTCGTCGTCTGCGATCTGCTTGATGATGTCCTTTGCCTTGGCCATTTTTCGTCCTTCTTAAGTCCCCGCCCGCCGCCGGGTGAGGGTATGGGTTGTAATCGTGGTGTTCGGTGTCAGATCGCGTCGTCGTCGCGCTCGCCAGTGCGGATGCGGACGGCCTTTTCGACCGGGATGACAAAGATCTTGCCGTCGCCGATGCGGCCCGTCTGGGCGGCGTTGGCAATGGCTTCCACCGTGCGGTCGGCAAGGCTGTCAGGCACGACAACCTCAAGCTTCACCTTGGGCAGGAAATCGACGACATATTCGGCGCCGCGATAGAGTTCGGTGTGACCCTTCTGGCGGCCAAAGCCCTTTGCCTCGGTCACGGTGATTCCCGAAACGCCAACCTCGTGCAGCGCTTCCTTTACCTCGTCGAGCTTGAACGGCTTGATGATGGCTTCAATCTTTTTCACGTGGCCCCCTAATTCGAGTGGCTTTTAAGCCGCTGCGCGCAAGGCCGGTACCGCAATGACGGCCCGGACAACCCAATCAGCTCTACGCGAATCCCGTATCAAGAATCGTGCCAGAGCGCTGCAAACGCCCTAGGCGAACCGCGTTCGGCGCGAAAGAGGGGGAATCGCAAGAATCTTGTCCCGCGCCGGTTTCCGGTGAAACGGACTTGCCGGGGGCGGGAGGATGGCTTTGCCTAAATTGTGGGCAGGGGTGATTAAATTTTGGGCATACGATTCTCAATCCCCCCATTTGCATTGCGTGAAAATGGAGAGGATCTGGGTGCTTACCCGACCGCCATTCCACCCTTGAACAGCGCCAGACAACGCCCCTGGACCGGCTGGCGGTCGAACGGCGTATTGCCCGCCGCCGCCGCCATCTTGTCGCTGTCGACGATCCACGGCCGGTCAGCATCGATCACCGCGAAGTCGGCTTCCATGCCCACTTCCAGCCGTCCGGCCTCAACGCCGAGCAGCGCGGCCGGATTGGCGGCCAGCAGTTCGAACGCGCGGCCAAGGTCGATCACGCCGTCGCGCACCAGCGTCAGCGTCAGCGGCAGCAGCGTTTCCGCACCTGCCATGCCGGGTTCGGCATCGGCGAAGGGCAGGCGCTTGTCCTCCGGCCCGCGCGGGTCGTGGCCGGATGCGATGACGTCGATCGTGCCGTCGCCCACCGCCTCGATCACCGCGCGGCGGTCGTCCTCGCAGCGCAGCGGCGGGGAGAGGCGGGCGAAGGTGCGGAAGTCGCTCATCGCGATGTCGGAGAGCATGAAGTGCGCGGGCGTGACACCGGCGGTGACATTCACGCCGCGGGCCTTGGCCGCCCGGACCAGTGCCAGCGATGCGCGGGTGGTGACTTGCCGGATGTGCAGCCGCGCGCCCGACATTTCGGCGAGCGCAATGTCGCGGGCAACGGCCAGCGCCTCGGCCTCGGCCGGGGCGGACGGCAAGCCGAGCCGGGTCGCCATCTCGCCAGCGGTCGCCACGGCGCTGCCTGAAATGCCGCTGTCCTCGCCGTGGCTGACGACGACGAGTCCCAGCATCGCGCAATAGCGCAGCAAGCGTAGCATGGTGCCGCTGTCAGCGATCCAGCGCCGCCCGGTGCTCACGGCGCGGGCGCCCGCGTCGCGCATCAGCGCCAGTTCGGCGAGATCGCTGCCTTCCAGCCCGCGCGTCGCGGCGGCGAGGGGGTGGACCCAGAGGTCAGGCTTGCCCGAGCTTGCCGCGAACCGCACCCGCGCCGGATGATCGAGCGGCGGGTTCTGGTCAGGCATCAGTGCAGCGCGGGTGATGCCGCCGAAGTGGAAGGCCGGCTTGTCGATGGCGAAGACGCCCAGATCGACGAGACCGGGGGCGAGCAGTTTGCCCTTGGCATCGTGCGTCCGGTCGCCGTCCTGCGCGGTGACTTCCGGGCCGATGGCGGCGATGCGGTCAGCTTCGGTGCGCAGCGCGCCCTTCACCGGGCCCTGCGGGGTTAGGATCGTGGCATTGGTGATGGTGAGAGCCGAGGAGATCATGCCCAACCCTCCATGCCGCGCGCCTTGCGGGTCAGCACCTCAAGGCAGGTCATGCGCATGGCTACGCCCATTTCCACCTGCGTGGTGATCAGCGAGCGTTCGGGCAGGTCGGCGACATTCGAATCAATCTCGACCCCCCGGTTCATCGGCCCCGGGTGCATGATCAGCGCATCAGGCGCGGCCAGTTTCAGCCGCTCCAGAGTCAGTCCGTAGAGGTGGCGATATTCGCGGGGGGAGGGGATGAAGCTGCCCTGCATCCGTTCGTTCTGCAGCCGCAGCATCATCACCACTTCGGCGCCTTCCAATGCGGCATCGAAATCGTGGAACTTGGTGACCTTCAACTGCTCGATCCCCTCGGGCATCAGCGCCGGTGGGGCGCAGACGCGCACATCAGCGCCGAGCGTGGTCAGGCAATGGATGTTCGAGCGGGCGACGCGGCTGTGCAGGATATCGCCGCAGATCGTCACTTTCAGGCCGTTGAATTCCTCGCGACCCCGGGTGCGCAGCGCGCGGCGGATGGTCAGGGCATCCAGCAGCCCCTGCGTCGGATGTTCGTGCTGGCCGTCACCGGCGTTGAGCACCGGGCAATCGACCTTGTCGGCAATCAGCCGCACCGCGCCTGACGATCCGTGGCGGATCACCATGGCATCGGCGCGCATGGCGTTGAGCGTCAGCGCCGTGTCGATCAGCGTCTCGCCCTTCTTCACGCTGGAGGTGGCGACGGACATGTTGACCACGTCCGCGCCCAGCCGCTTTCCGGCGAGTTCGAACGACAGCAGCGTCCGGGTGGAGTTTTCGAAAAAGGCGTTGATGATGGTCAGTCCGCGCAGCACCGAAACGCGCTTTTCCGGCTGGCGGTTGAGATCAACCCACTGCTCCGCCTCGTCGAGCAGGAACAGTAATTCGTGCGGGGCAAGGCCTGCCAGGCCCAGCAGGTGCCGGTGCGGGAAGGCGAGGCTGCCTGTGGGGTAACGCGAGGCATGGGCGGCGGGGTTCGCACCGTATTCGCGCATGAACTGGCGCAGCTTGTCCGCCGTGCTGGCGCGCAGGTCGCGCCCCTGTCTCAGCTGCGAAACGAATGGCTTGTCGCGCAGCGCGAGCTCCCCGAATCGCGTCTCCGAAAGGCCATGAAGGCGGCAGAAATCCTCGATTTCTCTAAGCAGGTCGTCCATGATCGGGATTCATAAGTTGGATTTGGCCAACCGTAAAGGTGGGATTGGTGGAAATCCCATCAAGCTCGTCATGCTGAACTCGTTTCAGCATCCATCGTGCCGCACACCCGGAGCGTGGAATGGTGCACTACGGAGCCGTTACCCCCCTTCACGACGCTCCGGGCTTGGCGGCGAAATGGACCCTGAAACGAGTTCAGGGTGCCGATGGGGTGGGGTGAGGGTAGAGCGTGAGGCTTGCAATCTGCCTGATTGCCAAACCCTTGGGCCACCTTATCTTACTGCAAGTCCCGTCCATCATCGCCGGGCATCGAAGGAACTTCCCTCATGATTTTCGCACGCAAGCTCTGGCACGTCCTCGTCGCGATCAAGGATGGCCTGGCGTTGTTGTTCCTGCTGCTGTTCTTCATCGCGCTCTATGCCGTGCTGTCGAGCCGGCCGACCGCCAGTCAGGTGCGCGAAGGCGCGCTGCTGCTCAAGCTCGATGGCTCGATCGTTGAGGAGCCCGAGGCGGTCGATCCCTGGGCGGTGCTGACTTCGGGCAGCCTGCCGGCCAAGCAGTACCGCACCCGCGACGTGGTGCGCGCGCTCGATGCGGCGGCGAAGGACGAAGACGTCAAGGCCGTGGTGCTCGATCTGTCGCGCTTCACCGGCGGCGGTCTGGTAACGATGATGGACGTCGGCGCGGCGCTTGACCGCGTGAAGGCGGCGAAGAAGCCGGTGCTGGTCCACGCTTTCGGCTATGCCGACGATGGCGTGATGCTGGCGGCGCACGCGACCGAGGCATGGGTCGATCCGCTCGGCGGCGCTTTCATCATGGGGCCGGGCGGCCACAACCTCTATTATGCGGGGCTGTTCGAACGCTTCAAGGTAACGCCGCACGTCTATCGCGTTGGCACCTACAAGGATTTCGTCGAACCCTATCTTAGGAAGGACATGTCGCCCGAGGCCCGCGCCGCGCGCACGGCAGTGGTCGGTTCGGTGTTCGACCAGTGGCAGGCCGATGTGAAAAAGGCGCGGCCCAAGGCCAATCTTGACCTTGCGATCAAGGACCCGGCGGCGTGGTATCGCGCCTCGGGCGGTGACGGGGCGGAAGCGGCGAAGGCGGCAGGCCTGATCGACCGCATCGGCGACAAGGTCGCTTTCGGCAACCGCGTCGCCGAACTGGTCGGCAAGGACACCTACGATCCGCGCCCCGGCACTTTCGCCCATTCCGGCCTTAAGGCCTACCTTGCCGCGCAGCCGGTGGAGACGCCCGGCAAGGCCATCGGCGTCATCACGATTGCCGGCGACATTGTTGACGGCAAGGCCGGCCCCGGCACTGCCGGCGGCGACCGCATCGCCGAACTGCTCGATTCGAGCGAGACCAAGGACATCGCCGCGCTGGTCGTGCGGGTCGATTCGCCGGGCGGCACGGTCACCGGTTCTGAGCGCATCCGCCAGGCCATCGAACGCCACAAGGCGCGCGGCATTCCGGTTGTCGTCTCCATGGGCAATGTCGCGGCGAGCGGCGGCTACTGGGTTTCGACCACCGGCAGCCGCATCTTTGCCGAACCCGCCACAGTGACCGGCTCGATCGGCATTTTCGCCGTGCTGCCCAGCTTTGAAAAGGCGCTGGCGCAATATGGCGTCACCGCTGATGGCGTGCGCTCGACCCCGCTGTCGGGTCAGCCGGACGTGCTCGGCGGCTTTACGCCCGAACTTGACGGGATGCTTCAGGCCAACATCGAGCGCGGCTACCAGCGCTTCGTCGGCCTCGTCGCCAAGGCGCGCGGCAAGACGCCCGAGCAGATCGACGGCATCGCCCAAGGCCGCGTGTGGGACGGCGGCACGGCGCGGCAGATTGGGCTTGTCGACGAGTTCGGCGGACTGGATGATGCGCTGGCCTTTGCCGCCAAGCAGGCCAAACTGGGCGAGGGCGATTGGCACCCGCTCTACCTTGGCGCGAAGGAAAAGGTGGCGGGATCGCTCCTCGAAGCGCTGCTGATGGGCGGCGAAAAGGATGACGACGACGCCGCGCCGCCGCAGGGTGATCTGTTCGCCATGATCGCCCAGCGCCAGCAATCGCTTGTGGCGCAGGTCATGACCGATGCCCAGCGCCTGCTCTCCGCCCCCGGCGCGCAGGTCTATTGCCTTGAATGTCCGGCGCAACCGGTGGCATTAAACCGTTCGCCGATAAAATTGGGCTGGCTTGCTAAAGTATTGGCCCCTTGAGAGCGTTTCACTGAAGTCATGAAGCAATGGCAAAGGTCGTATCAACCGTTACCACTCTGAAAAATGGTTAAATTTTGGTTGCACCCCCTGTGGAAAACTACATAAATATTCGGAAACGAGGTGTGATTCGGCGCCTTGGAGTCGAAAGATGGAAGATAGGGAACAGAAGGCAGGACCAGCACAATCGCATGCAGAGTTTTTGCATGCCCTGCAGGACCTTGTTGTCGAGACGCTTCGTCAGGCGAACGAGTACTTGGCCTCCCTCCCCCAGCCACCCCCGCCTGAAGCAGGAACTGGCGTTCGTCCGGCAATACTTGGCGGTTCTCGCAACCTCGATTGGGCCAAGCGCGCTTATGAGGCCAGGCGCTACAGGAAACAGCATCTGGCGCATGAGCTTTTTGGCGAGCCGGCCTGGGACATCTTGCTTGAACTTTATATTGCGTTTCACGAATGCCGGACAGTCTCGATGAAGGCTGCCAGCTTCGCCTCGGATGCTCCGCACGCGACGGCTTACCGCAATATCATTATGCTCGAAAATCTTGGGCTGGTTAATCGGGTGGATGACCTGCACGATCGGCGCGTCAAGTGGGTAGGACTGACGAAAAAGGCCATCGTCGCCATCAGCAGAATTTGCGAGGACGAAGATCGGCGTGAACGTGAGCAGCGGCGGAAGAAGCCAGCGCGCTTTACCGAAAAGATCCTCCGCTGACGGTTCCGACGGGCAGGGAAGAACCCCTGCTTGCCCTTTCCCGCATGACTCTCTAAGGGCCAGCGCCTGAATTTTGGCTTCGTCTTGGTATGCGGGCGTGGCGGAATTGGTAGACGCGCTGGTTTTAGGTACCAGTATCGAAAGATGTGGGGGTTCGAGTCCCTTCGCCCGCACCAGTTCGCCACGATCGGAAAGACGCGGCCCGGCTGCAATTTGGGCAGCAGATTGTGCAAAGAAGGCTTGAACTGAAATGCAGATTGTCGAGACCACGAACGAAGGCTTGAAGCGGGCTTTCACGATTACCATCCCCGCCAAGTCGATTGCTGAGCGTGTTGAAGGTGAAATCACCAAGATCGCTCCGCAGGTGCGCATGCCCGGCTTCCGCCCCGGCAAGGTGCCCGCCAACCTCGTGAAGAAGATGCACGGGCCGCAGATCCATCAGGAAGCGCTCAACAATTCGATTCGCGAAGCGATGGACAAGCTGGTGGCTGACAACCGTCTGCGCCCCGCGATGCAGCCCGACGTCGCGCTTGGCGATGGCTATGAAGAAGGCAAGGACGCCGTCCTCACCGTCGCGCTCGAAGTTCTGCCGACCATCGCCGCGCCCAGCCTGGACGGACTGAAGCTGGAAAAGCTGGTCGTGCCGGTTTCGGACGATCAGGTTGAGGAAGCGGTCAAGGGCATTGCTGCCGGCGCCAAGAGCTTTGTCGACGCCAAGAAGGGCAAGAAGGCCGAAGGCGGCGACCAGATCATCGTCGATTTCACCGGCAAGCTGGACGGCGTGGAATTCGAAGGTGGCGCCGCTCAGGACGCCGCTATCGAACTCGGCGCAGGCCGCTTCATCCCCGGCTTCGAAGAGCAGCTGATGGGCGTCAAGGAAGGCGAAGAGCGCACGATCACCGTGACTTTCCCGGCTGATTACCCGGCAGAAAACCTCAAGGGCAAGGAAGCCCTGTTCGACGTCACCGTGAAGTCGGTGAAGGTCGCCGGCGAAACCAAGATCGACGATGAATTCGCCAAGAGCCTTGGCCTGGAAAGCCTCGAACTGCTGCAGAACCTGATGCGCGGCCAGCTGGAGCAGGAAACTGCCGGTCTGACCCGCACCCAGATGAAGCGCCAGCTGCTCGACATCCTCGCCGCCGATCACGAATTCGATGTGCCGCCCTCGATGGTCGAAGCCGAGTTTGAGCAGATCTGGGCGCAGCTGACTCAGGAAGCGCAGAACGAGCCCGATCCTGAAGCCGCGATGAAGGAAATCGAGGCCGAGAAGGACGATTACCGCAATATCGCCGTGCGCCGCGTACGCCTTGGCCTGCTGCTGTCGGAAATCGGCCAGTCGAACGGTGTCGAAGTCTCCGCGCAGGAAATGAACATGTTGGTCCAGCAGGCGGCGCAGCAGTACCGCCCCGAAGATCGCCAGCGTTTCGCCGAATACCTCCAGAACGAACCGCTCGCCGCCGCCCAGCTGCGCGCGCCGCTCTATGAGGACAAGGTCGTCGACTTCCTGTTCGACAAGGCCGAAGTCACCGAACGC
>NZ_JANPGP010000052.1:0-26237 GCF_031424035.1 Novosphingobium sp.
GAAGGCCAGCCAGCGGCTGCTGCACGGCCTGCGCGAATTCGCCACTGGTGAGCCTTATACCTATCGCCATGTCTGGACCGTTGGCGATACGGTGATGTGGGACAACCGCACCTCGCTGCACAAGGCGACGCCCTATGATCCCGCCGCGCGCATGATGCACCGCACGATCATCAAGGGCGGTGAGGCCTGGGAAATCACCAAGGCCTGATGGCCTTTCCAACCAACACCAATGGAGTTTCACCCATGGCAACCGCCGCAGATGTCAGCCTTCGCGCCGAAGCGATCAAGCCGAAGATCGGCACCCGCGTGCTCAACAGCAAGGAAGAGCTGCTGACCGGCAAGATCTCGGCTGAAATCCGCGACCTGCTGGAACAGCGCGGCGTGCTGGTCTTCCCGCAGATCAATTTCACCGATGAAGAACAGATCGCCTTCACCAAGACGCTGGGCAAGTTCGCCCCCGAGCGCGCCGGCGGCGACGAGGTGATCAGCAAGATCACGCTTGATCCCGAAGAAGCCGGCGAGAGCGCGGAATACCTCAAGGGTTCGCTCTATTGGCACATCGACGGCACGCGCAACGACGTGCCGATCCTCGCCTCGTTGCTGTCGTGCAAGCAGCCGAGCCCCAAGGGCACCGGCAACACGGGTTTTGCCAACTGCTATGCCGCCTACGAGGGATTGTCCGATGAGGACAAGGCGGCTTACGACGATCTCAAGGTGCTCCACGCACCGTGGGCGACCGTGTTCTACCACGAACCCGAGCCGAGCCTTGAAAAGCTCAAGGGCTATATGCGCATTGGCGAAAACGAATTGCCGCTGGTGTGGAAGCACCAGTCGGGCCGCAAGAGCCTGGTGCTGGGCAATACCGCGCAGTCAGTCGTCGGCAAAAGCCCTTCGGAATCCGCGCTGATCCTCCACGGCCTGCGCGATTGGGCAACCTCGGAAGCGTTCACTTACAGCCACGAATGGACCGCTGGCGACATGGTGATCTGGGACAACACCGGCACGGTGCACCGCGCCGAATGGTACGATCCCGATTGCGGCCGCATGATGCACCGCACCAAGCTGGAGGGCGAGGAGCCCTGGCAATCCTGAGCAGGTAGAGGGGCTTGCACAAGAAGTTGCGCGTCATCCCGGCGAAGGCCGGGACCCAGACATAACAGACAAGCGACGTCGCCTTGCGACGGCATTATTTTCTTCGCTGGGTCCCGGCTTGCGCCGGGATGACGATTCATTTTTTCGCAGGCCGCTTCAGCCGCTTTCGACGCCTTCAGTGATCCACGCTGGGGGCAGGTGCCGATTGCCCCAGTTTCTGCTTTTTCATCAGGAAGATCACCGGGATCGTCGCCAGCGCAACAAGGCACGACAGCCAGAAAGCATCGATCGTCGCCACCATCGTGGCCTGCCGCCAGATCTCCCCGGCTGTCCGCGAGAGCATGGCGGGATCACCAAAGTCCATCCCCGGCCGCGCCCATTCCAGCATCGGATTGTCGGGCCGCACACCCTCGACCAGCCGCGCGGATACTTGCGCCGTCTGCTGAACCGAAATCAGCGTCAGCGCGGATATGCCCATCGACTGGCCCAGGTTGCGCACCAGCGCGAACATCGCCGCGCCTTCGTTGCGATAGGCGGGGTTCAGGGTGGCAAAGGCCAGCGCCGATAGCGGCGAAATCAGCATGCCGCCGGAAAAGCCCTGAAAGGCCCCGGCGATCATGATCGGCATTTCGTCCGTCTGGAGGTTGAGGCCGGAGAACATGAACAGCGAAAGCACCGACATGCTCATGCCGACCAGCAGCAGCAGCCGGGCATCGATCAGCCGCATGATGCGCGTGACGATCAGCAGGCCGACGATCGTGCCGATTGCGCGCGGCATGTTGAGCAGGCCGAACTTGAAGGCGGAATAGCCGAGGAGGTTCTCGGTATACATCACCAGCATCGGGCTGGAGGCAAAGATGACCATGCCGACCACGGTGGAAACCAGCGTGCCGATGGCGAAGTTGCGATCCTTGAACAGGTCGGCCCGCAGGAAGGTGTCGCGCCGCGTGAACATGTGGACCATGAGCAGGTAGAACGAGAGCGCGACTATCCCTGCTTCGATGCATATCTCGGCGCTGTCGAACCAGTCGACCTGCTCTCCGCGGTCAAGGATCAGCTGGAAGCCGCCGACGAAAAGCGTGATCGTCAGGAAGCCAATCCAGTCGAACCGGGGCAGCTTTTCGTCGAGCACCTCGATGTGGGACAGCATCCCGATCAATGCCGCGATGCCGATCGGCAGGTTGATCAGAAACACCCAGTGCCACGAATAGTTGTCGGTCAACCAGCCGCCCAGCGTCGGCCCGAGCAAAGGCCCGACCATGGCGCCAAGCCCGGCATACGCCATGGCGGTCGGCTGCTTTTCGGGCGGGTTGATGTCGAGCAAGGTGGCTTGCCCCAGCGGGATCAGGCCGGCCCCGCCAAGCCCCTGGACTATGCGGGCCAGCACCATCAACTCGATCGACCGCGCCGATCCGCAGACGAGCGAGGCGAGGGTAAACAACGTGACCGAAATCATCATCACCCGCTTGCGACCAAACTTGCTCGCCAGCCAGGACGACAGCGGCATCATGACCGCGCTGGCTATCAGGTAGGAGGTCAGCACCCAGGCGATCTGGTCTGGCCCGGCTTGCAGATCGGCCATCATCTTGGGCACGGCGACCACGGTGATTGTCATGTCGATGGTGACAATCAGGGTCGTGATCATCACCGACGCAGTGATGAACGCCTTGCGCGCAGGCGAGGGATAAAGCAGCTGGGCCATTCGATGTATGCCGATAATAAGCCATGCTACTAATGGCAAGCCTGTTGCACCCTCAGGCATCGTTGCGGCGTCTTGACCGGCCTTGCGGCGCTGCCATAGTCCCGGCCGCAGCGCCGCGCAGAGGGCGCACCTGATGGAGAGTGGGCATGTGGGAGGTTTGCGACACCGCGCCGAAGATCGGCAGCCTGATCCGGGCGGACAAGGCGACTCTGCTTTCGGGAGTGCGCGCCGGCGAAATCCGCGACCTGCTGGAACAGCGCGGCGTGCTGGTGTTTCGCGGGGCGGGTCTCAGCGATGCCGAGCAGATCGAATTCACCAAGACTCTCGGCACTTTCGCCCACGAAAAGAGCGAGCAGCGAGCGGGGCAGGAGGGCGAGGACCACGTCTATCCGATCACCATGGACACGGCGATCAACCCCAATGCCGATTACCTGAAGGGCGCGTTTTTCTGGCACATCGACGGCACCATGGCGCAAGTGCCGATCCGCGCCTCGATCCTCTCCGCCCGGCGGCTGGCGGCAGAAGGCGGCGACACCGAATTCTGCAATACCTATGCCGCGTGGGATGATCTTCCGGATGATCTCAAGGCCAGGTGCGAGGGCCGACAAGTGATCCACTCGCTGTGGCGCTCGCAGCTCTATCACGATCCCGAACCCAGCTATGCCAAGTTGCAGCAATGGAAATCGTGCGGGGAAAACACGCTGCCGCTGGTCTGGACTCACCAGTCGGGCCGCAAGAGCCTCGTCCTCGGCAATACCGCGCAGCAGGTGGTCGGCATGGACGTCTCGGACAGCGAGGACCTGATGATCCGCTTGCGCGACTGGGCGACCAGTCCGCAGTTCACCTATCGCCACAAGTGGGAGATGGGTGACACGGTGATCTGGGACAATACCGGCACCATGCACCGCGCCACCTGGTATGCGGTGGACAGCGACCGGCTGATGCACCGCACCAAACTTGAAGGCGAAGAGGCCTTCGCCTGACACACTTTACCGACTGGGAGATTTCATGAGCGGCAACAGGGACGGCGCACTCGATGAATGGCGGCGATACGGCTTGCTGCCAATAGCGGCGGCACTGGGTTACGCGACCTGCGTGATCCACATCTACGGGCTCGGCGTGTTTATCGAGCCGATCTCGAAGGAGTTCGGCTGGACGCGCACGGCGACCACCGTCGGCCTCACGCTCTCGACCGTTTTCCAGGCGCTTTGCGCGATCCCCATCGGCATGGCGGTTGACCGCTTTGGCCCGCGCAAGATGGCGATCATCGGCGTGGTGCTGACCTGCGCCGCCTTCGCCAACCTGTCGAACGCGACCGGCGACATGGCCAACTGGTACGTGATCTGGATCGTCATGTCGCTCGCCTCGCTGCCGATTCAGGCGACAATCTGGACCAGCGCCGTGGCATCCCGCTTTCACGCCTCGCGCGGGATTGCGCTGGCGGTAACGCTGTGCGGTGCATCGGTGGCGCTGATCGTCTTCCCGTTCCTCGGCACCGAACTGATCCAGGCCTATGGCTGGCGCGATGCCATGCGGATCGAGGCGCTGATCTGGCTCGCTGTCGCCTGGCCGATCGTGATCTTCCTGTTCCGGGGCGCGCAAGACGACAAGAAGGCGATTGCCGCTGCCGCTGCCGAGGGCAAGACCGCCCCCTTGCTCCCCGGCATGTCGCTGATGGACGGCCTGAAGACCACGATCTTCCTGCGCCTGCTGATCGTCGCGCTGCTGTTCACCTTTGCCATGATCGGCCTCAACGTCCACTTCCCGCTGATCCTCAAGGGCTATGGCTTCACCGCGCTGGAGGCAGCGGGGCTGGCCTCGCTGATCGGCTGGTTCTCGATCCCCGGGCGCATCGTGACGGGCTTCATGCTTGACCGCCTGCGCGCCTCGCTGGTCGGCGCGGTGGCGTTCCTGTTTCCCGGCATAGCCTGCGCGATCCTGCTGTTCGGCGGGGGGAGCGGGCTGAGCGTGGCGCTGGCCGCAGCGTTTATCGGCTTCACGCTGGGGGCGGAAGTTGACGTGCTGGTCTATCTTACCACCCGCTATTTCGGGCTGAGGAACTTCGGCGGGCTCTATGGCGGCATCCTCGCCGCATTGTCGGTCGGCACGGCGTTCGGACCGCTCGCCGCCTCGCGCGTGTTCGACGTGTGGACGAGCTATGACCCGTTCCTGATGTCCACACTGGTGATGATTGGCCTGTCCAGCCTGCTCCTCGCCAGCCTGCCGCGCCCTCGTGCCGAACTCAACGAGATGAAGGAACCCGCCCTTGCCTGATTTTACCGAACTGACGCGCGGGTTTTACCTCGAAGGCCTGCTGGTCGAGGGCGAGGACGTGTGGTTCACCGACGTCACGCGCGGCGGGGTCCATAACCTGACCACCGGACAGACCGTCCTGCCTGATCGGACGATGATCGGCGGCCTGCTGATGAACTCTGACGGCGCGCTGCTGGTGGCCGGCGGGGGCGGAATCGACTGGGTGAACCCGCAAACCGGCGCGCAGGGCACGCTGGTTTCGGGCCTGGATGGTGTCAACGAAATGCGCTCGGACGGGCAGGGCGGCATCGTCTTCGGCACCATCGACCTGCCGGCGATCCTGAGGGGCGAGAAGCCCGGTCCCTCGTCCATCCGCCATCTCGCGGCCGACGGCACGCAGCGGATCATCAAGGAAGGGCTGGTCTTCGCCAATGGCCTGACCATCGATGCCGCCGGCACCTCGCTGCTGTTCAACGAGAGCTTCGTCGCCGTCCGCGCCTTTCCTATCGGACCGGACTTCGCGCTGGGCGATATGCGCACCCTGCTGGACAAGCCCGACTGCGACGGCATGGCGCTCGATGTCGAAGGCAACGCCTGGATCAGCGGCTTTTCGAGCAGCGACCTGCTGTGCCTTGATGGAACGGGGCGCGAAGTGGCGCGGCTCGCTCTGCCCGGCCCGGCCTGCACCAATGTGCGGTTTGGCGGGCCGGACATGTGCGACCTCTATGTCACCATCGTCGATCCGGCGGACGCGCAGAAGCTGGCCGAGGGCGCGCCGATCACCGAGCAGAACTCCGCCCTCTACCGCACCCGCGCTCCGGTTGCGGGGGCACCGCTGGGGCGCAGCGCGTTCGTGCTGGGCTGAGGCGGAGGTTGCGCATAACGTCAAATCAATCGTCATCCTGAACCCGTTTCAGAATCCATCGGGCCGCTGAAGCCGAAGCGTCGTCAAGCGCGCAACCGCGCCGCCGGGCACCAAAATGGTGACCTGCGGGCTGGGCGAAATGGATCCTGAAACAAGTTCAGGATGACGGAGTGGGGAGGGGTAGTGCCTTACCTCACCACCGCTCCCCATCATCGCCCACTTCGATCGGCCGCTGATAGCTCTTGTCTTCCTTGCTCCACACCGAGCGCAGGAAGCCCTTGCACATCGGGCCGTTCACCCATGCGGCCGAGCCATCCATCGACATTTCCACCGTGCAGCGGCGGTAAAGGATGCGCCATTCGCCATCACGCTTCTCCAGCCGGTCGAAATAGCGCCCCGGAGCGACCTTCATCTCCTGCTTGTCGGGCGAGAGCATCGTGCCGATTACATAGGTCTCGCTATGCGCAGTAGTGCCGTCGATCTCGCAGGTGTGGGTGGTGATGTTGTGCATCGTCGCGGAAAAGAACCGCGCGTGGCCGGCATTGGCTCGCGCGGGATAGTCGGGCGCCTTGGCGATGATCGGGCCGTGCTCGTCGATGCCATCGGGCCACCAGCAGGCGGCGATCAGGTCCACGTCCTGCCGGTCACGCCCGCGCGATTCCCGCATGATCACGTCAAGGATGTCCTGCCGGTCCTTCAGATAGCGCGTGGTCGCCAGCAGCTCTTCAAATTCCGATGGGGTGTTCGTCACGTGTAAGGTCCTCGTTGGGAGATACGGGCCGGGCCATCTGCACGCCGAGCCAGGTGGCAATGCCGCCCAGCACCAGCAGCGATCCGGTCCAGTTGGGATAGCCGGCGGCGATGATCTGCGCCGCCACCAGCGGCAGCAGCGCGCCGCCGATCATGCCGCCGAAATTGAAGGTGAGGCCCGTGCCGGTATAGCGCAGCCGCACCGGGAACAGGGTGGCGAGCCACGGCCCCAGCGTGCCGTTGTTGTAGCCGAGCACCAGCATCGTGATGCACAGCACCACGCCGGCAAAGGGCAGTGAACCCAGCGACAGCGCCGGGCCATAGGCAAGGCCGCAGACCGCCAGCAGCAGCGCCCCGCGCGCCACCGGTACGCCGGGGCTGGTGCGGTCCGCCTTGCTCGCTCCGGCAAGGATGCCGGCGGCATAAAAGAACGGCGCGATCAACTGGATGCTCAGGAACGACTGCCGGTCATAACCGAACTGCGTCGTCGCCAGCGTCAGCGCGAAGGATGTGGACATATAGAACGCTGCAAAGGTCGCCACGGCCCCGGCGCTGCCCCAGATCAGCGCGCGGGGGCGCTCGGCAAACAGCGTGGCGAGCGGGACTGAGGCCGGGTGGCTCTTCGCCATCGCCGCCTGAAACTCCGGCGTCTCCGAAATCCGCAGCCGCACCCAGAGGCCGAGCACGACCAGCGCCGAGGACAGCAGGAACGGCAGCCGCCAGCCCCAGCCCATGAAGTCCTCTTTTGACAGCAGCGCGCCGAGCAGGAGGAACAGCCCGTTGGCCATGACCAACCCGATCGGCGCACCCAGCTGCGGCGCCGCACCAAAGCGCGCGCGCCAACCCGGCGGGGCATTCTCCACCGCCAGCAAGGCCGCGCCGCCCCACTCGCCGCCAATGCCCAGCCCCTGTCCGAACCGCAGCAGGCAAAGCAGGGCCGGAGCGATCCAGCCGACCTGCGCATAACTCGGCAGAAAGGCGATGGCCGTGGTCGAAACGCCCATCAGCAACAGCGCGCAGACCAGCGTGACCTTGCGGCCCACCCGGTCACCGAAATGCCCGAACAACACCGCTCCCATAGGCCGCGCGACAAAGGCGAGGCCAAAGGTCATCAGCGAAAACAGCGTCTGCGCCGCCGGATCCTGCGCCGGAAAGAACATCGGCCCGAACACCAGCGCCGCGGCGGTGCCGAATATGAAGAAGTCATAATACTCGATCGTCGACCCGATCATCGCGGCAGCCAGCACGCGGCGGTTCGCGGCGATTGGTCTGGCTGGCGGTGCGGATTGCTGGACCATGCGTGCGGCTTCCCCTCTTCGGCGGGAAGGTATTCTGTGTTGGTCGGCGGGGGTCAAGCGGGAGGAGGGGATAACGTGGGGACGGTGGGGGTGGTGAGCAAGATCGCTGCTGGAGAACTAAGGCCTCCCGTGTCAGGATAAATTCTTAGAGTAATGATTCGAGGCTAGCGAAATCCGCATGGAAACAAAGCAGACGAAGTCAAAAGAAGAACTTGAGGAGGCTCTTCTTCGCCAGATTTTGAACTTTAGGAGGTCAGCTAAACACTTTGATGAAGGGGCCCTCGAAGAAGCCGAGAGATTAGCTTCTGTCATCTACATATTGTGTGATGAATCTAGGCACCAAAGATCACTTCTGAGAAGTTTAAATCTCCGCAATGTGCATAAATTCCCTGACACTGGGATGCGTCCAAAGGGGAATACATTTTACGGCGGGCCCCCCTTGCTCAGACTGTGGAAGGAGGGTGGTGAGATAGTCTGTTATGTGCCCGCTTTAAGCGATACGCATTTTCTCACTGAGTTGCATTTCCGCCATTGGTGGGAGCAAGCGGTTTTTACAAATTCTCACGGCAGAGATTTGTCGAGAAAAGAACTTGTCTTTCGGCTAAGGTCGCAAGATGGCGGAGGGCACGTAGATAAAGACAATAAAGGTCTTGAGTACATAGATTTCAAATCAAATAAAAGGCACCACACGTTTTCCGCAGATTTGGTCTTAAGCTCGTCGACGCCAAATGTCCCACTTATAAATGCGCATTGGCTAACAATGCGTCAGATCGCATGGGAAGTAGACTGGGTCCTCAAAAAATTAGGCTATTGAATAAATTCAGTTAAATCACGCCTTGCCACACCAACACCACCCGCTAACTTCCGCCCATGCCGCCACCAACTACCTACCGCCCTGAATTCGAGGCCGCGCTGCGCCTCTATGCGCAGGTCAGCGAGGCCATGCATCGGCGCGGGTTTCAGCGGCCGATCCTTGTTGGTGGGGCGGCGGCGGAGTTCTGGTCGCTTTCGGCGATCAGCACGGGGGACTTTGACCTCTGCACGTTCCGGCAGGATATTCTGGAAGAGGAAATGCAGAATTTCGGCTTTGTGCGCCCTTCGGGTCGGGGCCAGATGCTGAAGGGCTGGATTCATCCCGAACTCAAGCTGGGGTTCGAAGTCGTCGCTGACACGCCGATGGATGGCAATGTGGACGCGGCGCATATCCGGCTGGTCGAACCTCTCGGGGAAACGGCGCTGTTTCGCGTGATCTGCGTTGAAGATCTGATTGCCGACCGCATGGGGCAATTCGCATCGGGCACCGCGCCGGATCGCGGGGAACAGGCGCGGTTGCTCTTGGCGCTTCACCCTGATGCCGATTTGGTATATTTGGAACGCCGCATCCGCGAAGAGAGCATGGGCGATTATGGCGTCGAAGACATCACGGGTTGAGGCAGAAGAGCCGGTCATCAAGATGGCCGATCTTGCCGCACGCCTTGCCAAGCGCCGCGCCGAACTCGGCAATCCCGAGCTTCCCCGCAACTCTGGCAAGAACCGCACGCAGTCCAAGCGCGCGTTGCTCAAGGCTATCGAGGATATCGGCGGCAAGTGGTGAGGGGGCGGGGGCGCGAAAGCGGTTTCCTACATCGCCGGCACCTGTCAGAATGCGCGCCATGACCTGTTATCACAGGCCCTCGCCATGAGCCGGGCCGCGATCCGCACAGCCTTTCCCGAAAGCCGCGCCGCCAGCGCGGCTTTCGTGCATCTGGGGCTCCCCCTAGGGCGCGTTATGGAAATGGTTTGCGGGTGTGTTTCATCAACTTGCATTTCGCGCAACTGGCCGGGGGAAAAAGGCTTTCGCTTTCACTTGGCGTTCAGGCGCGTGGTGGCTATAGACCCGGCCATGTTCAAGCAATCGCCGATCAAGCTCGCTGTTCTCGCACTCGCCGCTGGCGGCGTGCTGCTCACTTCCGGCTGCGGGGGGACCCGCAAGAATCGCGATACGGCTTATGTCGCCCGCGATGTGGAAACGCTCTATGCGGCGGCGAAGGACCAGCTCGATCGCGGTGACAGCAAGGTTGCGGCAGTGCTGTTTGACGAGGTTGAGCGCCAGCATCCGTACTCGCCCTGGGCGCGCCGGGCCCAGTTGATGAGCGCGTTTTCCTATTACGCGGGCCGCGATTACGCCAAGTCGATCCAGGCGGCGCAGCGCTTCCTGTCGATCCACCCGGGCAACAAGGACGCGCCTTACGCCTATTACCTGATCGCGCTGTGCTATTACGAGCAGATCAGCGACGTGACGCGCGACCAGAAGGCGACGACTCAGGCGCTCGACGCGATGAACGAAGTTGTCCGCCGTTTCCCGGCGACGCGCTATGCCGTCGATGCCCAGCTCAAGCTTGACCTCGTCAAGGATCACCTTGCCGGCAAGGAAATGGAAATCGGCCGTTTTTACGAGCGGTCGGGCAAGTGGCTCGCCGCGCAGCTGCGCTTCCGTGAAGTGATCGACAAGTATCAGACCACCTCGCACACGCCCGAGGCACTGTTCCGCATTGTGGAAACCAACCTCGTGCTCGGCCTGCCGGGCGAGGCGCAAAAGGCTGCCGCCGTGCTGGGTGCGAACTATCCCGGCAGCGAATGGTACGACCGCGCCTACAAGCTGATGCAGAAGCACGCAGCCGGCACTGTCGCCAGCTGATTTGTGCCAGCGGGGAGTTTCTACTCCTCCGGTTGACATGTAGGATATTCGGGCGTTTTGTGAGGCCATGCTTTCGCAAAAGACCCGTTACACGATCCGTGCGCTCCAACACTTGTCGGACACTTGGCAACAGGGTCCGGTGCGGCTGGATGTGATAGCGGAAACGCAGAATATCCCGCGCAAGTTCCTCACCGTGATCCTCTCGGAAATGGTGCGCGAAGGACTGGTAATCTCGCACCGGGGCCGGGATGGCGGGTATGAACTGGCTCTGGCTCCGGTTGATGTCCGGTACGGCGATATCATTCGTCTGACGCGCGGAAGTCTGGCCCTCGTTCCATGTGCAGCGCGCAATGCCTATGAGCATTGCCAGAACTGCCTGCCCGAAGCGGAGTGCCGCTTGCGCGGATTGATGCTGACCTTGCGGGACGAAATGGCCGCCATGCTCGACAAGGTAACGCTTGCTGACGAGATCGTGGTCGAGCCGCCCTTTCCGGAAGAACCAACGCCCGCGTGAGGGTGTAGCAATCTTCGTCGCAAAGAAGTTTCGCTTCATCGACGACAAGCGAATCTCCTATTGTCTAGTCAATCAGTAGAGTTATCATCGCGAGCATAGGAGGCACGCGATGGATTCGAACCGTGATGATCGCAGCAAAGGTCCGGCTCACAGCCCAGGCAGTGGTACAACGGCGCTGGATGCCGTTGCCGAAGCCGTATCCAGGCTGCGCTACGGGGCAATCGAGCTGACCGTCCATGATGGCCGGGTCGTCCAGCTCGACGTGACCGAGCGTCGCCGCTTCTCCTGACACACTCTCCCCGGCTGGGCGGCTTTCATCAGGCCGTGACCAGCTATCCCCCTGATGCAGACCGGACCGCCGGATGCATCCATTCCCTTACCAAAGGATTGGAAATGCATTCGTTCGTCCGCAGCGGCCTGTTGGCCGCGACTTCACTCGGCGCGCTTTGGGCAGCGCCCGCCTTTGCTCAAACCACCTCGACAATCGCTCCCGTTGCTGCTGGCGCCGAGGGCGACGGCACGGGGCAAGCCGCACAGACTGAAGACGATAATCCCAGCCGCGGCGATGTTATCATCGTCACCGCGCGCCGCCGGCAGGAAACAGCGCAGGCTGTCCCGCTCGCCATATCGGTGATCCGCGGCGATTCGATTGAATCGACCGGCAACTTCAATGTCACCAAGCTGCCGCAGCTTGCCCCGACACTGCAGGTCTACACCTCCAACCCGCGCAACACCTCGGTCAACATTCGCGGGCTGGGCGTGCCGTTCGGGCTGACCAGCGACGGCTTTGAGCAAGGCGTCGGGATCTATGTCGACGATGTCTACAATTCGCGCGTTGCGGCGGCGACTTTTGACTTCCTTGACGTCCAGCAAGTCGAAGTGCTGCGCGGACCACAAGGTTCACTTTACGGCAAGAACACCACGGCGGGCGCGATCAACATCACCACCAACCAGCCGACGTTCGAGTTCGAAGGCCGGGCCGAACTGACCCTTGGCAACCTTGATTACAAGCAGGCCAAGGCGGCCATTTCCGGTCCGCTGTCGGAAACGGTTGCTGCGCGTCTCGCCATTTCCTCGACCAGCCGGCGCGGCACGATCTATAACGTGACGACCAAGCGCTGGATCAACGAGCAGGACAATATCGGCCTGCGCGGCCAGTTGCTGTTCAAGCCGAACGATGATCTCAGCATCACGCTTTCCGGTGATTACAGCCGGCAGGACGCCTATTGCTGCGGCACCTCATTCGTTCGTGTCGGGCCGACACAGCGCGCGCTCAGCCGGCAGTATGATGCCCTTGTTGCTGCGGTCAACGCGGCGACTCCGGGGAGAAATTACGCTGTGCCCAGCAGGAACGTCTATGATCGCCTGACCGACATCGACGCCCCGCTGCAGGCCGGCAATATCATCGGCGGCGCTTCGGCGCGGGTGAAGTGGAATGTTGGTGCGGGCACCTTCACCTCGATCAGCGCCTGGCGCTTCTGGGACTGGAAGCCGCAGAACGACCGCGACTTCTCGGGCCTGTCGATCGTCTCGGCATCAAACAACCCATCGCAGCAGGACCAGTATAGCCAGGAATTCCGCTACAACTACGAAGGTGACAAACTCGATTTCGTGGTCGGCCTGTTCGGCTTCAAGCAGCGGATCGATACCCAGGGCCTCGAACGGCAAGGCTCCGACGCCAGCCGCTGGAGCCTGACTGGCGCTCAGGCTGCCGATCCGAGCATCCTTTCGGGGCTGACGGCCAATAACACGCAGTACCTGAAGAGCGACAGCGCAGCGCTTTACGGTCAGGCCAGCTACAAGCTGACCGATGCCCTGACGATCCAGCCGGGCCTGCGCCTGAACTATGACAAGAAGGAAGGCTTCTATCAGCGCGTCGTCACGACAGGTGCAGGCACGGTCATCAGTTGCTCGCCTGCTCCGGCAGCGGGCACGGCGCTCGCCGCGCAATGCGGTGTCTACCAGCCGCAGACCACTTCGCCCACAGCGAGCAAGTGGAACTTCAGCTATGACATCAATCTGAACTACAAGGTTGTGCCCGATGTTCTGGCCTATGCGACCTATGCCAAGAGCTTCAAGACGCTGGGCATCAACCAGAACGGCCTGCCGCTGACCACGGCGAACGTGCCCGATCTGACCGCCAGCACGGTGAAGCCGGAATCGGTCAATCACTTTGAAGTGGGAATCAAGACCCAGTTCTGGGATCGCCGCGCAACCTTCAACCTCTCCGCCTTCCTGACGGAGATCCGGGACTTTCAGGCAACAGTGAACGGCGGCCAGTTCGGCACGGTGCGCGGCTATCTCGCCAATGCCGAGAAGGTCCGGTCCGCCGGTATCGAAGCGGACTTCAAGATCCGGCCGAGCGACCGGTTCACCGCCTATGCCAACGCGGCCTATACCGATGCGAAGTACGTAAAGTTCAGCAATGCGCCGTGCCCGCCTGAGCTTTCCGGCGGTACATTCGTGGCGGCAGACGGCAGCCAGGCTCCCGGGCCGGCCGGGGTTCCCGGATCGCTCAGCCCGCGTTCGTGCGACATTTCGGGTCAGCAATTGCCCGGTGTGTCGAAGTTCGCCTTCTCCTATGGGGCAGAGCTCAACCAGCCCGCGAACCTGCTTGGCAAAGAAGGTCAGGTCTATCTTGGCGTTGATGGCAATTACCGCTCGGACTGGAACTCGAATGCCTCACCGTCGATCTATACCAAGGTCGAAGGCTATGCGCTGACCAACTTCCGCGCCGGTTTCCGCGGCGATGGCTTCGATGTGTTCGGCTGGGTGCGCAATGCCTTCGACGTCGAGTACATCGACCTTCTGCAGGTAGCCCCCGGCAATACCGGACTCATCGCGGGCACCGCGGGCGATCAGCGTACCTGGGGCGGCACTATCAAGTTCTCGTTCTGATCGGTTGCCGAAAGGCGAGTGCGGGAAGGGGGGCAGCGGCAGCGCTGACCCCCTTCTTGTTGATATTGTAGCGCCAAACACAGGACTTGCGGGGAGAATTGCGCGGTTGCCTTTGCGGGGCGGACAATTTGCCGCTAGAACCCGTTTTGTTCTGGCAATTGGGCGTCCATGCTTACCCGGCTTTCCATCCGTAACATCGTGCTGATCGAGGCGCTGGATCTTGATTTCTCTCGCGGGCTTGGTGTGCTCACGGGGGAAACCGGGGCGGGCAAATCGATCCTGCTTGATGCCTTGGGCCTGGTGCTGGGCGACCGTGCCGATTCCGGACTGGTGCGTGCCGGCGAAGACAAGGCGAGCGTGGCTGCAAGCTTCGAATTCAGCGCATTGCCGCCCGCCGTCGCCGCCGTGCTGGGTGATGCGGATATCGAGATCGAGCCCGGAGAAGCGCTGGTCATAAAGCGGCAGGTCAAGGCCGATGGCGGATCAAAAGCTTCGATCAACGACCAGCCGGTGGGCGTGGCATTGCTGCGCGAAATCTCCGCCTCGCTGGTTGAACTTCATGGCCAGCACGATGATCGCGGACTGGTCAATGCGCGCGGTCACCGCGCACTGCTGGATCGCTATGCCCGCGGTGATGTTGCTGGCGTCGAAGCAGCGTGGCGGGCATGGCGGCTGGCGGAAGACGCGCTGGCACAGGCCCGCGCTTCCATCGAACAGGCGAGCACTGATCGCGACCTGCTGTTGTCATTCCTCGCCGAACTGACCACGCTGTCGCCGGAAGAAGGCGAGGAGGCCGAACTGGCCGAGGCGCGCGCGACCATGCAAAAAGGTGAGCGCCTTTCCGGTGACCTTGGTGAACTGCAGCACTTGTGGGCCGGTTCCGATTCCGCGCTCGCCTCCCTTCGCGGCGCAGCGCGGCGGCTGGATCGCATCGCCACCGAACATCCGCTGCTCGCCGAAGCGCTAGCCGCGCTGGACCGTGCAGTAATCGAAGCGAGCGAGGCCGAAGATCGGCTTAACCGCGCCGCTGAGGCGCTCACCCATGACCCCGCCATGCTCGACCGAATCGAGACGCGGCTGTTCGAACTGCGCGCTGCGGCCCGCAAGCACAATTGCCAGGTCGATGACCTGCCGGCCAAGGCGCGCGACATGCGCGCCACGCTGGATGCCATCGAGGGCGGCGAGGCGGAACTCGGCGAACTTGAGGCGCGCGCCCACGAATCCGGGCTCCATTATCAAGCCCTTGCGGAAACGCTGTCGATCACCCGCTATGAGGCGTCACAGCGGCTGGACAAGGCGGTTGCGGCCGAACTTGCACCGCTCAAGCTCGATGCGGCGCGGTTCAAGACGCAGATTTTGCGTCTGCCCGAAGATCGCTGGGGACCGGGCGGCATGGATGCGGTCGAATTCCTTATCGCCACCAATCCCGGCGCTGATTTCGCCCCGCTCGGCAAGATCGCCTCAGGCGGCGAACTTTCGCGTTTCATCCTCGCGCTGAAGGTTGCCCTGGCAGAAGAAGGCGGCGCCGCGACGGTGATCTTCGACGAGATCGACCGCGGCGTCGGCGGCGCGGTTGCCAGCGCAATCGGCGATCGCTTGGCGCGGTTGGCGGCAGGAGGGCAGTTGCTCGCCGTCACGCATTCGCCGCAAGTCGCGGCGCGCGGCAAGACCCATTACGTCATCGCCAAGTCGAGCGAAGGCACGGTGACGCGCACTTCGGTTGGCTTGCTCGATCAGGCGGGCCGACAGGAAGAAATCGCACGCATGCTCTCAGGGGCCGAGGTCACACCAGAGGCGAGAGCGCAGGCGGATCGTTTGCTGGAGGGAGTGTGATGCCGACCTCCGAAACCGAAGCCGCCAATGAACTGATGCGCCTGGCCAAGGCCATCGCGCATCATAACCGCCGGTATCACGCCGAGGATGCGCCGGAGATTTCCGACGCGGACTACGATGCACTGGTGCGGCGCAATGCCGAGCTTGAAGCCGCGTTCCCGCACCTTGTTCGGGATGACAGCCCAAGCAAGCTGGTCGGCCATGACGTTGCCGCCTCGCCGCTGTCGAAAGTGGCTCATGAAGTTCGCATGATGAGTCTCGACAATGCGTTCTCGGATGAGGAGGTTGAGGAATTTGTTGCGCGGGTGCGGCGCTTCCTGAATCTTCCCGACGGCACCGAATTGGCCATGACCGCCGAGGACAAGATCGATGGCCTGTCCTGTTCGCTGCGCTATGAAGGCGGCAAGCTGGTGCGTGCTGCCACGCGCGGTGACGGGCAGGTGGGCGAGGACGTGACTGCCAATGTCGCGATGATCGCAGACATTCCGCAGCAACTCATCGGCGCCGTACCGGCTGTCTTTGAGGTGCGTGGCGAGGTTTACATGGCCAAGTCGGACTTCGTTGCCCTGAACGCGGCGCAGGATGTTTCCGGCGGGAAGCTTTTCGCCAACCCTCGCAATGCGGCGGCGGGGTCGCTTCGACAGAAAGATGCGCGCGTCACTGCCAGCCGACCTTTGCGGTTCCTTGCCCACGGCTGGGGCGCAGCGAGCGACGTACCAGCAGATAGCCAGTTCACGATTATGCATCGTATCGCAGAATGGGGCGTACCGGTTTCACCGCTACTGACCCGCTGCGAAAATGCTGCACAGATGCTGCAACATTACCGCAGCATCGAAAAGGCCCGGGCGGACCTGCCGTATGACATAGACGGCGTGGTCTACAAGGTGGACCGGCTCGACTGGCAGGGGCGCCTGGGCTTTGTGGCCAAGGCACCGCGCTGGGGTATGGCGCACAAGTTTCCAGCCGAACGCGCCGAGACAACGCTGGAATCGATCGACATTCAGGTCGGCCGGACCGGTAAACTGACGCCGGTCGGACGGCTCAAACCAGTGACTGTTGGCGGGGTCGTTGTGCAGAACGTCACGCTGCACAACCGCGATGAGATCGGCCGGCTTGGCCTACGGGTAGGGGATCGGGTCGTCCTCCAGCGCGCCGGCGACGTCATTCCGCAAGTGGTCGAGAACCTGACTCGTGAGGACGTCCGTACCCCTTTTGCCTTCCCCGATCACTGTCCCGAATGCGACAGCGAGGCGGTTGCCGAGGAAGGCGAGGTTGACGTGCGCTGCACCGGCGGGCTGATATGCCCGGCGCAGCGGACGGAACGGCTCAAGCATTTCGTCAGCCGCGCAGCGCTCGATATCGAAGGGCTGGGCGAGAAGACCATCGACGAGTTCTTTGCGCTCGGCTGGCTGGAAAGCCCGGCAGATATCTTCCGCCTGCGCCGCCGCCGTGATGCCATCCTTGAGCGCGAAGGCTGGAAGGAAAAGTCGGTCGATAACCTGCTCGCCGCGATCGAGGCGAAGCGTGAGCCAGATGCGGCGCGGTTGCTGTTCGGCCTTGGTATTCGCCATGTCGGTGCGGTGACCGCGCGCGACCTGTTGAAGCGCTTTGCCATTCTGCCGGCGCTGCGTGAAACCTCGCAAAAAGCGCATGGCGGCGATGCCGATGCGCTTGCGGAGATTTCTTCCATCGACGGGATCGGGCCTGCCGTGATCGAGGCGCTGGGGGATTTCTTCCACGAAACGCACAATCTTGCGGTGTGGGATGACCTGCTATCCGAAGTCTCGCCGCCGCCCTTTGTGGTCGAGACGAAGGCGAGCGAAGTATCGGGCAAGACGGTTGTCTTTACCGGCAAGCTCGAAACTATGAGCCGCGACGAGGCCAAGGCCCAGGCCGAACGGCTGGGAGCCAAGGCGGCAGGATCGGTCAGCGCCAAGACCGACCTTGTTGTCGCCGGGCCGGGAGCTGGCTCCAAGCTAAAGCAGGCTGCGGCGCTCGGCATCGAGGTGATCGACGAAGCCGCTTGGGCGGAGATCGTCCGGGCGGCGGTCTAGGGGTTGACTGGCGGTGCGTGCAGCGCAGTCTGCATCTCATGGATATTACCCCGTTTGGCATAGGCTTTGGTGCTCGCATTTCTGGCTTCGATGCGCTGACCGGCGGATCGGCGGATGAGGTCGCTGCGCTGCGTGCGGCCTTTGACGAACACCATCTTCTGATCCTCACTGACTGCGGCGTCCTCCCCGGCGAGCGCCATGCCGAAATTGCATCGTGGTTCGGGCCGGTCGGCGCGAATATCGGGGCAGATGGAAAACCGTGGACCTATCTCGACAACCGGGACACGGTGGGGCGCAATGAGCTTAAATTCCATTCCGATATCAGCTTCATGCCGGTGCCATTCCTTGGCCTCAGCCTGCATCCCACCGTGCTGCCGGACACCCCGACCGAAACAAGCTTCATCAGCACAGGGCTGGCCTGGGATGCACTGGATCAGGATCTGAAGGACCTTATGGCTGACCGGCGGGTGAAGCACGAATTTCTCGACGAGAGCACAGTTTCGGAGACCTTTCAGCACCTCCACTCATGGCACCAGGCGCGCATGGTGCACCCTCGCACCGGTAGGCCGGTTCTGTTTGTTTCCGAGAACAATGTCCGCGAAATCGAGGGCTTCAGCCGCGAGGAAAGCGCCCCGTTGCTCGCCCGTATTTTCTCCGCCCTCTATGCCGCCGAGCGCCGCTATGATCACGTCTGGCAACCGGGCGACTTCCTGATCTGGGACAACCGAACCCTGCAGCACGCCCGCCCGAAGGTTGCCGATCCTGCCGACGGTCTGCGGATCATGCAGCGCGTGGCGCTGGGAACTCACAGTTTCTCGGACCAGTTCGAGGCCCGCAGCGCCTCGGATTGAATCTTATTCCCAGATGCCTTGCGACCATTCGGAGGCGTGGGCGTTGCGGGTCAGCTTTTCATAAGCATCGCGGTTCTGGGTGATCCACAGCATGCCTTGCATGTCCTCCGGATCGACCGGGGTGTAGAAGCGGACGCCGCATTCGTTGCCGCGCACCCAGACCACGGTTCCGAACAAGTGCAGCTCGTGGAAATCGAGCCGCGCAGTCGCTCCCTTGGCGACCGAGCCGTCCACCTTCAGATGTGCGCCGATGGCCGATATATCGCCAAGCACGCAGCGCATCTGCTGGTGCGGCAGGGACAGCGCCGCGGGTACGCCAAGGTAAAGGCGGTTCGCCTTTCGCTGGCCCTGCATTGCGGGCGCCGTGGGTTTACGGGCAAGCACGCATGGACATTGTCACACAAAAGTTACGAATTGTTTCCTCGCCGTCAGGGCGACCGATCCTCCCTTCTGCCTTACCGCACGGCGCGCCTGCGCAGCCACAGGATCGACCAGTCACCGTTGACCAGCCTTGCCGCCAGACGCATCCCCGCCCTGCGGCACGCGCGGCGGACTTGCGCTTCCTGCGTTTCGAGCAGGCCGGCGAGCAGCAGGTGTCCGCCCGGAACCAGCGCCTTGGCGAAGTCGGGCGCCATGCCGATCAATGGTCCGGCGAGGATGTTGGCGATCACCAGATCATAGGGCCCGCGCGCTTCGAGCAATGGGTGGTCCATCCCGTCAGCGGCGAGCATCGTCACTTCGCCGGCCCCGCCGCCCATCGGCACGCCGTTGGCTGCAGCATTGTCCTGGACAACGTCGATGCAGACCTGATCGATGTCGCTCGCCGTCGCCAGCGCGCGCGGCCACAAGTGCAGCCCGGCAAAGGCGAGCAGGCCCGTGCCGGTGCCAATATCCGCCAGATTGCGGATCACCAGTCCTTGGCGCTTCATGTGAGTCAGCATGGCAAGGCAGCCGGCGGTAGTGGCGTGCTGGCCAGTCCCAAATGCCTGACTGGCGGGTATGCAATAGTCGCGCAGGCCCGGCTCGGTGATGGCCGGGTGCTCGGGCGTATGGACATGGAACGCGCCGGCGCGGATCGGCTCGAGCCCCTGCTGGCTGGAGGTCAGCCAGTCGACATCGGGCAGTTTCTCGATGGCAAACTTCGGCGCGCCGTCCGCAAACAGCGAGGCAATCGCCGCCTTTTCCGCCTTGCCCGGCTTGCCCGACAGCCAGGCCTCTAGCTGCCAGTCATCGGGCTTGTCCTCGGCAATCTCGCTGCCCGAAATGACGATGTCGGCGTCCCAGTCCCACGCATCCTCATGCGCGAGCAGGGCCCCCTCGATCACGGGACGAGGGGCGAAGGTGGTGATTTTCCAGCTCATTTCTTTACGGGTACCACAAGTTTTTCAGAAGCCAGTCGCGCGTCAAAGCGCTTGCCGGCGGCGTCGGCATAGGAGCGGCAAGCGCCGAACTGGACCAGCTGTTTGGCCCCCGACATGCGCGGGAACAGGTCGCTGGCTGACGGGTGCGGGGTGACGATGATGTCGCACGGCAGCGAGCCGATGGCCGACAGGCCGGAACGGACTTCGCCGATCCGCTTGGGATGATCGGTGAAGCGGTATCCGTCCGCCGAAATGGTCGATGCGCTGTCAGCATAGGCGATCGTGCGGCACACCGCGCCTTCGCATGTCCGCCAGGTCCAGCTCGTCGATCCGGGCGAATGGGCAGGGGTGGCATAGGCGGTGAAGCTCACTCCGCCGACGGTATGGCGACCCCGGTCCCGCACGGCGAAACTAACTGCCGCCGGCTGCATCGGGTTCTTCGCCAGCAAGTCTGCCTGCGGATCTTCGGGCGAGTGCTTGCCGCTGACCAGCGCATTGAACTGATAGGGACCGGCAATGACTTTCGCGCCGGTGGCCCGCTGGATCGCGGCGACCGCGCCAGCATGGTCCCAATGCTCATGGCTGACGAGGATCCACCTCACCAGCCGCAGCGAAAAGCCCAGCTTGCGGATATTCTCCAGCACCAGCGGCGCGGCTTCGGGCACGCCGCCATCAAGCAGGACGAGGCCCGCCTGCGTTTCGACCAACAGCGAGGTGATGCCGCAGGTTCCGACGTACCAGGTGTTCCCGTAAAGCCGTGCGGGCGGGGCGGGGTCGGCCCAGCCGTCCTTGCCCGCACAGGCAGCGGCGATGTTGCGGGTTGCTCCCGGTCGCGGCAGAAGAGGTTGGGCGAGGGCAGGAGCGGTGAGCGCGGCAGCGAGCGCCCCGGCAAGGACAAGTCTACCGAACATAACTGGCTCCATTGGCATCAAGTGTCGCCCCGGTCATGCTCTCGGGCGCATCGAGCGCGCAGAACACAGCAATAGCGGCGATTTCCTCGGGTGCGGCGACCCGGCCGAGCGGAATATCGGCAAGGATGCCGCTGCCGCCCCGGCTGGCGAGATAGTCCCCCGCCATGGCCGTATCGGTAAAGCCGGGGGTGATCGCATAGCTCATGATGCCTTCGGCCGCATATTGCCGGGCGATGGTCTTGTGCATGGCGAGCATCCCGCCCTTGGCTGCAGCATAGTGCCAGTGATCGGGTGAATCCCCCCGGTGCCCGGCGCGGCTGGCGATGTGGACCACGCGCCCGCCGGTGTCCTCCGCCAGCCAGTGCTTCACCGCGAAACGGGTGAGTTGCGCCGCGCTGGTCAGGTTGATGCGCAGCGTATCTTCCCACGAATCGAGCCACTGGATGTCTGAAACGTCGATCGGGTTGGCCTCGAACAGGCCGGCATTGTTGATCAGGATGTCGATGTGCCCGCCCGCCATATCGAGCGCTTCTTCCCACAGCATCTGCGGGGCGACTGGCTCGGCGAAATCGGCGGCGATCATGTCTTCACCGTCCATGCGCGTCGAATGGCCGATAACCCGCACGCCGCGATTCCGCAGCGCCTCGGCAATCGCCGCCCCAATCCCGCGAGAGGAACCGGTGACGAGGGCAGTAGTGGAGGGATCGGGCATGGCGCGGTTTTGGCGCAAGCCGGGGGCGGGGGCAAGGGCGCGGTTACATGTCGATCCGGCGATTGCGCGAAATGCAAGTTGATGAAACACACCCGAAGTGCACGCGTGGAATTCTCCATAGGCGATGCCCCAGACGCACGAAAGCCGCGCTGTGGGCGCGGCTTTCGGGAGGCGTAATGCGGATGCGGCGACGCTCACGGAGCGGGCCTTTGGGATGGAATCATGCGGGGAGGATGTCAGGTTCTGGGCGTGTAGGACAGAGGCGAAAATCACCCCAACCGCAACACCCGCTCCTCAAGCAGTGCCCTGAAATCCCTTCGTGCATCAGCGACCAACATCACAGTCAGTCGCGGCTCCGCGCCTTCAGTCGCGGGCAGGTAGATCACCCGAAACGGCGGCAGCGAAATCTGGCGGTAGGTCGCAATGCCCAGCACTTCCAGCTCTGGCGGCACCGGGCCGCGCAGGGGATAGGTGCCGAGCGCCTCGATTACACTGATCAGTTCGGCCAGCAGCCGCTCCGCGCCGTCTTCGCCTTCCGCGCCGCGCTGAGCGAGACGGCGCCGAAAGATGGCGCGCAGGTCTTCTTCGGCCCCGCGTGTGATGAGGACCGGAATTGCGTCAGGCATTTTCAGCCCTTGCGAATGCGGTCCGCAAGGCCGGAAACGGGTCTGATCTGGCCCTGTGCGATTTCCGCCTGTCCGAGTGCGAGCACCTTGAGTAGCGCGAGAGTTTCCTGCGCCGCCTCATAACTGCCGACATCCTGCAACACGGCCTTCGCCTCGCCGTTCTGCGTAATGATCATCGGCGCGGCACCTTCGCCAAGCTCGCGGATGATTTCGGCGCTGTTGGCTTTCAAATAACTGATCGGCTTGATGCGGTCATGTGCGCCCATGGCGAAGGCTCCAGTCGTAATTCGGACCGAATATAGTCCGGACTTGCTGGCCCCGCAACTGCCATCGCCCCCACAATCCCCGCAGCACCCGCTTGCACCTTGGACCTTTTTGGCTAAGGGGGTGCCAGCAAGGCGCGTCTCGCGCGCGAGTCAGACAAGTACAGGGGAAGCACGCCCGATGGCCAAGGCCTCAAACCGTCCGATGTCACCGCATCTGCAGATCTGGCGCTGGGGGCCGGGGATGCTGCTTTCGATCCTGCACCGCGTTACCGGCAGCGGGCTCGCCACCTTTGGCCTCGGCCTGCTGCTGTGGTGGCTGGGCGCGCTGGCATCGGGCGCCGATGCCTATGCCGTGTTCCAGTCGTGGGTCTGGGCCGATCTTTCCAGCCTGGTGTGGAGCGGTTCGGACATCATCCGTTCGCTCATCCGCGTGGTGTTGAAGATCGTGGTGATCGGGCTGACCTGGTCGCTGTTCCAGCACCTGCTTTCGGGCCTGCGCCACTTCGTGCTCGATATCGGTGCGGGCTATGAGCTCGATACCAATAACCGCACGTCCGCAATTCTTCCTGTGCTCGCCCTGCTGCTTACCGCCGGGTTCTGGGCACTGATCCTGCTTCGCTAAGGGATACCGACAATGGGTAACGGAACTTCCATCGGAAGCGTGCGCGGACTGGGTTCGGCGCATTCGGGATCGCATCACTGGCTGCTGCAACGCTTCACCGCGATGGGCAACCTGATCCTGATCGCTTACCTGCTCACCGCAATCGTGTTGTTGCCTGATCTCAGCTTCATGGTCGTGCGTCACTGGATTTCGCAGCCTATCCCGGCGACCGCCGTGGCCCTGCTGGTGATCAGCCTGTTCTGGCACGCACGGCTGGGCCTGCAGGTCGTGGTCGAGGATTACGTCCATGATCACGCCAACAAGTTCGCGGCCCTTGCTGCGCTGAACCTCGTCGCTTTCGGCGGGACGGCCTTCGGGGTCTTCTCTATCATCCGCATCGCTCTCGGAGCCGCATAATGACCGCGCCAGCTTACAAGATCATCGACCACACCTATGACACCGTGGTCGTCGGTGCCGGCGGTTCAGGCCTGCGCGCCACGATGGGCAGCGCCGAGGCTGGACTGAAAACCGCCTGCATCACCAAGGTGTTCCCCACCCGCAGCCACACCGTGGCGGCACAGGGCGGCATCGCGGCGTCCTTGCAGAACAACACGCCCGATCACTGGACGTGGCACATGTTCGACACCGTCAAGGGGTCGGACTGGCTGGGCGATCAGGACGCGATCGAATACATGGTGCGTGAAGCGCCTGAGGCAGTTTACGAGCTGGAGCACGCCGGTGTGCCCTTCAGCCGCAACGCCGATGGCACGATCTATCAGCGTCCGTTCGGCGGCCACATGCAGAACATGGGTGAAGGCCCGCCAGTGCAGCGCACCTGCGCCGCGGCTGACCGCACCGGCCACGCCATGCTCCACGCGCTCTACCAGCAGAGCCTGAAGTACGACGCGGACTTCTTCATCGAATACTTCGCCATCGACCTGATCATGGAAAACGGCCAGTGCCGGGGCGTGATCGCCATCTGCATGGACGATGGGTCGATCCACCGCTTCCGCAGCCATGCCGTGGTGCTGGCAACCGGCGGTTACGGCCGCTGCTATTACACGGCGACCTCGGCCCACACCTGCACGGGTGACGGCGGCGGCATGGTGCTGCGCGCTGGCCTGCCGCTGCAGGACATGGAATTCGTCCAGTTCCACCCGACCGGCATCTACGGCGCGGGCGTGCTCATCACCGAAGGCGCGCGCGGCGAGGGCGGTTACCTGACCAACTCCGAAGGCGAACGCTTCATGGAGCGCTATGCTCCTTCGGCGAAGGACCTTGCCAGCCGTGACGTCGTTTCGCGCTCGATGGCGCTGGAAATCCGCGAAGGCCGCGGCGTCGGCCCGCACAAGGACCACATCTTCCTGCACCTCGATCACATCGATCCCAAGGTGCTGGGCGAACGCCTGCCGGGCATTACCGAAAGCGGCAAGATCTTTGCCGGCGTCGACCTGACCCGCCAGCCGCTCCCCGTGGTGCCGACCGTCCACTACAACATGGGCGGCATCCCGACGAACTATCACGGCGAGGTGATGACCATCGGCGCTGACGGCAACCCCGAAACCACCGTCCCCGGCCTGTTCGCGGTGGGTGAAGCGGCCTGCGTATCGGTCCACGGCGCCAACCGCCTCGGCTCCAACTCGCTGATCGATCTCGTGGTCTTTGGCCGCGCTGCCGGACACCGCCTCAAGCAGCTCATCAAGCCGCAGTCGGCCCACGACGAACTGCCCAAGGACAGCGCTGACCTCGCGCTGGGCCGCCTCGATCACTTCCGCAATGCCAAGGGTTCGTCCTCGACCGCGGAAATCCGCGACGAGATGCAGCGCACGATGAGCCTCCACGCAGCCGTGTTCCGCAACGACGAACTGATGGTCGAAGGCAAGAAGAAGCTCGCCGCGACCTATGCCAAGATGCAGGACATCAAGGTCACCGACCGTTCGCTGATCTGGAACTCGGACCTGATCGAGACGCTGGAACTGGACAACCTGATCAGCCAGGCCACCGTTACGCTCCACGGCGCGCAGAACCGCAAGGAATCGCGGGGCGCCCACGCGCACGAGGACTTCCCCGATCGCCACGACGCCGAATGGATGAAGCACACCGCCGCCTGGTTCAACGGCTGGGGCGGCAAGGGCGGCGAGGTCAAGATCGACTACCGCCCGGTGCACGAATTCACGCTCACGGATGACGTGGAATACATCAAGCCGAAGAAGCGGGTTTATTGAGCCAGCGCTTCACAAGCGGAAAAACAAAGGGCCGGGGCGGAGACGCTCCGGCCCTTTGCGTTGAAAGGCGATAAATCCCCCTTGCTATTGAAACGGTTCAGGTGACATTATGCCCCGGCAAGGCGAACGCGCGCTGCGATTCGCTGCACGGGAAAGGATCACCTCATGCGCGTCGGCATGCACCTCGGTTACCAGAATCTCGATGGCACGCCGGATCACGAGTTCTTCCTGCGCGAAACCAAGCTGGCGGTTGAGGCCGAGGCGATGGGGTTCGATTATGTCGGGCCGGTCGAGCATCACTTTACCGACTATGCGGCCTGCCCGGATCCGTTCGGCATGCTGTCCTATGTCGCGGCGCGGACGTCGAAGATCGATCTGATTACCGGCGCGGTGATCCTGCCGTGGAACAATCCGCTGCGCGTGGTCGAGCAGGCCTTCGAGCAAGTCATGGCTCTCGGCGAAATGCATGTTTTCGACATGCGAGGCCGAGGTCGACAGCACCAGCGACTTGCGCCCGGACTTGTGGCGCCAGACCAGCGGATGCGTCACCACCGGGTAGCTGCACCACACCGCGAATTCCTCGGGCGTCACGTCGCGCATCGCCGGGAACAGCGCCGCCTGCATCGTGTGGACCACCCGCAGCGTCGCATAGTAGTCCTGCTCGTCGCCCGGCAGGTCCTCGAACGCGGCATAAGTGCTGGCGAAAAGCGTATCGCCGCCCTGGTTGGCCATGCGGACCGGCGTGAAC
>NZ_JANPGP010000053.1:0-15904 GCF_031424035.1 Novosphingobium sp.
GGCGATGGCAGTAGGCGGCGGCGGACAAGAGAAGCCGATGTCCGACATCAACACGACGCCGCTCGTGGACGTCATGCTGGTGCTTCTGATCATCTTCCTGATCGCGGTTCCGATCGCGATCCAGACGATCCAGAAGCTCAAAATTCCGATTTTGGAAACGGTCGAGTCCAAGGACAAGGTCGAAAACCTTCTCATCACGGTCACCACGACCGACGATGCCGGGCGCAGCGCGGGCGACGATGGCTATGAAGGCGCAAGCCGCAACGGCGAATGCCGGGTCTATTTCAACAACATCACCCCGGTGACGTCGGACGAACTGGCCAAGATTGCGTACGAACGCCTTGACAAGATCATCAAGCGTGAAGGCGGACCCGAAGCCCTGCGTGCGAACCCGGAGAAGATCCCCCAGGTCCACATTCGCGGTGACATTAACGCCCCGTGGCGCTGCGTGGCGGGTACGATCTACAACGTGCAGATCGCCGGCTACCCGACCGTCGGCTTCATTTCGAACCCGGTGGATCCCAACGGCTGATCAGCCCGCGGCTCACATCTGCCCGGCGGCCTGTGCCGCCCAGTGAATTCAGGAGTTAAGTTTCCATGGCAATGTCAGGCGGTAGCGACGATGGCTCGCCGATGATGGAAATCAACACGACGCCGCTTATCGACGTCATGCTGGTTCTCCTCATCATGTTCATCATTACCATCCCGGTGGCCACGCACTCGATCGACATCGATCTGCCCGCACCTGCCCCGGATACGAAGGTTAAGCCGCCGGAGCGCGACAAGAACATCCTGTCGGTGGATTCTGTCGGGACGATCACTTGGAACGGCCAGTCGCTCAGTGAGAGCACGCTCGTCTACCAGTTGACCGAAACGCTAAAGATCAAGCCGGAGCCGGAGCTGCAGTTCCAGCCCGATGCGCAGGCTCCCTATGAATCTACGGCGCGCGTGCTGCGCTTGATCAAGGGTTCGGGCGTGACGGCCTTCGGCTTCGTCGGCAACGAACAGTACTACCAGTTCGGCAAGGACCCCAAGGAACCTGCGGTCAAGTAACCGGACGAACCATGCGACTACCCAAAGGGGGCGGAGCGATCCGCCCCCTTTTCGTTTGGACGGGCTAGTCGTGCGTCGTGGCAGCAGCCGTTTCCTGACGTATTGTTAGAGGCGTTCCGTCCGGTAGCCGAGCCAATTGCCAATATCGATCCCCCGCGCAGGCCGAGGCCTCAGGCGGTTCCATTCAACCTTGCGTGTATTGGCCTGAGGTCCCCGCCTGCCCGGGGACTCCGGGGGGCAGGAACCGCTACCCTCACACCCGCATGGCCAGTGCCGCAAGGCTCTCCGCCTCGACCAGCAATTCATCATCCGCCGCGCCGCTGGGCAGGCTCTCGCGCCCGATCATCGTCAGCAGCGGCACGGCCATCGGACTGACCCGATCCAGCTCGACATGGACCAATTGCCCCGCCGCCCGGTCAAGCAGGTCGGCCAGACGTCCAACGTCGGTCAGCCGCGTCCGGGCATCGGCCCAGGCCGCTTCGATCAGCACGTGGTCGGGCTCGTGCTTGCGCAGCACGTCGTAGATCAGATCGGTCGAGAACGTCACCTGGCGGCCGCTCTTGCGCTTTCCGGGATGCTGCCGCTCGACCAGCCCGCCGATCACCGCTGCCTCGCGGAAAGCGCGCCGCAGCATGTAGCTGTCCTGCACCCAGTCGATGAATTCATCATTGAGAATGTCAGGCGACAGCAGTGGCGCCGGGTCGGTCACGGCGCGCAGGCTCCAGATGCCCACGGCATAGTCGTTCGCAACATAGCCCAGAGGCATCAGCCCGCGCTCTTCCATGCGGCGGGTCACCAACATCCCCAGCGCCTGATTGGCGTTCCACCCTTCGAAGGTGTGAAAGACGATGTAATGTTTGCCCGCATGGGGAAAGCTCTCAACCAGCAACTGGCCCGGACCGGGCAGCTGCGAGCGCCAGTCCTGCATCTCCAGCCATTCGCGCACGTCGTCGGGGAAGCGCGCCCAGCCGGCGCGGTCGACCATCATGGCGCGCACCCGGTCGGCGAGATGCGAGGAAATCGGCATTCGCGCACCCATGTAGCTGGGGATCTGCCCCGGCTTCTTGGCCGCCTTGACGATCAGGTCGAGGTCACGCAGCGATTCCACTTCAAGGTCCATGCCGGCAAAACGGAAGGTGTCGCCCGGGCGCAGGGTCGCGCCAAAGCTTTCCTCAACCTTGCCGAGATCGCGGCCGTTGCGGAACCGCACGTGGAGCATCTCGGAATCGACGATAATCCCGGCATTCATCCGGTGCCGCGCCGCGTGCTCGGGGTGGGTCAGCCGCCACAGGCCGTCGGGCGAACGCACGATGCGCCGGAACCGGTCATAGGCGCGCAGCGAATAACCGCCGGTCGCCACGAAATCGAGCACGCGCGTCCACCGCTCCACATCGAGCCAGGCATAGGAATGGGCGCTGCGCACCTCGGCCAGCAACGCGGCCTCGTCGAATGGTCCGGCGCAGGCGCAAGCCATCACATGCTGGGCAAGGACGTCGAGCGAACCGGGACGAAAGAGCTCACCATCGCGCTGGCCGTCTTCGACTGCCTCCATCGCCGCGGTGGCTTCGAGGAATTCAAACCGGTTGCCCGGCACAAGCAGCGCTCGGCTGGCCTGATCGAGCCGGTGGTTGGCGCGGCCGATGCGCTGGAGAAGCCGCGAAGACCCTTTCGGCGCACCCATCTGCACGACCAGATCGATGTCTCCCCAGTCAACGCCCAAATCGAGGCTGGCGGTGCAGACCAGCGCGCGCAGCCGGCCATCGGCCATCGCACCTTCGACCTTGCGCCGTGCTTCCTTTGACAGCGAGCCATGGTGCACCCCGATCGGCAGGTTCTCCTCATTGGCATCCCACAGCAGCTGGAAGATCAGTTCAGCAAGGAAGCGCGTGTTGCAGAACACCAGCGTGGTGCGGTGCGCCTCTATTGCCTCGTAAAGCTGCGGGATCGCCCATGTCGCGGCGTGACCGCTCCACGGCACGCGTTCCTCGATGGGTAGCAGGATCGACACTTCGGGCGGCGCGCCCTCCTCGCCGATCACCAGCGCCACATCCTGCGCCCGGCCATCTGGCGCGAGCCAGGCGCGGAACTCCTCCGGATCGGCGAGCGTGGCGGAGAGGCCGACGCGCCGCACATCGGGCGCGAAGGCGGAAATGCGAGCTAGCGCCAGCGCCAGCAGGTCGCCGCGCTTGCCGGTGGCAAAGGCGTGGATCTCGTCGATCACCACGTGCTTCAGCGTCGAGAACAGGACCGCGCTTTCCGGATAGGACAGCAGCAGCGACAGCGATTCCGGGGTGGTCAGCAGGATATGGGGTGGCTGCGCGCGCTGGCGGGCCTTGCGGTCGGAGGGGGTGTCGCCGCTGCGGGTCTCGACCCGGATCGGCAGGCCAATCTCGTCGATGGGGGTCAGCAGGTTGCGCTGCACGTCATGCGCCAGTGCCTTCAGCGGCGAGATGTAGAGTGTGTGCAGACCATCGCCCGGAATGGATTTGCCCGCGAATTCGGCCAGTGTCGGCAGGAACCCGCCGAGCGTCTTGCCCGCCCCGGTATCGGCAGCGAGCAGGGCGTGGCGCCCCGAGGCGGCAACCTCCAGCATTTCGGCCTGATGCCGCCGCAGCCGCCACCCGCGCTTGGCGAACCAGTCGGCGAGTTTGGGGGGAAGGGAAGCGGCACTCACGTCCCTAACTTAGGGATGCCAGCGCCGGTTGAAAGCGGAAAGGGAGCGCGCCGGGCAGGGGGGATTGGGCGGCGCGCTCCCCAAGGGTTAGCCGAACAGCTTGTTCGCCGTCTCGGCAGCCCGGCGGCCCAGATAACGGGCACCGCCAAGATCTTCCTCTTCGGGCTGGCGGCTGCCATCGCCGCCGGCAATCGTCGTCGCCCCATAAGGCGCGCCGCCGACAACCTTGTCGTTGTTCATCTGGCCGGCAAAGCCATAGTCGAGCCCGACAATGGTCATGCCGAAGTGCAGCAGGTTGGTCAGCATCGAGAACAGGGTGGTTTCCTGCCCGCCGTGCTGGGTCGCGGTCGAGGTGAAGGCCGCGCCGACCTTGCCGTTCAGCGCACCGCGCGCCCACAGGCCGCCGGCTTGATCGAGAAAGGCTGCCATTTGCGATGACATGCGGCCAAAGCGGGTACCGGTGCCAAGGATGATCGCGTCATAGCCTTCCAGCTCGGCAATCGTGGCGACGGGGGCAGCCTGATCGAGCTTGTAATGCGCGCCGCGAGCGATTTCTTCGGGGACGGTTTCGGGCACGCGCTTGATGTCGACGGTGGCTCCGGCTTGGCGCGCACCATCGGCGACAGCCTGAGCCATCTGCTCGATGTGGCCATAGCTCGAATAATAGAGGACGAGGACTTTCGACATGGGTTCTGCCTTCCGCTGGATGGGTATTCGAAACGCCAGATAGCCCCCGCAGTTCCTGCATGGAATTGGCGAAGTTTGACTTGTAGCCATACGAAAATGTATGTCCTTTCCGTATGGATTGGGATGACCTCAAGATCGTTCTCGCCATTTCGCGCGAGGGGACGCTGACCGGTGCGGCGCGGGTGCTGGGGCTGACGCAGCCGACGATGGGCCGGCGGCTTGCGGCGTTCGAGGAGCACATGGGCGCGCGGCTGCTGCAGCGCATGCCTTCGGGCTATGTCCTCACTCCGCTGGGCGAAAGTGTGCTGGTTCATGCCGAACGGATCGAGGCGGAAGTGCAAGCTGCCGAGCGCGCCATGCTGGGCCGCGATGTGGCGCTGGCCGGGACGGTACGCGTCACCACAGTCGATCTGCTGGCACCGACTATCGTCGTCCCGGCCATTCGCACCTTGCGCGCCAGCCACCCGGGGATCTGCGTCGAACTGGTGCCCGATACGCGCCTGCTCAGCCTGTCAAAGCGCGAGGCGGACATTGCGCTGCGCCCCTCGCGGTTTCGCGGTAACGAGATTCACGCGCGCCGCGTCGGCCGGTTCAGCCTCGGCATCTATGCCTCGCGCGCGGCGCTGGCGGAGGGAGCGGCGCTGCCGCTGGTGACGACGCTCGACGATCAGGCGAATCTGCCCGAGACGGCGTGGCTACGCGAACTTTACCCCGATGCCCCGGTCGCGCTGCAATCGAACGACCGGCACGTGCATTTTCAGGCAGCGGTGTCCGGGCTGGGGCTGGTTGTGCTGTCGCGCTTTCATGCTGACCGCGAGCCGGAACTGGTGCTGCTGCACGAAGCCGATCCGGCGACCGACCGCGAATTGTGGCTGGGCGTCCATGCCGACCTGCGCCACACCCCGCGTATTCGCGCGGTGATCGATGCCATCGCCGCCGAACTGGCCTCGCAAAAGGCGTTTCGCGCGGGATAGAGCCTGCGCGGTTGCGGGCGGGCCTGCGCGGTGCCATCAGTTTTCGGGCATGAGCGATCCGCTGACTCTCCATCCTGAACTGCTGCCGATCGGCCTCGCGCTTGCGCTGGGGCTGCTGGTCGGCGTGCAGCGCGGCTGGGCACAGCGCCACGTGATTGACGGGCGCCGATTCGCCGGAGTGCGGACGTTCGGGCTTACCGGGCTCGCGGGCGGCTTTGCCGGGGCGTTCAAGCTGGGCGAGCCGGTGCTTTCCGCCGTGGTCCTGATCGCCAGCGCGGGGCTGATCCTGCTCGGCTACTGGCGCTCCACGCGTGACGGGCCGGACGTCAGCGGCACTGCGAGCATGGTGGCGCTGTTGACCCTGGCGGCCGGTTACCTTGCCGGATCGGGCGAGGGTGTCGTTGCTTCCGTCGCCGTCGGCTTGATGGTGCTGGTGCTGGCCATGCGCGAGCAGCTCCATGGCTGGGTGCAGTCGCTCGATGAGCGCGAGGTCATGGCGATTGCCCGCTTTGCCCTGATCGCCCTTGTCATCCTGCCGCTGCTGCCGACCGAGCCGATGGGGCCATATGATGCGTGGAAGCCGCGCCAGCTGTGGGCCGTGGTCGTCATGGTCTCGGGCTTTTCATTTGCCGGCTATCTCGCCGCCAAGCATTTCGGCGCGACGCGGGGGGTTCTGGCGACGGCTGCTGCGGGTTCCACGGTTTCATCCACGGCGGTCACCGCTTCGCTCGCCGGAAAGCTACGCGCGGGCGCGGGTGACCCGGCGATCAACAATGCGGCCATCGCGCTGGCCTCTGCGGTGATGTTCGTGCGCGTCATGGTGCTGACCTATGCGCTCGCACCTATGGCCTTCCTCGCGCTGTGCCGTTTCGCCGTGCCGGGGCTGGTCGTCAGCCTCGCCGCCACTTGGCTGATCCTGCGCAAGGCGGTGCTGGGCGAGGGCGGCGGTGATCCGTCGCTGAAACTTCGCAACCCGTTCGACCTTGGCCCGGCGCTGCTGCTGACCGCGCTGGTCATGCTGCTCAGCCTCGTCGCACGCTGGGTGCTGGCGAATTATGGTGACGCCGGGCTGGCGAGCGTTCTGGCGATCACCGGCATGGTCGATGTCGATTCAGCGATCATCACCATCGGGAACCTCCCGGTCGGAGCCATCGCAGCGAGGATGGCAGGACTGGTTCTCGCCCCGCCGATCATCCTGAACACGATAATCAAGGCCGGTATGGCCGCGACCATGGCGGGCGGGCACAAGGGCTGGCCGGGGGCAATAGCGCTCGCGGCAAGTGCCGTTGCGGCAACTGCCGGGGCGCTGACCCTGCTGTGATCAGTGCCCCGCTTGCGGGCCGCGTTTCAGACCACTGGCGGCGAGCTGCGCGTCGATCTCGCCCATCAGCCGCGTCAGGCCTTCTTCGCTCAAACTTTCGGCGCGGGCAACGAGCACGTCCTGCGTGTTCGAGGCGCGCAGCAACCACCATCCGTCGGGCGTGGAAACGCGGACGCCGTCCGTCCCGTTAACGTCGGCCCCGGAGTCCGAAAGCCGCTGCTTCACTTCCTCGATCACCGCGAACTTGCGGCTCTCATCGACCTGAAAGCGCAGTTCGGGCGTGTTGATCATCGCCGGCATCTCGCCGCGCAGCTCGGTCACCGTCTTGCCGAGTCGCGCCGAGGCGGCGATCAGGCGGACGGCGGCATAGAGCGCATCGTCGAAGCCATAATAGTCATGCGCGAAGAACACGTGGCCGCTCATCTCGCCGGCCAGCGGCGAGCCAACTTCCTTCATTTTGGATTTGATAAGGCTGTGTCCGGTTTTCCACATAAGGGGTTTTCCACCAAGCGCAGAGACTCGGTCGAATAGGGCGGAACTGGCCTTCACATCGGCGATAATTGTCGATCCGGGGACCATTCGCAGGAGGTCCTCGGCGTAGATCATGAGCAATTGGTCGCCCCAGATCACGCGCCCCTCGCCATCGACCGCGCCGATGCGGTCGCCGTCGCCATCGAAAGCCACACCAAAATGGAGGTTCTTCGCCGCGACCAGCGCCTTCAGGTCTGCAAGGTTCTTTTCCTCAGTCGGGTCCGGATGGTGGTTCGGAAAATTCCCGTCCACTTCAGTGAAGAGAAGATGATGCTCACCGGGAAGTTTCTTCGTCAGCAGTTCGAGAGCGGGTCCGGCAGCGCCGTTGCCCGCGTCCCAGCCGATGCGCAGGTGGCTCAGGCTTTCGGGGGCGATGCCGTTCAGCCCTTCAACCAGCCGGTCGACATAAGTGATCAGGATTTCGCGGTGCTCGCTGCTGCCCTTCCCGCCGGATGCCTCACCGTCGATCCAGTCTCCGGCCTCGGCCATTTCGCCCAGCTTGGCGATGTCGGCGCCGAAGAACGGCAGCCCCATAAATACCATCTTGAAGCCATTGTAATTGGCGGGATTGTGGCTGCCAGTTATCTGAATGCCGCCCTGTACCTCTGGAATTGAGGCTTCGGCGTAGTACAGCATCGGTGTGGGACCCATGCCGACACGCAGGGCATCGACGCCGCTGTCGTTAAGTCCAGCGACCACTGCCTCTTCCAGCATCGGCGAGCTGATGCGCCCGTCATAACCCACCGCAACCTTTGATCCTCCCGCGCGCTTGATCAACGTGCCGAAGCCCCGGCCGATGGCATAGGCGTCGGGCGCGCCCAGCGTTTCATCGATGATGCCGCGGATGTCGTATTCGCGAAGGACGGTCGGATGGAAGCTGTGTGTCATGAACCCTCAGTCTGGCAATTCGTCTAGGAGCAGGTCGCGCGCGGCGTTGGCCTCGTGCACCTGGGCATTGGTTCCGCCACGATCCGGATGGACAATGGTGATAAGGCGGCGATGCGCCTCGATGATGTCTTTCCGGTCGGCCTCGGCGCGAACGGCCAGCAGCTTGCGCGCTTTGAACCGCGCCTGTTCGCGCGTTGGTGAGCGATTGCTCAGATAGTCCCACGGCCAGCGTCCGAACATATACCGGCAGGCAAAGGACACGACTGCGGCGATCAGGATGAGTCTGAGCATTGCCTCCGGTCCCTTTCAATCAGGCTAAAGCGCGTTCAACCGGTCTTGTTCCCGGCATCGGCAAGGCGAGCGAGGCGAGCAGGGCGCGCAGTTCCTGCCGGGCGACAAGGTGACTGGTGCCAAGGTCACCAAGGTGGCCCTTGTCGAGCAGGGTCAGGCCCGAGGGAAACAGTTCACGGTAGATCACGCGCTCCGACAGGCCGTTGGCGATGCGGAAGCCGACCCGCTTTGATAATTCACCCAGTGCGCCTTCAAGCCGCTTCTGGTTGCGCGCCTCGATATGGCCGGTGCGGTTGCGCACGACCACCCAGTCCAGCTCGCGCCGCCCCTGCTCGATCGTCATCATCGCGCGCTTCTTGCGGGTTTCCCAGATCAGCTCGGCATAGAAGGACAAGCGGCGGACCTTGAAGGTTTCCGCATCGACCTGCCCGATCAGGTCGAAATCAACGAAACTGTCGTTAAGCGGAGTGACCAGCGTGTCGGCCCCCGTCGCGGCGTGGCGGGCGAAGACATCGTCGCGCCCGGGCGTGTCGAAGACAACGAAGTCCATGTCCGCGCCAACCTCGGCGGTCATCGCGTCAAGCTGCTCGGTGGTATCGCCATTGAACACTTCAAACCGCGCGGTGGGCAAGGTGATGCCGCGCCGCTTTTCGGTCTCGGCGCGGTTTTCCAGATAGCGGTGCAGGGTGCGCTGGCGCGGATCGAGGTCGATCGCGGCGACTTTCGCGCCCATGTAGGACAGCGCGATGGCGACGTGGACCGCCGTGGTCGACTTGCCGGTGCCGCCCTTTTCATTGGCGAAAACGATACGATGGGGGCCGGGGGCGGAAGTCACGGTGTTCGGTATGCCTTTGTGTGGTTTGTCTGCGCAGCTATCCCGCGCTAGGGCACTGCGTCTTTAACGCAAGGGACTCTCGCCGTGCAAACCGTCAATCGCATTGATCCACTACGCCAAGCGGTTGAGCGCTTGCGCGCCGATGGACCGGTTGCTCTGGTGCCAACGATGGGTGCGCTCCACGAAGGGCACCTGACTCTGGTGCGCGAGGCGTGCAAGCTCGCGGCGCACGTGGTTGTCTCGATCTTCGTCAATCCCCGCCAGTTCGGCGCGAACGAGGACCTGTCCTCCTATCCGCGCCCGTTCGAGCGCGATTGTGAGCTGTTGCGCGGCGAGGGCGTGTCGTTGCTGTGGAACCCGGATGGCGAGGTGATGTACCCGCCGGGCTATGCCACCAACATTTCAGTGAGCGGCGTCAGCGAAGGCCAATGCGGCTCCGCGCGGCCCGGGCATTTCGACGGCGTCGCCACGGTGGTGTGCAAGCTGTTCAATCAGGTGAGGCCAGACATGGCCCTGTTTGGCGAGAAGGACTGGCAGCAACTCGCGGTTATCCGCCGCATGGCCCGTGACCTCGACCTCTCGCTTCCGAAAGCGGAGGTGATTGTGGGCGTGGCGACGGTGCGCGAGGCGGACGGGCTGGCGATGTCATCGCGCAACGCATACCTCACGGCAGAGGAGCGCGCGCAGGCCGCTGCGCTCCCGCGCACCATGCAGGCTGCTATCGCCGCCGTGCGATCAGGCACCGCGCTTGAAGCCGCCATCGCGGCGCTGAAGGAGGGGCTGGTCGCCGGCGGGTTCGCTTCTGTCGACTATGCCGAATTCGCCGATGCCGATTCGCTTCAAGGCCTGTCCCAGCTTGGCACCAAGCCGGCGCGGCTGCTGGTGGCGGCGCGGATCGGCAAGGCGCGATTGATCGACAACATGGCGGTTTGACGCTATTAACAACATTCGTCATTTGCCTTGGTAAGGGGCATCGGCAATCAACGGGTCGCAATCAGTTTCCGAACGTCGGCATTGCTGGAGGGCATTGGCGCCGGCGTTCCACATTGGGGAGTGCGACTTTATGAAGAAGATTCTTTGCAGCCTTGCCGCCATCGCGGTCGCCATGGGCGGCATCAGCGCTAGCGCCTCGGCCGCAGACAACAAGGGCTCGTCCGGCCATCAGGCGCAGAAGAAGGGCGAGGCGCAGATCCCGGTCTGTACCCGCAATCTTGGCACCATCGCGATTGTCGAGCCTGACAACCAGTGGTGGCGCGAACTGAATCTCGGCAGCCCCGAGGCCATCATCAAGCTGTTTGTCCAGAAGTCCGGCTGCTTCAGCCTGGTCAATCGCGGACGCACGATGCAGAGCCGCGCGATGGAACGCGCCATGGCCGATCAGGGAGAGCTGCAGTCCGGTTCGAACCTCGGCAAGGGCCAGGTCAAGGCGGCAGACTACTTCCTGCAGCCCGATATCGTCACCACCAACAAGAAGTCCGGCGGCGGCGGCATGCTGGGCGGCCTTGGCGGCATGCTCGGTGGCCGGACCGTGGGCGCACTGCTCGGCGGCATTTCGGTCAACAAGAAAGAAGCCAAGGTCACCCTGTCGGTGGTCAATGCTCGCACGACCGAGGAAATGGCGCTGGTCGAAGGTTATGCCCGCAAAAGCGATATGAGCTTTGGCGGCGGCGGCGGCGTGGGCTGGGCTGGCGGCCTGGCAGCGGCTGGCGGTACCGGCTACACCGATACCGACATCGGGCAGGTGATCGTGCTTGCCTACCTCGATGGTTATACCAAGCTGGTCACCCAGCTGGGCGGTCTGCCTGACAACGCGGCAGCTGCGGCACCGCAGGCCAAGTAACCCCCCGCCCCAGATATTATGGCACGGCGCTTAAACGCCGGAGCGAAAAAGGGCCTCTTCCCGGCGGGGGAGAGGCCCTTTCGCGTTGACACTCCGCCCATCCGCGCCCCCAATCCTGCCAGCGGATTAGGGAGCGGAAAATGGATCTGGGCAAAGTCGGCGTCTGGTCGATGGAACTGCGCTTTGGCGACAAGGCCGAAGCGGCGAGCGGCGCGGCGGAGATCGAAGCGCTGGGCTATGGCGCGATCTGGGTGCCGGGCGGCATCGGCGGCGATGTGACCGGCGATCTCGATCACTTGCTGGCAGCCACGCAGACTATCGTCGTGGCCACCGGCATCCTCAACATCTGGAAGCATGAACCGGCCGAGATTGCCGCGTGGTTCCTCGCCCTGCCGGACCACCAGCGCCGCCGCGTGATGCTCGGCCTCGGGGTCAGCCATGGCCCGCTGATTGGCGAGAACTGGAACCGCCCGGTGGCCAAGATGGCGGCCTGGCTCGATAAGTTCGAGGCAGAGGGGATGCCGATGGAACAGACCTGCCTTGCCGCGCTGGGTCCGAAAATGCTCGAACTGGCCGGGCAGCGCACCGCGGGCGCGCACCCTTATCTGATCACGCCGGCCCACTCGGCAGAGGCACGGGCCATCATGGGGCCGGGCAAGCTGGTCGCGCCTGAACAGGGCGTCGTGCTCGAAAGCAATCCGGCGTGCGCCCGCGCCAAGGCGAGCGAGGCGCTGACCCATTATCGCCGGCTGCCCAATTACTGCAATTCGTGGAAGCGGCTGGGTTTTACCGACGAAGACATCGAACAGGAAAGCGAAGCGCTGCTGAGCGGCATTTTCGCCATGGGCGATGCCGAGGCCATAGCCGCGCGGGTGCGCGAACATCACGCGGCCGGGGCAGACCATGTCTGCGTGCAGACGATCACCAGCGGCGCGGGCCTCTCGGCCTCGCTCGCCGACCTGCGGGTCCTGGCTGGCGTGCTGCTGTAGTTTCGCGAGCAAACTGGACGGCACAATCCTCCACAATCGGGAATATACCTAGCCGCGCGGCGCGAGAATCTGAACGGCCGGACCGGTAACCTTTGGCTTCGACCCAACCCGCTTTCCCGGTGAACCGATGCTCAAGCAAATTGCGATTTCCCAGATTGAACTCGGCATGTTCGTGCACAAGCTGGAGGGCAGCTGGTTCCGGCATCCGTTCTGGAAATCGCGGTTCCTGCTCGATGATCCCTCGATGCTTGCCGAACTTCAGCAATCGGCGCTGGATACGGTGGTCATCGATACCGCCAAAGGGCTGGATCTGCGCGCCGTTCCGCGCCGCCCGGCGGCCAATGACCAGACTTCTCCGCAGCCCGTGTTCCGCACCGCGCGTCGCAGCCCTCAGCCTGCGCGCCGCGAAGCATCCCCTCATGTCGACCCGCGCTCCACCGCGCCGCAGGCGATGGCCCGCGAATTCGGGCTGGCGAAAACCGTCGCCGGCGAATCGCGCAAGGTTGTCAGCCGCATGTTCCTTCAGGCGCGGCTGGGCAAGACGATCAAGGTGGCGCAGGTGGAACCGGTGATCGAGGACGTTTTCGCCTCGATCCAGCGCAACCCCCATGCCTTCAACGGCCTGATGCGTTGCAAGCGCGACAACCAGTTCGTCTATCGGCACGTTCTGGCGGTCAGCGCCCTGATGATCTCGCTTGCCCGCCAGATGAAGCTCTCGCCCGCGCATATCCGTGAGGCCGGCATGGCGGGCCTGCTGATGGATGTCGGCATCGGCCACCTGCCGGTCGACCTCAGCGCCTATGGCGGCGACTATCGCAATGTGCCGATCAAGGTCTTCGAACAGCATGTCGATCTGGGCCATCAGTTGCTCACCGTCGGCGGCGGGCTTTCCCCCAATGTGCTTGAGGCCTGCGCGGCGCACCATGAAGCGCTGGACGGCACGGGCTATCCCAACAAGCTGAAGGGCGACGAGATCGGCCTGTTCCCGCGCATGGCAGCGATCTGCGATACCTACGACGCGATGGTCAGCGATACGGCTGAAGGCGTGGGCATGAACCCGGCCAGCGCGATCGAGCAGCTCAGCTATATGAAGGACTGGTTCGACGGCGAAGTGCTCAAGCATTTCATCGACATGATCGGCATCTTTCCCGTCGGCTCGGTGGTGCGTCTGCGCTCGGACCGGCTGGCCATGGTGGTCGATCAGGACCCGGCCGACTATTCCCGCCCGCGCCTGCGCACCTTCTGGTCGATTCCCCAGGCCAGGCTGGTGCGCAGCGAATATGTCGAGCTTGGCTCGTGCTACGGCACCGACGAGATCGTCGCCTCGGTCGAGCCCGAGGACTTTGGCATCGCCGATTTCGCCGCCCTGCGTGAACGGCTGTTTGCCCTTGCCGGCAAAGCTGCGGGCTGATCGCAGGCGTTCTGCAACGCTTGGCCGATCAGCGCCGCAGCGATGCGCTTGGCCCTTGCCATGCGGGCGGTGACTACCACATTCTTGCTGCAGTGCGGCAAGCGTCACACGGGCGTCAGATAGTCCCGGCAGCATCGGCCTGCCATTCCGGAGAACGCCCATGAACGCCAGATCGCTCGCCAGCATAGTCCGACAGGGGAATGCCGTGGTTCAGGTGCGCAACAGGATCGACTCTCTGCTCTCGGGCCGGCTTGGCCGCCTGCTCGAACGCATCGGCATCAGCCGCGCCAAGGGTGACAACGTCAGCCCGGTCGATCGGATGAATGACCTTGCCGATACGCTGCTTTCGGTCTCGGGCAAGGCATCGGGGCCGTCGCTGGCATCGGCCTTCTTCGATCTCTACGATGCCTCCTCACTGGAGGAGCGCCGCGCCTTCCTTTCCGGCCTGCGCGCCCGTTTCCCGCGCGATGGCAAGGCAATCGATACGGCTATCGCCACGTGGCAAGCCGCTCCCGGCGAACCCGCAGCCCGCGCTTTGCATAAGGCGGCCGAGGCGCGCAGCCACAAGCTGATCCGCAAGCTCAACACTGCGCCCGGCGGCACATTCCGCCTGATCCGCATGCGCGAAGACCTGCTGTCGAACGGCAAGCTTGCCGGTGATGAGGCGGCACTCGACGCCGATTTCGAGTATATCTTCGAAGGCTGGTTCAACGCCGGCTTCCTCGAACTGCGCCGGATCGACTGGGATACCTCGGCCTCCGTGCTCGAACGGGTGATCCGCTATGAGGCGGTCCATTCGATCGATTCGTGGGATGATCTGCGCGCCCGCGTACAGCCGGCCGATCGCCGCTGCTATGGCTTCTTCCACCCGCAGATGCCCGACGAGCCGCTGATCTTCGTCGAAGTGGCGCTGACCATGGACCTGCCTGACGCGATCGGGCTGATCCTTGATGAAAAGCGGGTGCCAATCAATCCGCACACTGCCAGCCATGCGATCTTCTATTCGATCTCCAACTGCCAGGAAGGTCTGCGCGGCGTGCCCTTCGGCAACTTCCTGATCAAGCGCGTGGTCGGCTTGCTGCGGGAGGAACTGCCGCAGCTGGCCTGCTTCGCCACGCTGTCGCCAGTGCCCGGGTTTGGCCGCTGGCTGGCGGGGGCAGGCGGCGCTGACGGCTTGGCCGGTGAGCCACTGCGCGCCAAGGCGGCCGAATATCTGGTCGGTGGCCGCGATGCAAAAGGCAATCCGCTCGATCCGGTCGCGCGCTTCCACCTCGGCAACGGCGCGCGGCTCGAAGCGATCCACGCCGACGCCGACCTATCGGCGCGCGGCCTGAAGCAAAGCCACGGCGTCATGGTCAACTACGTCTATGATCTCGATGCGATCGAGACGAATCTGCTGACGCTCTCCGAACTCGGGCAAGTGCCCCATTCACCGGCAGTCGAGGCGCTCGGACAGTCGCTCGCTGCCTGAAACTAAGGGTGCCGTGCAGTTCGTCGCACGAAAGTTTCGCTTCGCACCCCGCGATGAAAATCTTGTTAGGCATGGTCCGCGCGAATCTCTATTCGGGAAGTTGAGAATAGGGGATTCGGTTCGATGGACATTGCGGCCTGGTTTGCATCGATTGACCTGACGGCATTGCTGCCCTTCATCCTCGTCGGCTTTGCCGCGCAGATGGTCGACGGCGCGCTGGGCATGGCCTTTGGCGTGATTTGCAATACGCTGCTGGTCGGCGTGCTGGGCGTTCCACCGGCGCTGGCATCGCAGCGCGTCCATGTCGTGGAATGTTTCACTACGGCAACTTCTGGCATCAGCCACCTGTTGCACGGCAATATCGACAAGCGCCTGTTCCTCAGCCTGGTCATCCCGGGCGTCATCGGCGGTGTTGCCGGTGCCTATCTGCTGACCTCGCTTGATGCCAGCGTGGTCAAGCCGTTCGTCCTGATCTACCTGACGCTCATCGGCATCTACCTGCTCATTCGCGGCATTGCCTATCCGCCAAAGCAGAAGCCGGCGAAGGTCGTCGCTCCGCTGGGTCTGCTCGGCGGCTTTCTCGATGCTGCCGGCGGCGGCGGCTGGGGACCGGTGGTGACCTCGAACCTGCTGATTCAGGGCGTCGAGCCGCGCAAGGTCGTCGGCTCGGTCAATGCGGCGGAATTCTTCCTGACGCTCGCCATTTCGGCGACCTTCATCTGGCACATCGGCATCGTCGATCTCGCCGGGGCAACGCTGGGCCTGCTGATCGGTGGCGTGCTTGCCGCACCGCTGGCGGCCTGGGCGGCAAAGCACTTCCCGGCCCGGCCGATGCTGATCCTCGTCGGGGTGGTGCTGACGCTCACCAGCCTTTACGGGGTCTATCGGGCCTGGGGCTGATCGGGCGAACTGGACCGGGGACTCGCGAACGTTTAACGG
>NZ_JANPGP010000054.1:0-34757 GCF_031424035.1 Novosphingobium sp.
CCCGCCGAGCACGCAGCCCACGACCTTGCCCTTGGACACACCGTTGCAGCCGCAGATTTCTGCGTCGTCCGAGAGCGCTGCAACGGCGGCATTAGGGTCCGCGAGGGCGCCCCCGGCGGCGAAGGCCTGACCGAAGATCAGTGCCTCACGGATGCCGGAAACATCCTCGCCCTTCTTGAGCAGGTCGAAGTACCACGAGCCATCGGCGGTATCGCCATAGAGCACCGCGCCGACCAGCCGGTCGTCCTTGACGATGACGCGTTTGTACACGCCGCGCGAGGCATCGCGCATGACGATGTCTTCGGCGCCGTCACCGCCCGAAAAGTCACCGGCGGAAAACAGGTCGATGCCGGAAACCTTGAGCTTGGTCGAGGTGACCGAGCCTTCGTAGCCGCTGGGCGATCCGGTGGCGTGATCGGCGAGCGCGCGGCACATGTCCCACAGCGGGGCGACGAGGCCGTAGCAGGCGCCGCGGTGCTGGACGCATTCGCCCACGGCCATGATCGCCGGGTCGGAGGTGACCATGTGATCATCGACCATGATGCCGCGCTCGACATCGATGCCGGCGGCCTTGGCCAGTGCAGTGGCAGGACGGATGCCCACCGCCATGACGACGATGTCGGCAGCAAACTCGCGGCCATCCTTGAGGCGCACCGCCGAGACGTGGCCGTCCTTGCCGATGATTTCCGCCGTGTCAGCATTGGTAACAATGGTCTGGCCGCGCCGTTCGAGTTCGCTCTTGAGCAGGAAGCCGGCGGCTTCATCAAGCTGGCGCTCCATCAGCGTCGGCATCAGGTGGATCACCGAAACCGTCATGCCTCGCAGCGAAAGTCCGTGCGCTGCTTCAAGCCCGAGCAGGCCGCCGCCGATGACCACGGCCGAACCGCCCTTTTCGGCTGCAGTCAGCATCCGGTCGACGTCATCGAGATCGCGGAAGGTGACAACGCCCGCCAGATCCTTGCCCGGCACCGGGATGATGAAGGGATCGGAACCGGTGGCAATCAGCAGACGGTCATAGGCCTCGGTGCGACCCGATTGGGCTATGACAACTTGGCTGGTCCTGTCGATCGACACGACGGGATCGCCTGAGACGAGCGTGATGCCGTTTTCGGCGTACCAGTCGTCCCCGTTGATGATGATATCTTCGAAGGCCTTTTCGCCTGCGAGCACCGGTGAAAGCATGATGCGGTTATAATTCACGCGCGGTTCGGCACCGAAGATGGTGACCGAATAGCGGGCCGGATCGCGGGCGAGGATTTCCTCCACCGCGCGGCAGCCGGCCATGCCGTTGCCGATGACGACAAGCCGCTCGGCGCTGCCGCCGTTCAAGCTTTTCGTGTCGAATGTCGCAGGCGCGTTCACCGTGGTCTCCTTCAAACGCGCACGCAAAAAAGCCGCCTCGAACCGGTCCAATGGAGCGGTACGGGCGGCTGCGTTGCCACGCGTGGTTAGATTGTCTGTCCGGAGGCGTTGATCCGCCCGTCCTTGGGCGGCGTAATCTCCGAGTCAGGTGCAGGTTATGGGAAACCTGCCCCCGCTGGCAAGCGTTATTTTGCAGTGCAGCAAAAATGGGAGCCGCGCAGATCCCGCGCGGCTCCCTCTCCCATCAGTAGGACATTTCCAGTTGCAGCCAGAACTTCTTGGTATCGACGCCAAGTCCGGCAGCATCGTAGCCCGCATACTTCGCCAGAATGCTTACGCGCTTGAGCTTGAAGCCCAGGCTGGCGTTCCACTCATCGCCATAATGAACCGAGCCGAAATCGCTGTTGTACCGGTGGTAAGTCACCGCCGCATTGAGCCCCGGCAGTGCCTTGAGCTTGGCGAACTTGTACGACACGCCGCCATACCAGTCCTCGATACCGGCAGCGGGCGTGGTCAGGAACAGGTCAGCCCAGCCGTTGAACTTGTGCAACGTGGCCATCGGCGTCTGCACGGCGCGCGTGCCGTTGGAGCCCAGCTTTTCATAACCGGCGTTGACGCCCAGTGCGCCGAAGGCAAGCCCGGCATCGGCAGCGATGTAATCAACGCCGTAGCTGACCGGATTGTCCTGATAGCCGGACTGCCGGGCGTAACTGGCAGCAAGGTTCAGCGTGGCCTTCGGTGCCAGTTTGAACGAACCGGTCGCCCGCGCGCCCCAGGTCTGGGTATCGGCATTGGTCGTGGCGAGCGCGCCTGCCTGTTCCTTGGCATCGAAATCGAGCAGATAGCTGAACGCCTTGACCTGCACCGGGCCAAGCTTTGCCGCGGCGCCGAGGAATACGAAGTCGCCTTCGAATTCGGTGCGCGGACCGGCATCGACGCCGAAGATCGTGCGCTGGCTGATCGCATAGGTCGCATCGAGCGAAACCGGGCCAAGTGCGGCTTCGGCGCGCACGGCATCGAAGGTCTGCTCGTTCTGGCGCCAGCCGACAGAGCCGACAAAACGCTGGTCATCAAGGTTGATGCGCTGGCGGCCTACGGTGGCAGTGAAGGGCTTCGACTTGTACTGCAATTGCAGGCGGTTAAGCTCGACATTCATCGGATCGGCGACCACCGAGAAGGCGGGACGGCGCTGGCTATCGACGATGGCAAAGGGGAAGGCGTTATAGTCGTTCAGGATGCCAATCGTGCCTTCGGCCTCGGCGAGCAAAGAAAGGCCCGACTTGTGCTTGAGTTCGGCCCCGGCACGCACGCGCAGGGTCACTGCATCGGCATCGGTCGCGGGCTGGTCGACTGCCTCATAGCGCAGGCGCATATCTACGATCGGATCGAGCGACAGCCCGCCGCCCAACTTCACCGGATCACCCGGAGCTGCGAGCGCAGGGTGTGCAAGGGCGATCGACGCCGCGAGTGCGGTCGCCGTCAACAGCAGTTTCTTCATCGAATTTCCCTCCTGAGAACCTTGGCGCTCTCAGGCATCCCCCCCGGGATAGTGTCAGGCCGCCTTTTCGTTCGGTCCGTGATCGTATTCGGCGAGGAAGTGCAGGACCTCCTGCCGGTAAGCATAGAATTGCGGGTCCTTGAGCAGCGCCTTGCGGTCACGCGGGCGCGGCAGGTCAACCTTGAGGATCTTGCCGATCGTCGCGTTGGGACCGTTGGTCATCATCACCACGCGGTCGGCCAGCAGGATCGCCTCATCGACATCGTGGGTAACCATGACGGCGGTGACCTTGGTGCGGTTCCACACCTCGACCAGCACGTCCTGCAAGTCCCAGCGGGTCAGGCTGTCGAGCATGCCGAAAGGCTCGTCGAGCAACAGCAGACGCGGGCTGAGGGCAAAGGCGCGGGCGATGCCGACGCGCTGGCGCATGCCGTTCGACATTTCCGCTGCCAGCTTGTCCTTGGCATCGGCGAGACCGACCCGGTCAAGGTAATAGTCAACGATTTCACGGCGCTCGGCCTTGGCGGCATGCGGATAGACCCGCTCCACACCAAGGGCGACATTCTGCCGCGCGGTCAGCCATGGCATCAGGCTTGGCGCCTGGAACACCACGGCCTTGTCGGGCCCGGCAATGTCGACTTCGCGATTATCAAGGATGATTGAACCCTTGCTGATCGGGTTGAGCCCCGCCGCCATGGTCAGCACGGTCGACTTGCCGCAGCCCGAATGGCCGATCAGCGAAATAAACTCGCCCTTGTCCATCAGCAGGTTGAAATTCTCGACCACGGTCAGCGGACCCTTGGGTGTCGGATAGACCTTGTGGAGGTTGTAGAATTCCAGATAGCGCCGGGCATTGCGGCCCTTCGCAGCCTCAAGATAAGCCTTTGGCAAGGGCGCCAGATCGAGCGGCATAACGCTCGGAAGATTGCCGGAGTCGCTGCCCTGTGCCTGCTTGTCCGCCACCAGCGAGCCGAGATAGTTGACGATTTGAAGGCGCAGCGCCTGGAAATCAACGTCATCGTTCATCGCCTCGCGGTCGCGCGGACGCGGTATCGTCACGTCGAAGATCTGGCCGATGCGGGCCGACGGGGCCGGGGTGAGCACAGCCACCCGGTCCGCCAGCAGCAGCGCCTCGTCGACGTCATTGGTGACGAGGATGATCGTGCGCTTCTCTTCCTTGCGGATACGCTCGATCTCGTCCTGCAGTTTGGCTCGGGTGAGGGCATCGAGCGCCGAGAGCGGCTCGTCCATCAGCAGGATTTCGGGTTCCATGGCGAGCGCGCGGGCCACGGCGACGCGCTGGCGCATACCGCCGGAAAGCTGCGCCGGCTTGCGGTCCATGGCGTGGCCAAGGCCGACGAGTTCGACCTTCTGCTTCACCAGCGCGGCGCGGTCTGCGGCAGAACGGTCCTTGTGGACGGCATCAACGGCCAGTGCGACATTCTGTTCGACCGTGAGCCAGGGGAACAGCGAGTAGGACTGAAAGACCAGCCCGCGATCCTTGCCTGGCCCATCAATCGGTTCCCCGCGCAACAGGATCTCGCCTTCGTCCGCCTCAAGCAGTCCGGCGATGGCCGAAACCAACGTGGTCTTGCCTGCACCCGAGAAGCCCAGCACGGCGATGAATTCGCCTTCGCGAACATCGAGGTCGATACCGCCGAGCACTTCGCTGATGCCGCTCTTCGAATGATAGCGCTTGGTAAGGCCCTTCAGGGACAGGATGGGTGTCTGGGTCATGATCAGAACGTCCGGTTGCGGCTGACAAAGGACTGGAGCGCCATCATCACCCGGTCGAGGGCAAAGCCGATCAGGCCGATGACAACCACGGCGACCATGATGCGAGAGAGCGACTTTTCATTGCCGTTCTGGAACTCGTCCCAGACGAACTTGCCGAGGCCGGGATTCTGCGCGAGCATTTCCGCGGCGATCAGCACCATCCAGCCCGTGCCGAGCGACAGGCGCATGCCGGTGAAGATGTATGGCAGCGAGCTTGGCAGGACCAGCTTGGTCAGGCGCGCTGCCCAGCCGAGCTTGAGCACGCGGCCGACATTGATCAGGTCCTTGTCGATGGAGGCCGTGCCGATCGCCGTGTTGATCAGCGTCGGCCACAGCGAGCAGAGCATGACCACGACAGCCGAGATGACGAAGCTTTTAGGCATCAGGCTCTCATCACCCCCGGCCATGGAGGCGGAAACCACCATGGTTACAATCGGCAGCCAGGCCAGCGGACTGACCGGGCGCATGATCTGGACAATCGGGTTGATCGCGGCGTTCACGCGCTTGGACATCCCGGCAATGAGGCCCAGAGGCACGGCGGCCAGCGAAGCAAGGATGAAACCGAGGCCTACCGTCTGCAGCGAAGTGAAGATCTGGTCGATGAAGCTCGGCGGGCCGGTATAACTCGAACCGGATGCCTCGGCCACGGCAGCGTCGGCACGGATCGCGGAAGCCTCTCCCATCAGGCCGACAAAGGCCGTCCAGACATCGCCGGGACCGGGCAAGGCGCCAAGCGAGGTCTTCACCGTCGGTGCCAGCACCGCCCAGAGACCAAGGAATATCAGTACCCCCGCAACCGGCGGCCAGGCGGCATCATAGATGTCGCGGGCCGGCGGCAGCTTGGCGAGCAGCGCGTCCGCCCGGGAAGGAAGCCTTGTTTCAGCAGCTGGGCTGGCTGACGGTTCTGCCTCGACCGGCGGGTCCACTTCGTCGGTCATGGCAAATTCTTCTTTCCTGAGCGGGGCGGCATTCATGTCTATGATTCCCTGTCTGGGCGGCTGCTGCGCGTTACTTGACGCCGGCGGCGCTGACCTTTTGGCCATCCTTCAGCCCGATGGCGAACCCGGCGGCATAGGCGGCAGGCTTGCGCGCATCGAAGGCCACGCCGTCGATCGCCTTGCGGGTGTAGGTGCGATAGCCATCGCTTTTGGGGAAGGCGTCAGCCGGGATCTTGCCTTCAGCAACCAGGCTGGCGGCGGCGGTATCGTAGAGGTCAGTGCGGTAAGCGGCCTTGACCGTATCGAGATACCACTGGTCAGGCTTCGCCTCGGCGATCTGGCCCCAGCGGCGCATCTGGGTAAGGAACCAGATACCGTCAGACCAGAAGGGATAGCTGGCCTGCTGGTCGAAGAACAGGTTGAATTCCGGCGTGTCGCGGGTGTCGCCATCGCCGAAGGTGAATTTGCCGGTCATCGATGCCATCAGCACCTTTTCATCGGCGCCGACATATTTCGGTGAAGCGAGCAGCCTGACCGCCTCGGCCCGGTTCTTGCCGCCCTCGGCATCAAGCCACATCGAAGCCTTGATCAGCGCGCGAACGATAGCCTGTGTCGTCTTGGGGTTCTTTGTGGCGAATTCCTCGGTCAGGCCGAAGACCTTGTCACCCGTTGTGCCGGCGATGTCGGGATCGACGATGATCGGCACGCCGATCTTCTTGGCTACCGCAGCCTGGTTCCACGGTTCGCCGACCGAGAAGCCGTTGATCGTGCCGGCTTCCAGCGTTGCCGGCATCTGCGGCGGCGGAGTGACCGAAAGCTGGACTTCCGCGCCGGTGGTTCCAGCCGTGTCGCCGGGCAGGTAATAGCCGGGGTTTAGGCCGCCCGCTGCGAGCCAGTAACGCAGGACATAGTTGTGGGTCGATACCGGGAAAACCATACCCATCTTGAACGGCTTGCCGTCCGCCTTGAACTTGGCGACGACGGGCTTGAGTGCGGCGGCCGAGACCGGGTGAGCAACCTTGCCATCGGCACCCTTGGGCAGGGTAGGGGCGATCATGCCGTATACTTCGTTCGAAATCGTCACGGCCTTGCCGTTGATGTCGAGGCTGAAAGGCGTGATCAGTTTTTGCTTGGCACCGATGCCGGCGGCCGAGGCAAGCACCTGGCCAGCAAGCATGTGCGCGCCGTCAAGCTGGCTGCCGGTCACGCCGTCGAGAAGCACCTTCCAGTTGGCCTGCGGTTCAAGCGTTACGTTGAGGCCTTCTTCGGCGAAGAAGCCCTTTTCCTTGGCGACGACCAGCGGGGCAATGTCGGTCAGCTTGATGAAGCCGAGCTTGAGGTTCGACTTTTCGATGCCCTTGGCAGCGGCAACCTTGGCGATATCGCTGGTGTCAGCCGGAGCGCTCGAGCCGCCGCCGCCGCATCCGGCAAGCGCCACACTGGCGAGCAGCGCCGCGAACATTCCCCGCCGATCAAACCCGAACCTGTGAACCGTAGTCATCGCGCCGTTCCCCGTTACCGAAGCGCAAACAACAAAAAGCCGCCTCGAACTGGTCTCCTGAAGGGAGGCCAAATCGGGCGGCACCGTTGCCACGCATGTGAATGATACAGGGCGGACGAGTGCGACCCGGCTTTGGGTCACTCCGCTCCTGTGCCCTTTGGGTAAGCGATTCGCCCGATCAGACGCAAGCGAAATTTATTGCGGTGCAGCAGAAATTTTACGGCAGGTGCGAAAGATACTGTTCAAGCGACGAAGGATCGAACACCCCACCATCGAAGAAAGCATTGCTTTCCAACGTCATCCGGCCTTGCTGGGTGCCCACCGCGAGTGGAGTTTCCAGGCTGCCTTCAACCTTCGAACTTGCCCCCGGCAGCGGCTCCTGCGTGCCGAGCAGCGCGCTACGATACACGTCCGGCCGGAATACCCGCGCAGCGCGGGCGGCATCATCGGCACTGAACGGCGTGCCTTCCCAGCGCACCATCTGGGTGTAGAGCCACTCGGCCTGGCTGACCCAGGGGAAGTTCGCTGCCTCACGATACTGGAACATGAAGTCCGGATAATGCACCGGCTCGGTGCCCTTGGCGAGCAGCAGGCGGTCGGCAATGGCGCGCTGGATCAGCTCGGCGGACCCATCAAGATAGGCTGGACGGGCAAGGATTGCCGCATTGGCCTCCCAGTTTTCCGGATCGATGAAGTGCCGGCCCGCCGCGATCAGCGCGCGAATCAGGGCCTCGACCTCCTCGCGGCGCTCGGCCATCACCGGTTCGCGCAGGGCGAGCACCTTTTCCGGGCCGCGCCGCCATATCTGCGCGGTGGCGAGCACGATCCGCCCGGCCCCGCGTTCAACCGCCACGCTGTTCCACGGCTCGCCCACGCAGATGGCATCAACTTCGCCCGCCTCGAGCGCGTCGGCGCAGAAGGGCGGCGGCACGGTGGCAATCTCGACATCGCGGTCCGGGCGGATGCCGCAGGCGGCGAGCCAGTAGCGCAGCATGTAGTTGTGGCTCGAATAGCGATGCACCACGCCAAAGCGCAGCGGTTTGCCTGCGGCCAGGCGTTCTGCCGCCAGTTCGGCGAGCTTGCGCCCGACCTCCGCCGGATCGCCAAGGCCGATGCCGGGTGAAATCCGGTCGGCAATCGCGGTGGTGAAGGTCACGGCATTGCCGTTGAGACCCAGCACGAACGGAGCAGACAGCGGCACCGCCGGGCGCCCGCGCCCCAGCGTCGTCGCAATAGCCAGCGGTGCGACCATGTGCGCGGCGTCGCTATGGCCGTAAAGCAGGCGGTCGAGCACCGTGGCCCAGCTGGTATCGCGAACCATGCGGATGGTCAGGCCCTCGGCCTCTGCAAAGCCATGCTCGTGCGCAAGGATCGGCAGCGCCGCATCGACCAGCGGAAGAAAGCCGATGGAGAATTCGCGGGCCATCAGTTTCCTCCCAGAAGACGGTGAGCGGTGACCACAGCCTCGGCAATGTCGATAATCCGACGCCCCTGATCCATCGCGGTCTTGCGCATTTCGGTATAGGCCTGCGGTTCGCTGCAGCCGCGGCTGTCCATCAAGATGCGCTTGGCCCGGTCGATTGTCTCACGCTCAGCCAGCTTGCCCTTGGCTTCGGCAAGATCGGCCTGGAGCCGCGAAAAGGCATTGAACCGTCTTACCGCCAGATCGAGGATCGGCCGGATACGATGCGCCGCTAGTCCATCGACGACGTAGGACGAGACGCCTGCGTCAATTGAGGCCGCGATCGATTCGTCATCGCTGTCATCGACGAACATGGCGATTGGCCGGTCGAGCGCACGGCTGACGGCGAAATATTCCTCAAGTACGTCCCGTGAAGGATTACCAAGGTCCATCAATACGATGTCGGGCGCGATTTCCTCGATCCGCGCAACCATGCCGCGCCGTTCAGTAACGACGAAAGTCTCACAATCGCCGAACGCGGCAAGACCTTCGCGGATCACCGCAGCCCGCGTGGCGCTTCCATCGACAATTGCAATTCGCATCGGTTTATTGTGCAATGCAGCGCCAAGAGAATGCAAGCAACGTTTGCTTTCCTGCGTCCTGCCGATTTGTGGGTATATCAAGGCGTATCGCTTCGGGTCACGTAGACCTCGTCAAGGTGCCAGCGCCACTGACGGAAGCCCCCTTCATGAGCCTTACTCGCTGGCACCGTATTTCTGCGGCAAACTATGACTCGAACAGGTTCGACCGGTGTCGAACGGTCTCGTGGCAGAGATCGATCCCGCGCTCGCACAGTAGGTCCTCGACATTGCGCAGCGACAGCGGAAAGCGAACCTACATCATCACCACGAGCCGGATCACCTCGGGCGACGAATTGAAACACCGGAATGGGCTAGGCGGCTTGGTTCTGGATTTGCGGCTCAAGCGCGCTGGATATCAGCGCATTGCACCGCGTGCCACATTGCCCTGACAGTGCCGCGCTGAGATAGCAGCAACATCCCCGCGCTGATCCGGTTTGGGCCGCGCAAGCCCCCGCACACCGCGGCGTTGCGCGGAGACCCTGTTCACAGAGACTGGTACTGGGGGTCGCTGGCGGAGCGGGAGGGATTCGAACCTTCTTAATTTGATGCTGTAATTGCTAGATATAAATATAAATCGGTGCGCCGACCCTAATCGCAACCCTAACCCGCTCAAGGCCATTATCTATTTGAGCCCAAGGCGTGGGTGATCGCGCAGCACAATGACGACACTTTCCGCAAGCGCTCACAGACTCCCTTACTACCCCCAACTCACCTTCCGCGCAGTTGATCTGCATCAATGGCTAATATATGCGCCATTGTATCGCACATGTAACAGGTGGAGAATCATCCGCCGCACCAGACCGGAGGGATGCATGACCGACCTAGCGACTGCCGATGTCTTCACTGACAATGCCGTGGCGCAAAAGCCATTCGACTATTTCGAGGACCTGCGCGCGCGCGGGCCGATCACTCCGCTGGACCTGCACAATGTTATCGGCGTGACCGGCTATGACGAAGGCGTGGCGATCTACAAGGATGACATCCACTTCTCGGCGATCAATACCGTGACTGGCCCCTACCTACCGATGGACTACGATCCTGCCAAGCCAATCGACGATCAGATCGATGCCTGCCGCAATGCCAACGCCTACCTCGGCACGATCATGACTCAGGATGAGGTTGAGCACGCCCGTGCCAAGACGATCCTCAACGGCATCATCACCCCGGCCCGGCTCAAGGCCAACGAGCAGTACATGTATGGCCTCGCCGATCAGATTATCGATGAATTCATCGACAAGGGCACGTTCAATGTCGTCACCGATTTCGGCGCGCCCTTCGCGCAATTGACCGTTGCCGACCTGATGGGCGTGCCCAAGGAAGACAACGAGATGGTGCGCTCGCTGTCGGCTGACCCCAGCCAGCTGCCCGGCAGCCTTGGCGGCACGTTTGACATGACTACCAACCCGCTGGCGCGCATGGGCATGGCTTTTTACCAGTACATCGCCGAGCGCCGCGCCGCGCCACGTGACGACATCCTGACCCGCATGGCCGAGCAGCGCTATGACGACGGCACCCTGCCTACGGTCGAGGAAGTCGTCGGCCTCGCCACCTTCCTGTTCGGTGCCGGGCAGGATACGACCGTCCAACTTTTCGCTTCAATGCTGCGGCAGCTATCGGACGATCCCGGCCTTGCCGACCGGCTGCGGGCAGAGCCGGCCAGCATCGCCGATTTCGTCGATGAGACGCTGCGTTTGTTCGGCACCTCCAAGAGCACGTTTCGCTATGTCCGTCGTCCGGTGACAGTGGGCGACTTCACATTTGAGCCCGGCCAGCACGTAATGCTGAACACTCTGGCGATGAACCGCGACCCGCGCCGCTTCGACGATCCGGCCAAGTTCGATATCGACCGCAAGAACGGCCGCACGCACGTTGCCTTCGGGCGCGGACTGCATGCTTGCGCCGGCGCACCTTTGGCCCGCGCCGAAGGCCGGGTGGCTGTGGAGCGAATGCTCGCCCGGATGAAGAACATCCACATCAGCGATGCAAAACACGGCCCGCGCGGCGCGCGCCAGTTCACCTACCTGCCCAACTATTCGCTGTTCGGCGTGACCGAACAATGGATGGAATTCGACCCGGCCTGACCGGTTCCAGCGATATAAAGGATACCGCGATGGTGAAGATTACTTTCGTCGAAAACGATGGCACACGCACCGAGGTTGAGGCCGAGGAAGGCCTGTCGCTGATGAAGGCCGCAAGCTATGGCGGGGTTGCGGGCATCTCTGCAGACTGCGGCGGCAACTGCGCCTGCGGCAACTGCCGGGTCTATGTTCCCGAGGCCTGGCGGCACGTGTTCGGCGAACCGAAGGACAGCGAGGCGGAGATGATCGAATTCTCCCAGGACACGACCGACGGTGTGCGCCTTTCATGCCAGACCCGCGTCACGCCAGAGATGGACGGCATGGAGCTCGGCCTGCCCGACAGCCAGCATTACTGACAGCCGGGGACAAGAGCAGCGCCCGGGCTCCTGACCCGGGTGCCGCAATCCTGTCACTTCTTGGCAGGGCTCATCTGTAGAACTTCGATCTCATTGCCGTCGGGATCGTAAAAATGGCTGGAACGTCCGATTTCCGAGCCCATCTTCTGCTCGAACTTCGTGTTTTTGAGCTTGCCACCATTGGCGGCAACCCTTGCGAGCGTGTCGTTAAGATCGTCGACCTGGATGATGAAACTGCCGTTCATGGTCCTTTCTTCGGGGCTCTGGATCAGAATTATCCCCGGTGACTGGCTGCCCGGGAAGACCATGATACGCACGCCTTCGCCAAGCTTCTGCACGGTCCTCATGCCGAAGACCTTCGCATAGAATGCCTCACCCCGCGCGATGTCGGCCACGAAAAAACGCAGCATGATGATCCGTGGAGGTGTAGCAGCGGCGGGCGCAGTTGCCGGCTGCGCTGCGATGGGGCTTACGGCAAGCAGGCCAAGCCCTGCGGCTGCAGCGATCAGCGACTTCATTGCGAGAGTACTCCCCATTGCACCGTGCCGCACAGAATTAGCGGCAGGCAAAATTGTTGGTGGACGGCATCGAGACAAAAGTCACCGACTGAGCCGGCAAGGCCATCCGGCCAGCCACCTTCACGCCATCTAGGCCCGAGACCTTGCCGTCCGCTGCGATCAACGGGACCACACCGTTGACCTGAGCCGCGCGCGTATCAATCGGCGCACCCGTCATCACCCAGGCCTGTCCCGGATTGGCCAGCGGCAGCTCCGCCGCATCGCCGGTGTTGACGGCCACCAGGCCAACTCCGCCCTTGCGCGCCGGCAGGCAGTGGGCGAACAGGCGGACCTTGCCGCCAATTGCGGGAGGAGCAGCGAGTACGGTTGCGCCCATGGTGCGCTTCCACAGGACGGCCGCCCAGAAATTGGGACGGGGCGTCAGCGTATCCTGATCGATCAGGCCATAGTCCGATGCCGCCAGCGTATTGTGCGCGATCACCGCCACGTTTTTGCGCGCCAGCACACCCATCTGGTTTACGTAGCGGAAGGTGTCGAGGAACGTCGACGCCCACGGACTGCCGCCGCATGCCGCCTGTGCGGTTTCATTCAGCCACAGGGGCTTGCCCGGCGCATAGCGATCACGCAGCGCGGCATAGAACGCCTCGTCCAGCAGGGTGCGGTCCAGCCAGTCATCCGACAGCGCCTGATCCTTCAGGCTTGGCGGCGATCCGCAGCGCTGCGAAACATTGCCGTAGAAGTGGTAGGAGACGATATCGAGGCTGCCGGGATTTGCCTTCAGCAGATCCTCGGATTGCAGGAAGCCCATCGCATCGCCTTGCGCGCTATGCTTCATCATTGAACCTTCCGCCGTGCCCCCAGCCCCGGCCAGCTTCATCTTCGGAGCGGCCTTGCCTGCCCACTCGCGGAAGATCCGAAAGTCGCGCGCGAAGTCGTCGACCTTGTATCCCTTGGGGAACGCACCGTGCGGGGGGATCGTCGGTTCGTTGAACAGCTCGGCGCTGTGGATTTCGCCGCCAGCCTGCCGGGCCAGATCAAGCAGCCGCTGCGCCTGCGACGGGTTCCAGCTTCCATCGGCATTGCGCGCGCCGGGGCTGGCGGGAAAGCTGGTAACGATCTTCGCATCGACAGCGCGGGCGAACTTGACCAGGCCGGTCCACTGATCGCGCTTGAGGATCTGGTTGAACCCGGGCGGCGGCGCGGAAACCGTCTCGCCTTCAGCGGGCAGATAGGTGCTGTTGGCCCATGTGCCGGAGATGCGGATATAGGCGGGGCCGAGCAACCGAGCCATCGCCATCAGCCGCGGATCGGTGAGGTCAGTCGGCGGGCGCATGCGGTACATCTCGCCCTTGGCGCCGCCATAGGGCGCCCAGAAGCGCCCTCCGGTGATTTCGACCATTTCGACGTTGTACGACTGAAACCGTTCATCGACTTGCGCGACCCTGGGTAGCGCGGAGAAGACACCCGATGAATGTCCCGATTGAGTTGCGCAGCCTGCCAGCGCAAGCAGCGCAGCGAGCGAGGCCGATTTGTACAGGCCTTGACAGGCTGGAAAACGGTTCATGACTTAGACTCCATCCACATGTGCACCGGAGTAGGAGCGAAACCCTGTTGCATCTTTTCAGCGTATCAACAGCAGGCGCATCATCGGCAGGCCGGGTTGCGTGCTTGTGGAAAGGCAACGAATGTTATGCTGGCTGGCGGAAGCAACAGCGAACCGGTCGTCGGCGAACCCTGCATTACTGGCATTTTATCCTTACGCTGCAGCGAAAGACCCCGTCCGTTCAATTCAAGCGTGCGGCTCTGAATGTCAGGCGCCGTCAGCGTGTAACGCAGACCGCCGAGAGGAATGGACAGCTTGTCCAGATGTTCGGAATTAAGATTGAGCACGGCCAAAGCGACACCGCCTTTTCGCTTGGCGAGGCAATGGGCATATACGTGCAAGCCGTCGCGTTTTACGCCCGCATCAAGCACGATGGGACCCATCAGCCGCCGCCACAGTACCGCTGCCCAGAAGCTGGGACGGGGCGTGAGCGTCGCCTCGTCGATCAGGCCATAATCGCTTGCTGCGAGCGTGTTGTGAAACACAACATCGACATCCTGCTTTGCCAGCCGGCCGAGTTGGTCGATATAGCGGAAGCTGTCGAGGAAGGTGCTGGCCCATCGATCACCACCGCAGGACGCTTGTGCTGTTTCATTGAGCCAGATCGGCGCACCCGGCATATGCTTTTCGCGCACAGCCTTGTAATACGCAAGAGCGGCATCAGTCCGGCTCAGCCATGCTTCGCTCAAGGCATCTTGCGGCCGGATGGCGCTTGCTGGCGCCAACTTGGTACAACGCTCGGAACGCGCTCCGTAGAAATGGTAGGAAAAGATATCGAATTTGGCGCGTGGCTCGGTGGCGAGAAGGGCTTCGGTGGGAATTCCCCGGTTGGCGAAAAGAGCGACGCCGGTTTCACCAGTTGAGCCCGGGCCGACCATCTTCAGTCCGGGCGCCTCAGTGCGTACAAATGCTGCGAATGCTGCCACATCCCTGGCAAAGTCCATTGCCTGATAATTGGTTGGCAGGCCGGAAACAAAGCCGAGGTTCGGCTCGTTCATCAGTTCGGCGGAATGGATCCGGCCACCGACGGACCGGGTATAGCGCAACAGCTTGCGAGCTTCATCTGGCGTCCATTGCCCAACAGCGTCCCTTGTGCCCGCGCTGACCGCGAAGGACGTCGTGATGCGGCCATCAACCGCCTTGGCAAAATCGATCACGCCCTTCCATTGTCGGCGGGTAAGGACGTTCTGGAACCCGGCCGGCGGCTTGACCATTGGCGGACGGTCATCGTCCTGAAAGTAAGTGGTATTGGCCCAAGATCCGCTCACTCGGACATAGGCGGGTCCCAGAGCCTTGGCCATCACGCGAAGCCGCCGGTTGCTCAGGTCGGCGGGCGGCCTTTGCCGGAACAGCCCGGCATCGAGCGCGAGTCCGCCACTAACTTGCGTGTTCGCTGGCGCGGCAAGCTCTCCGGCTTCGGGAAATGGTGCCCAGAAGCGACCGCCTACGACCTCGGCCATTTCGACATTGTACGATTGGAACAACGGATCGACTCGGGCGACTTGGCTGAGACGTGCAACCTTCAGAGCATCTTCCGCCCACGCCGGCGAAGCCGCCATCCAGCCGCAAGTCAGCAGGGCAGCTGTCGCGATCAGGTTCGAGAAGCGGTGCTGTGCCATGCTCGGTCCTTTGACGTTACGCTGATTCACCGGCATCGACGACCAGCGTCGTCCCGGTCATGAATAGGGCCATATCGCTCGCCGCAAACAGCGCGACGCGGGCAATGTCATCAGGCACGCCGACCCGGCCGAGCTTCGACTGGAGCATCGAAGGGATATCTTCGGCAGCCATCTCCGCCGTCTGCGGTGCTGATTGCATCAAGGCGAGGTTGCCTTCGGTGACGATGAAACTGGGGGCGATAGCCAGAACGCGGATGCGCTGCGGCGCGAGCTCTATCGCCAGCTGGCGGGTAAGGCCGACAACGGCGTGCTTGGAGCTGACATAGGCCGACAAGGCCGGGGCGATGCCCTTGATCCCTGCCAGCGACGCGACATTGATGATCACGCCGCCGCGCTCTGCCATAGCGCACGACGCGGCCTGAGCACCGAGGAACGTGCCGCGCGCGTTGACTGCAAAGACCTGCTCCCAGTCCGCTAGGGTCATGTAGCTGATCGGCAGGGCGGGAAAGACGCCGGCGTTGTTGACCCATATGTCGATGGCTCTGAACTGCTTGAGGCAAGTTGCCGCGCACCCGGCGACTGATTGTTCGTCGGACACGTCGAGCGCGGCGGCGATAACCTTGGCTCCATAACGGGCCGACAGGTCCGCAGCTGCTGCCTGCGCCGCTGAGAGGTTACGATCCCCGATCACGACATTGGCCCCGGCTTCGGCAAAACGGCGGGCAATGCCCTTGCCGAGCCCCTGAGCGCCGCCGGTCACCACGGCAGTGCGCCCGGCAAGGGAGAGCAGATCCACCAGCGGCGTTTCAGTCGCGTCGTTCAATTCCAGCATCTGTATCGACTTTCATTTGTGCAACAGGCTTTGGCGCTCGCCCCCAATTGAACAGGGCGGCGACTTACGAGAAGTCGCCGCCCCGGCCCCTTGGGAGGGAGGCCTCGTTACGTCGTCAGCGGGCGCCCAGGGCAAACCGCATGCTGACGCCAAATTCGCGCGGCGGGGTAACCGAAACGCCGCGGTAATAGCTTGAGTAGGTCTGCGAACCGAACGGCAGCGGGTTGCCCGGCGCAACGCGAAGCAGCGTGGTCGAGCTGTCGAGCGGCGAACCGTCGCCCGATGCCAGCCGCGTCACGTTGCCGACGTTCTTGACGTAGCCACCCACTTCCCACGAACCGTCCGGTGCGCGCAGGCCAGCGTAGAGGTTGAGCAGGCCGTAAGTGCCAACGTCGTCGTAGGCGTTGAACTCGTCACCCCGGGTGGAACCCTTCCAGGCGAACAGCCCGCGGACATAGCCATCGAGGCCATCGGTCAGCTTGGCGTTGTATTCCGCCTGCACCGTGCCGCTCCATTCAGGCAGGAAGGTGGCCGAACCCTGCGCGCCGCACTGCGCCAGGTGCTCGGTGCCATAGGCGGCCTGCATCTGGGCGAGAGTCGGCACGGCGGTATCGGGAATGCCGTCCTTGTTGACGTCGGTGCAGGCAATTTTCGCCGACTTGTCGATCACGCTCTTCGACCAGTTCAGCGTCGTGCCGATGCTGAGGCCATCCATCGGATTGAGCGCCAGTTCGGCTTCGACACCGTCAACCTTCACCGGCACCGCGCTGATGAAGTTGAAGCGCGAACGGTTGGCCTGGTTGCTGCTGTTGATGTTGACGTAATAGACGCCCGCGCCGGCAGCCCGGTACGGGTAGTTCTGGAAGTCCTGATGATAATAGGTCGCGTTGAAACGGACCTTGCGGTCCATCCAGGCCGTTTTGAAGCCGACTTCATAAGACTTCGAAGTTTCCGCACCAAAGGTCGTGTGGATCAGCTCGATCGGCGAGTAAGCGATCGAGAAGTTGCCGATCGCGCGTACCGGCGGACGCGCCGAGCTGCCAGTGGCGGCATAGACCATGATGTCATCGGTAAACTTGTGGCGTATCGATGCACTGTAGACGGTCTTGTTGATGTCGTAGTTGTTGTTGGTGTTCGGCGTGACCGTGCACGCGCCAGCCGCAAATGTGGCCGGGGTACAGCTAATGTAAAGACCCAGCGCATTGTTCTTGAAATTGATCCGGCGCAGACCGCCCGAGATTTCGGTCGCCTCGCCAATGTGCGCGGTGATGTTGCCGAAGAATGACGATTCCTTGCCGGTGCCCGGCGCCAGATAGATCGGCGTGGCGTTGACGATGTTGGCCACCTTGAACAGCTGGAGGTTGCCCGAACCCGCGAAGATCGGCGCATAGCCCTCAAGCACGGTCTGCGAGGTCAGTTCGGTTGTCGAACCGCCCTTCTGATTGAAGTAGCCGATCACGTAATCGAAGATTCCGGCCACGCGCTCGTCATTCTGCAGGCGGATTTCATGCGTGGTGTCGTTGCTGGAGGTCCGGGTGTCCTGCTGCAGCACCAGCGTCGGCCAGATCGCGCCCGGGTCGGAATTGGTTGTCGGGTGGAACTGCGTCTTGGTGTCTGAACCCACGTAGATCAGGCGCTGCCCGGCGAAATCCGCCTCCGCATTCCACTGCCAGAACTGGAAATTGGTCTCGACGAAGCGCGGCGTGAACATCACGGCCTTGCGGTCTGCCAGCGAGATCGTGCCGTAATTGCCAGCGGGCGATGTGCCGAGCGATGGGACGCCGAATGGCGCGATGTTTGCCGTGATCGACTGCTGGGTCGCCGGCAGGGCAAAGCCGGAGACGACCTCGCTCATGGATTGCACCTGGTCGTATTGCACCGCCTTGAAGCGCATGCCCTGATAGGTCACGCCGGCCTTGAACCAGTCGGTCGGCTCAAAGGCCGCCGATGCGCGGATGGCTTCGGTCTTGGTCTTGGGCGGGATCGTGTTGTTGACGCTGAACACGCGGTTGCCCTGGCCTTCATCAACCAGACCGGCGACGCGGATGGCCAGCATGTCCTTGATAATCGGCACGCCGACACCGAACTGGACGTTGCGCGTGTGACCCGATCCACCCGTAAGCGAAATCGAGGCACCGGGCTCGCTGAGGTTGGGCTTGCGCCAGTCGATATTGATCGCGCCCGACGGGGTCGAGCGGCCACGCAGCGTTCCCTGCGGACCACGTTCCACCGAGATCATGCTGATATCGAAGATCGCCTGCAGCGCGAGGTTGGAACTGGCCGGCGAGTTGTTGACGTAATACTGGATCGTGCCGTTGTTGCCCGACACGTTCACGTCATGATTGACACCGCGCATCGACGAGGACGAACCGATGCCGTTGGCGTTCGACACCAGCGACAGGCCCGGAACAACCGAAGTGATTTCGCGCACGTCGCGGATGTTCAGCTTGCCAAGCTGCTCCGAAGTGACCGCGTTGACGACCAGCGGCACATCCTGCACGCTTTCATCGCGGCGGCGGGCCTGGACGATGATGGTTTGATCGCTGTTGAGGCCCTCATCTGCGGATTCATCTGCCGACTGGCCGAATGCCGGTGCCGAAATGGCTAGCAGGCTGATCCCCGCCAGTGCCATGGAACGCAAAACTCGCATAATTCCCCTCCCTCGAAATTGCCGGCAGTTGGTGCTCGGCAGAATTTTATGCAGTGAGGTGACGCATAAATCCGTCAGAGGAGTTATGCAACACAATATTGCATAAAGTGGCTGAGCCGCGAAATTTGGCTATCCCTCAACCCCGGGGAGACGCTGCGAATGTTGTCAGCGGCGTTGAAAGGCCGCCATCCAGCCGGATCGTCTGTCCGTTAAGAAATGGCGTGCGGATCATCGCCTCGACCAGACTGGCATATTCGTCGGCATGGCCGAACCGTTTGGGAAAGGCGACATTGGCCGTGAGCGCCGCCTTGATGGCATCAGGTGCTGCGGCGAGGCGAGGCGTGAGGATCGGTCCAGGTGCAATCGCATTCGCCCGCACACCGATCTCCGCAAGGTCGCGTGCCATCGCGGTGGTCATGCTGACGATCGCGCCCTTGGCTGCCGCATAGGCAACTTGCCGCGCCTGACCGTCATAGGCCGCGGTCGAAGCGGTGTTGACGATCAGGCCGCGCCCACCATCACCGTCGGGCTCATTCGCAGCAAAGTCTGCGGCGCACAGGCGCGAGACGTTGAACGGCCCCACAAGATGCAGATCAAGCATATCGCGGAAGACATCCATGCCATGCGGCACGCCGCTCGCGTCAGCCATGGCGGGGGAGTTTATCGCGACCCCGGCGGCATTCACGCAGACGCGAAAGTCGCCAATTCGGCGAGCCTCCCCGATCGCGCGGTGGATCGCTTCATCATCGCTATGGCTTCCGGCCACGGCCACGGCCCGCGCACCAAGTTCGTTCGCAAATGCACCCGCCCGGTCGGCGTCGGGCTCGAAGATGACCACGCCCATGCCCATTTCGACCAGCCGCCGCGCTGTCGCGCCGCCGAGCCCGCCCGCCCCGCCGCAGACAAGGGCAGACTGTCCTGAGAAGGAGGCGTTCAAGCTGGGGCCTCCGCCGGTGTGAACCGGACATGCAGATGGGACAGTCCGCGAATGATGAAGCTGGGTTCAAATTCGAAGGTGCGGCTGCCCGGCAATCCGTGCTGGCTTTCATCGATCTCGATCAGCGAGGTCTGCTTGAGCAACTGCTCGAGAATGACGCGCACTTCCACGCGCGCCAGCGGCGCCCCTGCGCAAGTATGCTTGCCGCGGCCAAACGCGACGTGTTCCTTGATCCTGGGCCGGTCCAGATTGAAGGCGTCAGGCTCCTGCCAGCGATCAGCATCCCGGTTCGCGGCTGAAATAGCCAGCAGGATGCGCGTGCCGGCTTTCACTTCGCAGTCACCGATGCGAGTATCACGGCGGACCAGCCGGGCCGTCTGTTTGGTCGAACCTTCCAGCCGCAGAATCTCTTCGATCATCGCGGGGATCAACGATGGGTCGGCGCGCAGCTTATCCTGCAGGCCCGGCACGTCGACGATATGGCGCACCGCATTGCCCAACAGTTTCGCGCTTGTGTCCTGGCCCGCGCCGAACATGAAGGTGCCGAGCGAGATCAGGTCCACCATGGTCGGCTTGGTGCCGTCGGAATATTCGGCATGAGCGAGTTCCGAGAGGATATCCTCGCGCGGGGCTGCCTGACGCTCCATGATGTACCGGGCGAAATAGCCGGCCATGGCCAGCATCGGATGATCAGTGCGCGACAGATCATTCAGGCTGCTGTCGAGATTTCCGGGGGCGGGCGAAGCCTCGATCATCGCCATGAAGGTGTCGCGATCTTCTTCCGGCACGCCCAGCAGGTCGGCGATGACGATGGTAACGAACGGCGTCGCGATTTCCTTGATCAGGTCGCATTGGCCCTGGCTGACCACCCGGCGGATCATCTGCTCCGAATAGGCGGCGATGAACGCCTCGTTCGCCTTGAGGCGCGAGGGCGTGAACAGCCGGTTCATGAATCCCCGTAGCCGGGTATGGGCATCATCATCGAGGTTGACGACAAGATCGCCGCCGAGGAATTGCGGCCGGTGCGCTTCGATCTGATCGGTAATGTCCAGCCCTTGCGGCACGAACGGCAGCGGCGCGGCAGCACCGGCAAGGCCGATGATCGCCGAGAAATCGCGGTGGTTGTTGAAGATCTCCACCGCCTCGTCGAACCCCGTGACGATCAGGTAGTCGCGGCCTTCGGGCTGATAGACCGGTCCGTGCTGGGCAACCGCATCGAAAAACGCATAGGGTTCGCGGGCAATTTCAAAGTCGGTGAAATAATCGCGGTCTTCAAGCCTGGTCACTCTGAAATCTCCCGGCGCAGGCCGGCTGTGTCCGGGATTATCCGGGCAAGCGAGCTCTGTCACAAAACTTATGCGCCATTATGGCGCATAAGTCGAAAGGGTGCAATGTCGTTTTGGGGGAGAGCGACCAGCCCGCTCAGTCGGGGCTGATGACCGAGGTGACGAGCATGCGGTAAAGGATCTGGGCCACGGCTTCGACGCTGTAGGCACCTTCGGGCTGGGCCACCCACCACGCCAGTGTTTCGGCAATCAGTGTGGCGGCGCAGATCGTGCCGAGTTCCTTCGGCAGCCAGCTGTTCACTTGCGCTTCCTGCGCTGCCACCAGTTGTGACTGGTGCAGCCACTCCTCACGCATGGCCGAGGCAGCGCCGCCGTTCAGCAGGGTCGCCCACAGGGTCCGGTGATCGGCGACGAATTGGCAAAGCGCCCGAAACCCGGCCTCGTAACTGTCGGCCTCGCGGATGGCGAGCGTGAGGTTGTTGAGTTCGCGGATCTGCTCCTTGGCGATATCGTTGAGCAGCGCTTCCTTCGTCTCATGATGACGAAAGAAGGTGGCATAATGGATGCCGGCCTGGTTGCAGATGTCGCGGACGGTGATCTGGTCGAATGCCGTGTTCGGCAACAGCGCCAGCAGCGCTTCGCGCAGCGCCTGACCCGAACGCACCGCGCGCAGGTCCTTCGACCTTGACGATGACGGTGTCGGACGGTTATGCGACACAGTATCGCTTATTCCACGGCGAGGGCGAGCTGTTTCAGGCATGAGACTGCTCTGGCGCAGAAACAGGCATTTGTGCAAGCCTGCGCCATCACTCGGCCCACTAGAGTTTCAAGGTGCGACCGGCATCGGAGAATTTGGGAGATACGGCATGCGCTTTAAAAACCTCGCCTCCAGCCTCCTGTTTGCGGCAATGGTCAGCGGCCCGGCATCGGCAGATGTGCTGGTCGTTGGCAACAAGGGCGAAGACACCGTCAGTTTCATCTCGCTGAAATCGGGCAAGCAATGCGCCCGGGTCAGCACGGGCAAGGCTCCGCACGAAATTGCGATTTCCCCGGACGCCAGGCAGGCAGCCGTCGTCGCCTATGGCGGCACATCGATCGACCTGTTCAATATCCGCGAGCAGCGGCTGGTTCGCCGAATCGACCTCGCGCCCAATGCCGGCCCTCACGGCATTGCATGGATTTCAGCCAGTAGGATCGCCGTGACTTTTGATCGCAGCAATTCGGTTGCGCTGGTCGATCCGCGTGACGGCAGTTTTGCCTCGGTTGCGACAGGTCAGCGCGGCTCGCACATGCTGGCAGTCTCACCCGATGGGCGGCGCGCCTATGTGGCCAACATCCTGTCGGGATCGGTGACCGTCATCGATCTGGATCGCAGGATCAAACTGCGCGACATCGCCACCGGCGGAAATCCCGAAGCGATTGCGATCACCCGCGACGGCAAGGAACTCTGGGTTGGTGATCATTCCGGCCCGCGCGTGCGCGTGATCGATCTGGCCACGGGCACCGTTGCCGCGACGCTTCCCACAGACCCCTTCGCCATTCGCCTGGCCATGACCCCCGACGGCAAAACCGCCGTGGCGTCGAACTTCCAGTCAGGCACGCTGAGCCTCTTCGATGTCCGGACGCGGCGCCCGATGCGGACGATCAAGCTGAACGGATCGGCAAGGGCGATGCAGGTGACGATCGCAATCAGCAGCAATTCGCGCATTGCCTATGTCGCCGAGACCGGCAGCGATCAGATTGCCGAAGTGGACCTGCGCGCCGGCAAAGTGCTGCGCCGAATTCCGACCGGCAGGGGCGGCGATGGCTTGGCGGTGATCAAGGGCAACTGCTCGGTGCCTGACAGGGAGCCATGAGCAGCTGAATCATACGCCGCAGGAAACCCCGGCCAACTCCTCCGAAAGCCGCCACAACCGCTCACCGGCCTCATCGTCGAGCGCGCTCGCTCCAAAGGAGCATTCGCCCGTCGCGCCTCTCATCTCCAGAAAGCCGGTAGGCCCATAAAGCTGACCGCTCGCGGCTTGCGGTGACAGGCAGGCATGCAGGATCGGATCGGCCCCGGCCGCAGCCGAGTGCCCGAACAGGGGAACGAGCAGGCGGGTGGACAGCAGCGTCATGAGGCTCTTCGGCCCACCCTCGGCCGCGAACAGGTTCGTCCCGGCGAACCCGGGATGTGCCGCCATGCTGGCCAGCGTCCAACCCTGTGCCCGGGCGCGCTGGTGTAAGGTGCGGGCAAAAAGCGCCACAGCCAGCTTTGAGCGGCAATAGGCGACTCCCGGTTTATAGATGCGCGCACTCTGCAAGTCATCGAAGTCCATCCGGCCATAGCGATGGGCAATGCTGGTTACGCTAACCACCCTCGCCGAGGCTGACTTCCGCAACAGCGGCAACAGCCCAGCGGTCAGCGCGAAGTGACCGAGATGGTTGGTAGCGAACTGCGCTTCGAAACCGTCGGCCGAAACGCGCCGCTGGGGCGGCGACATGATGCCGGCATTATTGATCAACAGGTCGATCGTCCCGCCTCGCGCCGCCATCCGCCCAGTGAAGTCTTTGACAGAAGCCAGCGACGCAAGGTCGAGCGCTTCGAACCTTACGTCGGCTCCCGGAACTGCTGCTCCGATCCGGGCCACGGCATCTTGCCCTTTCTGCACATTGCGACCCGCGATTATCACGCGCGCGCCAAGGTCGGCGAGCTTGGTGGCCACCTCGAAGCCCAGGCCGCCAGTGCCAGTGACAACGGCGGTGCGACCCTCTTGCCGCACATATTGCGCTGTTTTCGCGGGCTTTCCGTTTTTCGTCATTCCTGCTCTCCTACTTGATTGGTGATACCATTATATATTCCATTGTATAACGTAAATACCTCTGTAAGCTGTCCCGAACGAATCAGGGAGAGAATGCCGTGGGAGAGAACGTTGAGCGTCTGCTGGCTCACATGCCGTGGCGAACCTGTTTCGATGTTTCGGCGCTCGATCTGCGCGAGACGCAAATCGCCGCGCTGAACGAGCGGTTTCAGTCTGCAGTGGGCCGCATCAAGCTGCTGCGCCTGCGTGCTGACGAGGCCGGCATCACTGAAATCCAAAGGCTCGAGGATGTCGTGCCGCTGCTGCTGCCGCACACCGCTTACAAGAGCTATCCCGAGTCATTCCTTGCCGACAAACGTTGGGACCGGCTGACCCGCTGGCTTGGCACCGTTTCTGCCTACCCGACCGACACCGTCGATCTCGGCGAAGTTGCCGATATGGACGACTGGGTCAGGGCTTGCGGCGATGCTGGCCATTTCGTGTCCTGCTCAAGCGGTACGACCGGCAAGCCCGCCGTGCTCAACGCAACCCGTGCGGATCTGGACTTTGCCGCCCGGGAAGGCGTCGAGGCGGTCCAGTGGGGTTCGGCCATCCGCGCCGGCGACAAGCGCACCGTCGCAAGCTTTGGCGCGACCGCGCATTCGCCGCGCAACACGGCCACCGGCACGGCGCTGATTGGCGCCTTCGCGGACTTTGCCAAGCTGTCCCCGCCCTCGGATGCAGCGCCGATCACCGTTGGTTCGATCTCGCGCATGATTGCCTTGCGCAAGGCCGTGGCCGATGGCTCTGCGCTGCCAGAGGAGATTGCCGAATACGACCGCGAGTCCGCCCAGCGTCAGGCCGCGCTGGATGGCGCATTGTCGCGGGCGGCGGATGACATCCTCGCGCGCCGCGGCGACCGGCTGATGATCATGGCGATGTGGGGCCCGCTTTACCAGCTGGCCGCCGAAGTGCGCAACCGGGGCTTTTCCGGCAAGGACTTCAACCCGGAAAACGGCGTCTTTCTTGGCGGCGGCCTGAAGCGCGCGCAGGTGCCGGCCGACTACAAGGAATTCATCTACGAGACCTTCAAACTCTCGCCCGCCTACACCTACCAGATGTACGGCATGCAGGAGATCCAGACTTCGATGCCGCGCTGCCAGGCCGGCGGGCGCTATCACGTGCCCGCCTGGCTGGTCTGCCTGCCGCTCGACAAGGAAGGCAGCACGCTGCTGCCGCTTGACCAGGGCGAGGTTCAGGGACGCGCGGCGTTCTTTGACTTGTCGATGGACGGCCGCTGGGGCGGGGTCATCTCGGGCGACCAGATCGAGGTTGATTTCAGCCCCTGCGCCTGCGGAGCCGCCTCGCCCTCAATCCGCGATTCGATCGTCCGCTACGCCGATCTGGAAGGCGATGACAAGATCGGCTGCGCTGGCACAGTCGATGCCTACGTTCGCGGCCTGACCTGAACAGCGTCCTGAGAGGAAACCTGACATGGACATGCAAGACACGCCGCAGCCAGCCCCGTTTTTCGTTCGCGGCAAGCTGGTTGAGGGGCAGGACACGATCCACCGGTCCCGCGACCTTGGCGTTGCCTTTGCAACGCCCGAGCTGCACCTGAACGCGCTGGTCCATCCGCGCACCGAATTGCCGCCGCTGCTCAATGTGCCTCTGGCGGAGATCATGGATTTCCTCGCCGAGGCGGGACAGAAGCTGCTGGCCAAAGGCAACCCGGCGGTCGAGGCCTGCATCGAGCGGATGGCGCGGGTCAGCCTGCAACCGCCCGCCGTAGTCGCCGGGGCCATCCGCGAAGCAGCCTCCTACCTCGATCACAAATCGATGGCCGAAGTGGTGGAGAAGAACTTCGCCAATCCCAGGGCGCTCGACGAATGGGTGCCGCAGGCCGACCATACCGGGCGCCGCAGCTTCGTGCGCGCCTATCCGCCGCGGCTGATCCACGTGCTGCCGGGCAATTCGCCTGGCATGGGCATCCGCTCGCTGGCGCAGGGGGCGCTGGTCAAGGCGGTCAACCTGTTCAAGATGCCGTCCGCCGATCCGTTCACCACTGTCATGTTCCTGCAAATCATGGCCGAAGTTGATCCCGACCATCCCGTCTTGCGTTCGATGTCAGCCGTCTACTGGCGTGGCGGCGACGAGGCAGTTGAGCGTGTGCTTTACCGCCCGCAGTATTTCGACAAGCTGGTCGCCTGGGGCGGCGGAGACGCGATCGGCAATGTGATGAAGTACATCGGCCCGGGTTTCCAGCTGGTGTCGTTCGATCCCAAGACGTCGATCTCGATGGTCGGGCGCGAGGCGTTTGCTGATGACGAAACGCTTGGGCAGGTCGCCGAGCTCAATGCTCAGGACGTTTCGATTCTCAATCAGGAAGCCTGCGTGTGCAGCCGCTTCACCTTCATCGAGGCGGATCAGGACCAAGCGGACCGCTATAGCCGCGCGCTGGCCGAACGGTTGCGGATCGACCGGACCGGCGAAGGCGAGCCGCGTCCGCTCGACATGGCGCTCAAGGAAGAAATCGACACCCTGCGCCTGATGGACGAGGACTACGCAGTGTTCGGCGCCTCCGATGGGCGCGGCATTGCCATCCGCTCCGATGAGCCCGTGGACTTCCACCCACTGCGCAAGACCGCCAATGTGGTCCGCGTTGATGACCTGATGCAGGCGATGAAATACGTCAATGTCACCACGCAGACCGTAGGCGTGTGGCCGTTCAGCCGCATCCCGCAATTGCGCGACCATCTGGCCAGCGGCGGCGCGCAGCGGACGGTCCGGCTCGGAGAGGCAGGGCCTTCAACCATCGGCAATCCGCACGATGCGATGTATCCGCTGCACCGCTTCGTCCACTGGATGGCGCATGAGGACGGCTGCCACGGCGACGCCTGAGGGCGAAAGCGCGCCAGTTTCAATCAGATCAGCTTGATCTCTTTTGCGAAAATGGTCGGCTGCACGACAAGGTGATTGAGGAAGGCGATGACGTTCTGCACGGGATAGTCCTCGGGCTGTGCCAGCCACCAGACAAGGATCTCGAAGATTCCAGCGCTCACAAAGGCCGAGGCGAGGGGCACCGGCAGCCACGGGTTGGCGCGAGGCCCAGTGACCCCGTATTCGGCAGAGAGGCGGGCAAATTCTTCGCGCATGGCCGGCGCGGCGCCGGTGGTGAGCAGCGAGGTCCACAGCGCCCGGTTCGCCTGGATATGCGCGCAAATCGCGCCAAGGCTGGCGTCCGGGCCTTCGGCTTCGAGCACCGGATAGGTGCGCGCCATCAGGTTGCGCACTTCCTCGGCGGCGACTTCGGCGAGCAGTTCTTCCTTGCTGCCATAGCGGCGGAAAAACACCGGGTAGCTGACCCCTGCCCGGCCGGTGATATCGCGAATGGTGATTTCGTGCAGCGGGCGTTCGCCCAGCAGGTCAAGCAGGCCATTGCGGAGCGCCTGCCGCGAACGCAGCGCGCGGGCATCGTCGGGCTTCGACATCCTCTCTTTGGCGCGGCTTGAATGCATGGGTGTACTATGCCCAAGCCGGCGCGGCTTTGCAAAGCTACTTCCGCGCCTTGAACTGTCCGCCCTTGCCCAAAGCCTGCCGGTCTTCGGGAGGAATGAACGCCGGGATGCCTTCGATCTCATAGGCGGCGGAAATTCCGGTGTATTCTCCGCTGGCTGGGTCCTTCAACCCATCGGCGGCACGGCGCACGGCGTTGTACATTCCGGGACTGTTGAAGCCGATGGTGTTCTCATAGTCGGATGCCTGGAAGAAGGCCGACGAGATATATTTGCGCCAGTCGCGGTAACCGCCAAGCACGGCCTTCATCGTGCCGTCCTCGCCCAACTCAATCCGCATCCTCGCATCCGCCAGCGTCCAGGTGGTGGCCGGACCTTCATGCATCGTGACCTTCGGATATACGCCGGTGGTCAGCACGCCGTTTACGATTTTGCCGCGAAACCGGGCGAAGCTTTGCGAGAACTCGGGATTGGCATTCACCCGGAACGAGTAGTCCGGCAGGACGATCTTGGAACTGCCGTCGCGCTTCATCGGATCGGCGCTGTACAGCAGCGTCACCGCGACATCGTCGTCATTGCGCCAGTCATCGACTCCGCTGATATCGACCAGCATCGACAAGCCACCGGCGCGGCGCAATTCGTTGCCGATCATCGGCAGGAAGCCATTGCGGCGCCAACCGGCGATACAGCCCTGCACCGTGAAGAGCTGGTTATCGATGCCATTGCGCCCATCGGGAGAGGTGTAGTTCGGGTGCGGCCGGGTGCTTGCCGGGAACGGGGCTGTGCCGTCATTGCCATCAAGGTCGAAGCCGCGAACCGTATCCGCCCGCGGGGCGACATAGCCGGGATCGGCGACAATGCCGGGAAGCAGGATAACGTTCATCTCGTCCGGGCCGCGATAGGGCAGAACAACGGTGTTGGCCCCGCCCTTGCTGGCCAGTGCAGCCTTCTGCTGCGCCGCGCGCTCGGGCGACATCAGCGCGTAATATTCTTCCTGAGTCGGCTTGCGGTTCATCTGCGGACACTGCCGATCATTGGCATCGGCGATCGGCGCAAACCACGAAATGAGGAAAGTCCGCCCATCCCCGCCCTTGGGCGCTGGCGGCAGGACGGCGGGCTTGGTCGTTATCACCCGGGGCTTTGGCTGCGGCGCATGATTGATCCGTGTGATGCCCTCGAAGTTCAGGGCAAAGGCCTGCTCGGGCGCGCCCTCGGCAACCGGGCATGACAGGCGTACGTTGCTTAGCGTGTAGCGATAGAATTCGGGCACGTCCGCAGGGCGCGGGCCGTGTTCCTGGATATGCCGGGCGAGGTCTGCGGATTCGGCATAGGTCACTTGGCTGAGGACTGTTCCGCTGCGGCAGATTTCCATGAGCCGCGCCAAAGCCGGGCTGTCCTTTGCCACTGACAATGCCAGCACCGAAGGCCCGCTGGCCGGTGATGTCGGACCGGTAAATTTGAGCCCGCTCTCCTTGCCGGAAATGCCCCGGATCTCGCGCCGCGCCGGGTGGTTCGTCCAATAATTCGCCTCGGCCTGCACCCAGTTCCGGAAGACGGGATGGCGCGCGCCGCCATCGACGCCAGGTATCTCGACATAGCTGGGGCCGATGTAATCGGCCCGCGCGGGCGTGCTGGCGAGCAGGCTTGCCGCCAGCGCAATCGAGGCTGCGGAACGGGCACCGATCACGACGCCGGCTTCCCGGGCGTTTCGATCAGTTCGATCCGGTAGCCGTCCGGGTCGGTCACCATCATCATGCGGATCGATTCGTGAACGACCTTGATCTCGCCAGCCTTGAATCCCAGACTCTCCAAGCGCGCTGCAACCCCAGCCAGATCAGGCATGCGCAGCGCGATCCTGTCAAACCCGTGGGCGTGTTCGATCGGCCGGATCGGGCCCGACTTGTCAGTGATCAGCATGATCCCGGCCTCGGCCGGGTTCGGCCCGAAGCCGACGACAACGTCAGGTCGGTGGGTCGGCCCAAAGCGCATGCGCAGCATCATGCCGAGCCCTTCGGTGTAGAACTTGAGCGAACGGGCCGGGTCGGTGACGTAAAGCGCGGGTCCGACCATGCCTTCGGGCGAAATGGCCGGCGCGGCTGAGGCTTGCGCGGTTGCGACAGCCGGCAAACCGGCCACCAGCAGCCCCGCCGCCAACAGGTTCATCCCAAGGCGCTTCATGCCATGACCTCCGAAATTGGCTTGCTCGTCTTCATCGCGCCGTCGCCCCATTCGGTGACCGGCATGCCCATGACCTGCTGGATGGTCAGGCCGACCCGCGAGCTGGGATCGCCATTGCCGCTGATGTGCTGCCCCTGTTTCCAGCGCCCGCCCGCCGAACCCGCAACGAGGATGGGCAGGTTGTCGACCGAGTGGATTTTGGCGAAGTTGCTTTCCGACGTGGCGAGCACAAGGCTGTTGTCGAGCAGCGTCCCCGCCCCTTCTTTCACCCCGTCCATCATCTTGAGCATGGAGGCGAGCGTCTCCATGCTGCGCTCGATGAAGAACGTGGCCTTGGGCTGGTAGCCGAGCTTTTCATCAACCGGCTCTTCGTGCGTCAGTTCATGGAACGCGACCGGATCGCCGGGTTTACGCAAGTTCGATCCTGCGTTGGACAAGGCCATGTTGAACACCCGCGTCTGGTTGCAGGCGAGCGCCATCACCAGCAGCTGCCCCAGCAAGTCGTGCGTGCGCGTGGCCACGTCCCACGTCGGCCCCAGCTCGCGCTTGCCGGGTTCGGTCGGCAGAACGCAGGCCTGCGCCGGCTCAGGCTTTTCGAGCAGCTTGCCGAGCTGCTGTTCGACCTGCCTTACGGAAGTGAAATACTGGTCGGCGCGCTGCCGGTCGGCCGCACCGAGCGAGCGCATCAGGTCCTCACGTTCTTCCTTGACCGAGCTCAGCACGCTTTGGCGGAGCATCACTTCCGGGTCCGGCGTGAATTCCGCCTTGTTGGGATCGCGGAACTCGTTGCCGAACATGCGGCGATAGAGCTGGACCGGATCGACCTCGCTGGGGTTCACCGTAGAGCCGGCGCGCATTGAATAGCTGACATTCGATTGCCCGGTGCAGGCCAGTTCGAGCGAACGGAAACGGGTATTCCCGCCGATATGATCGGAGATCAGGCAATCGAGCGTTGGCAACTGGCTCGTGCCGCCGGTCACACCGCCGGTCAGTGGTGCCGCGCCTGACATGGTGGCCATGACGCCCGACCAGTGGACGAGGTTCGGCTTGCCATCTAGCACGCAGTTGAAGTTGGAAAAGACCGACACCTTGCTGCGCAGGTCGCCAATCGGCGAAAGCTCCGGCTTGAGGTCGTAATCCTTGCCGAGCTTGCTGGGGAACCAGCGCGCGGTGTTGACCCCGCAGCCCCAGAACCAGGTGCCGAACCGCGTCGGGATCGGCGCGCCGCTGGCCAGAGCCTCGCCGTTCCCGTCAAGGAACATGTCGAACAGCGGCAGCGCCACGGCGACGCTCGCCCCGCGCAACATTCCCTGCAGCAGGCTGCGCCTGGACCACTTGCTCATCGTGATTTTCCTTCCGCCTGACCGGCATTTCTTGCGGTCGTCCTAGCCGTCGAAAGCGGCGCGACCGCGCGGATCGCATCGCTCATCGCGAGGTTCTTCATCAGTGCGGGGAACCGGTAACCGCCCGCCGCGAAGCGCGCCGCTGACTGCTCGAGCAAGGCTGTATCGGTGTCGGTGGCCTCACGCCCCACCCCATATTCGAACGCCCGGCGCACCAGGCAGCTGGGCACCGCCTCGCTTTCACGCAGCCGCCCCGCAAGGCCGAGCAAGCCGACGTAGGGCTTGCCCTCGAATGAGCCCGATGCGTCGATCAGCGCGCTGTTCTCATGCGTCCGGTAATTGCCCACCGCATCGTAATTCTCGAGCGAGAGCCCGATCGGATCAGTCAGCTTGTGGCAGCCGGCACAGGCCGGGCTTTCCTGATGCACGGTCAGCCGCTGGCGCGCCGTGCGGTAGAGCGGGTTCGCTACGTCCTGAACGAGCTGGAAGTTCACGTTGGCCGGCGGCTGCGGCACCAGTTGGCACAGCAGCAGTTCGCGCACGCTCTTGCCGCGGATGGTTGGCGAGGAGCGCCCTTCATGCGTCGGGTCCAGCATGAGGAAGCCGGCCAAGCTGAGGATGCCGCTGCGTGGTTCGCTCGCCGGGAACGTATAGGGCGCCCAGCCATCAAAGGCGGTCGCGGACACCGGCACCCGGTAAAGCGCGCCAAGGCTGCGGGTCATGAAGGTCTTGCGGGTGGTGAATAGATCGCGATAGTCGCCACGGTTCGTCAGCAGCAGGTCGACGATGGTCCGCAGCGTCTGCTCCTGCGCATCGCGGGCGAGCGATGAGCTGAACTTGGGATAGATCGCCTGATCCTTGGCGAGGCCTTGGAACTGGTCATATCCGAACATGTCCGAGAAGAATGCCCGGGTACCCAGCTCGAAGCGGGGAGACGCCAGCATCGCATCGATCAGGCGGCTGGTGCGGGCCGGATCGCGCAAGTCGCCGCGCGCTACGGCATCGAGCAGGGCCCTATCAGGCGGGGCGTCCCACAACAGGTAGCTGATCCGCGTGGCCAGCGAGTAATCATCCAGCCGCCGCCCGCCCGGCGCAGCCGGGTCCGCCACCGTCCGCTCGATGCGGAAGATGAAGTTGGGTGACACCAGCATGCGTTCCAGCGCCGCCTGCAGCCCGCGCGCCATCGACCCGCTCTTGCCCGCTGCTGTGCGAGCAAGGCCGGTGATCGAGGCCACTTCACCCTCTGACAGCGGGCGCCGGTAAAGCTGACGACCAAGATCGCGGATGAAAGTCTGCGCACAGGTATCGTCAAAAGTGGTCGATCCACCGTCGCAAGCAAACGAGACTCGCTTTTCCTTGAAGGCCTGCGCGGCGATCTGCCGTGCACGCAATTCGCTCTGCTCGAAGCCGGAGCCTGTCACCGTTACATGAGCGTCACCAATCGCCAGCAAGCCCTTTTCGCGCAGTGATGGTTCGAACCGGCCTGGAATGGTGATGCCGGAACCAAAGACCTGCTCGATACTGCGACCATATTGCGCCTCGTTCAGCCGGCGCAGACCGATTGCCCCTGATGGATTTTCGCTCGTAACGGCGTTCTGCGCGGATAGCGGTCCAACGGGTCCGATTGCCAGGATGGAGAGCGCTGCCACTCCCGCCGCTGCAGCCAGCGCCAAACCTCGCAGGGCAGTCTTGTTGCCGCGATCGACTCCCGAACCGGGCATCCAATTCTCTCCCCGTCAGACCAGCGCAAAAAATGTGATTGTGCGCGCTGGTGAAACCTAGACCGAGGCACATAACAGCGAGGTAGATATGCCGTCAAGATATGCGATATTGTAGCGCATAAATGAGTTTGTTCGAACATCGGTTGGAGATTGAACCTTTGATGATACACGTCGCTGGTGAAATGCAGGCCGCCGCAGCAACCGCTCACGCTGACATAGCCATCGATCAGCGCTCGGTCGCGCGGCCAAGAACCTTTCGTTCGTTCATGTGTCCGTTGAGGTAGCCCAAGTATCGGAAGTGCTAGGTTATGGGGCCATTCGTCCAGCTCAGGCGCTACGCACTTAACGAGCCCTAAAAGGAACCTTCATGAAGATACCCAAAACGCGATTGTCGCCGTCGCTGACGATGAAATACTGAACCTGTATCATAACGATGGCGAGGAATCTGCGCCGAAGCTTACGGTCATGCCCGATGCTGCAATCTCGACGGAGAACAAGGGATCTGGCGGCAGACATCAGAGTAGTTCGGCCAACCCTTCGGATAGCCAGCAGGATGAAGCAGCTTTGCGGCAGGCACCGTTGCGATGCTGAACAAGCGCGTCCTTGAGGGTAAGATAGATGCGCTCATAATCGTTGCTGCACCCCGTACACTGGGCGAGCTGCGCAAGCATTATCACAAGGCTCTTTCTGCCGTGCTGATTGGAGAGATTTCGAAGGACCTTACCGGCCATTCGGTCGCCGATGTGGAAAGAACCATTGCAGCAGCCTAGATTTGGCTGGCGACGGCTGCATGCGCTGATAGAGGCGACCATTCCGATGCCATATAGTCGTTCTGAAAACCGTCGTTCGTTCAGCTCGCTCTCACCGCCAGCTTGCGGCGGCTTTTGTGAACCCGACCTGGCAGCACCTATGTCTCGAATGTCGTGGATTCCGGAATGTCGGCTTTTGAGCGCCAACTGGCAAAAGCCGACTTTGCCGATAAGTTCAAGATTTAGTCTTTGCAGGGCGCACTAAGCGGCAGATAGCAATATGATCTGAAATGGGCATAACCGTTATCATTCTGGTAATACCCGGAAGTTTGGCTATGTTCCATACTGACCCGATATTGGAATGGATCGCATCTCGCTGATTGTGACAGTCGAGCGAAGAGTTGGGGCACACAATGGCCGACAAGATACCACTCACCCAAGGGGTAGCGGCAAGACCCTATGACTCGCTCGTGGTCGGTATTGCGGAGGGTGTGCCCGAGACGACCGACGCACAAATTAGACTGGCGTCGAATGCGGCGACCTTCGAAGCTCTTGTTCGCAACAATCCGTTCGGCGTGTATGTCGTCGGAAGCGACTTCAAAATGTTGCACACGAGTCTCGGCACAGTCGGTGTTTTTGGGGGAATCGATCCGCTAATCGGTCGCGATTTTGCGGAGATTGTTCGTATTCTCTGGCCCGAGCCGTTCGCAACTGAAATAATCGGCAGGTTTCGGCAAACGCTGGAGACCGGAGACTTCTATATCAACCACGGCGTCGTCGAAAAGCGGAAAAACATCGACCAAACAGAGGCCTATGAATGGCGCATCGATCGGATGACGCTACCTGACGGGACGTTTGGCGTGGTATGCCATTTTTTCGATTTATCTGAGCGCATGGCGCTTGAAGCGCAGCTCAAACAGGCCGTTGCCGACAAGGACATGCTGATAAGGGAGATCGATCATCGTGTGCGCAACAGCATCGCGATGATCGCAGGACTTTTGTCAATGCAGGGCGGCACTTCCCAGTCTGCGGTAGTCAGGCAGGCACTGGATGTTGCTTCGGCGCGGCTTATCGCCGTCGCACGCATCCCTGATCGTCTTTATATGGGCGAGAAACGCGGCATTTTTGAGTTCGGCACTTACCTCGAAGAAATGTGTCGCGACCTTCGCACGTCGCTAAGCCACAGTAAAATGAAGATGGCGGTCAAAACTGCCGAGTGTGATCTGTCGATTGACCAAGCCATTCCCTTGGGCCTGATCGCAAACGAACTTGTAACCAACGCCTTCAAGCATTGTGGAGACATCAAGGCGACCATCAGCGTCGATCTGGACTGCGATGCGACGATGCTTGCCTTGACGGTCTCGGATACTGGCGTCGGTATGCCCGTAGATTACGATCCGTTGATAAAGACGGGTCTTGGCATGAAGGTCATCCACACGCTTGTTCGGCAGTTGAACGGATCGCTTGTCCTTCC
>NZ_JANPGP010000055.1:0-53702 GCF_031424035.1 Novosphingobium sp.
GCGTTGTTCTTGCCCTTGGCGAGCGCCAGTTCGACTTTCGCCCGCCCGCGGCCATTGAAATAGATCGACAGCGGGACCAGCGTCATGCCCTTGCGCTCAACCGCACCGGTGAACTTGGCGATTTCGCGCTCTTTCAGCAGCAGTTTGCGCAGTCGCTTCGGTTCATGGTTGTGGCGGTTACCGTGGCTGAATTCGGGGACGTTGGAATTGACCAGCCAAACCTCGCCCTTTTTCACTTCGGCATAGGATTCAGCGATCGAGCCTTCGCCGAAGCGCAGGCTTTTTACTTCGGTGCCGGTCAGGGCAATGCCCGCCTCGAACACTTCATCGATGAAATATTCAAAACGCGCGCGCCGGTTTTCGGCGACGACCTTCTTCTTGTCGAACTGGGCGGGAGTCGGGCGAGCCATGGTAGGGGCGATGTAGGGACGACCGGACCAAAAGGAAACGCCTGATCGAATAAATCCTCCCTGTTCGCGCAGCGAATGGGGAGGTGGCAGGCGCAAAGCGCCTGACGGAGGGGTCAGCCTAGGCCCCCGCACCGCCGCAAGATCGCAGCTGCAACTTCGACATCTGATTTCAGCACTGCACTTGCCGGGATGCGCACAATCTCGATCCCCTGCCCGGCCAGCCATGTATCGCGCTCGGCGTCCTTTTCAGGCCGATCGCCCATGTCGTGGGCGCTCCCATCGATCTCGAAACCCAGCTTTGCCGATGGGCAGTAGAAATCGATCACATAGGGGCCAACTGGATGCTGACGGCGAAATTTCACGCCACCCGGCTTCTTTCGCAACAGATTCCAAAGCAGGACTTCCGGGAGCGACATTGTGGCGCGCAGGCTTCGGGCCTTGACGTAGTCGTGTACGGGCAATTCACCCCTCCGTCATTCGCTTTGCGAATGCCACCTCCCCATCGCTTCGCGACAGGGAGGATTTTAAGCGCTCCCAATCCTCCCTGTCGCGAAGTGATGGGGAGGGGGACCGCGCCGCAGGCGTGGTGGAGGAGCACCCTCAAACCAGCCCGGCATTCTCCAGCGCTTCATCCACCTGTTTCTTCACCGCATCGCCCACCTTGACCAGCGGCAGGCGCAGGTCGTCGGTCATCCAGTCGTGGACGCGGCTGAGTGCGTACTTGCACGGCGCGGGGCTGGCATCGGCGAACATCGCGTAGTGCAGCGGGTAGAGCTTGTCGTTGAGTTCGCGGGCCAGCGTCAGGTCATTCGCCGCAATCGCGGCCTGGAAATCGGAGCAGAGCTTTGGCGCGACGTTGGCGGTCACCGAAATGCAGCCCTTGCCGCCGGCGGCCGAGTGCGGCAGCCACAATTCGTCGTCGCCTGAAAGCTGCGCGAAGGCGTGGTGGATGCCCATGCGGTGGTCGGTGACGCGGCTGAGGTCGCCGCTGGCGTCCTTGATGCCGACGAAGGTCTTGGGATAGCGGTTGACCAGTTCGATCACCGTTTCCGGCTTGAGATCGGACACGGTGCGCCCCGGCACGTTATAGAGCACGATCGGCAAATCGGTGTTTTCCGCCAGGAAGCTGTAATGCGCGATCAGGCCGGCCTGGCTCGGGCGGTTGTAATAGGGCGCGACGCAGAGGCCCGCCACCGCGCCGCTCTTCTTTGAAAAATTCAGGTGCAGGCGCGCGTTCATCGTATCGTTGCTGCCGCAGCCGGCGATGATCGGCACCCGGCCAGCGGCCTGCTCGATGCACACCTCGATCACGCGGTGATGTTCGGCGTTCGACAGGGTCGAAGCTTCACCCGTGGTGCCGCAGGGGACGAGCCCGGACGAGCCATTCTCGATCTGCCACTCAACGAGTTGCCGGAAGGCGCGCTCATCGAACGCTCCATCGCGAAAAGGAGTCACCAGGGCCGGAATGGAGCCGGAAAACATGGACATCTTCCTGTCAGTTGCCCCAAGGAAGCGACGGGCCGATCCCGAAGCAGCCCCTCGCGGCTGGTTTGTGTTCAGGGCCTGATAAGGAGCTTACAGCGAAAATGTCCAGCATGGTGACGACACGTAATTTGAAACATCGCTCTCTCGCCCTGCTGATCGGCTCGCTTCTTGCCCTTCCTGCGCTGGCCCAGACTGCATTTGCCCAATCCGTTTCGGTGCCGGTGGTGCAGAAGCTGCCCGAAGGCTACGTACCCGGCGGCGAGGATCAGACCGCGCCCGCACGTCCCTCGGCTCCAATGGCCGCACCGATGGCCGTGCCGATGGTGGGTGAAGGCGGCGAATGGGATACCGCGCGCTCGGTCCACCGGGACAATGGCTCGCCCCAGATGGCGGCGGCAATCGCGCGTTGGAAGTCGCTGAGCCAGAACGACAATTACAGTTTTTCCGACTATTCGGGTTTCCTGCTAGCCTATCCGGGCCTGCCGCTGGAAAGCAAGATCCGGCGCAGCGCGGAAAAGGCACTGGAACGCGAAGGTGCCGATCCCGGGCGCGTTATCGCCTATTTTGACCGGATGCCGCCGCTGACAAATTCGGCGCGGGCGCTCTATGCCCTCGCCCTCGCCTCTGCGGGCCGCGTGTCGCAGGCGCAGTCGCAGGCCTTGGCCGCGTGGCGCGGCGGGTCGATGAGCCCCTCGGCGGAGAGCGGCATCGCTGCCGTTCTTGGCGGCAAGATAAAGATCGACGATCAAGACGCGCGAATGGACGCGCTGCTCTGGGCCGGCGCGACCGATGCGGCATCACGCCAGTTGATGCTCGTCTCCACCGGCACGCGCGACCTGTTCGCCGCCCGTCTTGCCGTGCTGCAAGGCAACGATCCCGACCGCCTTGGTATGATAACGCCTATGGGCGCGCAAAGTGATCCGGGCTGGCTCTACAACCGCGCGCGCCAGATGCGCCGGCTGAACGAGCGGCTGGGAGCTGCCACGCTGCTGGCCAACCGCGCACCGCTGACGCGCTTGCCCTATGATCCCGAAAAGTGGGTCGAACTGCAACTCGCCGCCGCGCGCGATGCCGATGCGGCGACTGCCGTGCGGATTGCATCAAAGATCGACGACGGTTTTGCCCCGCAGGCCGATATCAGCCTGCTCTCTTTCGACCTGCGCGACGATTATACGTCGCTCATGTGGCTTGGCGGACAGAAGGCGCTCTACACGCTCAGCGATCCGCGCAGTGCAGCGCTGTTGTTCTGGCGTTACGGCGCCGCTGCACGCACTCCGCAGACCCGCTCCAAAGGCTTCTACTGGGCCGGACGGTCGCTGTCGCAAGCCGGTGACCGCGACGGGGCCAAGCGCTATTTCGAGGCGGCCGGGGCCTATCCCGACCAATTTTACGGGATGCTGGCGCTCGAGCGGTTGGGCAAGCAGATCCAAGGCCTGATGAGCAACCCCTCCGCCGTCCCCTCGCGCGCCCAGCGTGATGCCTTCAACGATCGCCCGATTACCCAGGCGGTGCGCGAAGTGGCCATCGAGACTGACTGGCCCACCGCCGTGCGCTTTTTCCGCGAGATCGCCGATCAGGCGGAAAGCGAGCTCGATCACGTGCTAGTGGCCGATCTGGCCCGCGAAATTGGCCGGCGTGATCTTGGCGTGATCCTTGGCCAGGCGGCCCATGTCGATGGCCACGGAATCTACCGCAAGACCAGTTTTCCGCTAATCCCGGTGCCGGAAGGGTCCAACTGGACCATGATCCACGCGATCAGCCGGCAGGAAAGCCAGTTCGCCATGAACGCCGTCAGCCACGCGGGCGCCCGCGGGCTGATGCAACTGATGCCTGGTACGGCGCGCGAGCAGGCGGGCAAGATGGGGCTGCCCTACAACCCGCAGTCGCTGATGAGTGATGCCGGCTACAACCTGCGACTGGGCGATGGATACTTCCAGCGGATGGTAAGCTATTTCAACGGCAGTTATCCCATGGCCATCGCCGCTTACAATGCCGGCCCAGGCAACGTGAACAAGTGGCTGAAAGCCAATGGCGACCCGCGCAATGGTGAGATCGAATGGATCGACTGGATCGAGAAGATCGGCCTTTCGGAGACGCGCAACTACGTGCAGCGGGTCTTGGAAAACGCCGTGGTTTATGAAGTGATGAACCCCGATCAGGCCAGAATGCGCGGAGCCAATCCGCTCAGCCAGCTTATCGGCAAGCGGGGGCCGGGTTGAGCGTACTCCGCCAGACCCAAAAACCAAGAGCCCCCGCCAGGTGACTGGCGAGGGCTCCGGTTGGTCGATGTCCCTTGGATAAGGGAAAGATCATTCCATCTGCTTAACGCAGACGGTTAAAATCTGCTGATCAGCGCTTGCGAGCCATCATCGGGCCGCTGACTTCGCGGCCCGGCGCTGCCGGGGCCTTGCCGCGCGACGGGGCGGCATAAGCGAAGCAGGCACCTCCACGCTTCTTGACGCTGGAGCACAGGCCATTGGCCGTACCCGCGCCGGAAATGCCGGCAGCAGCAACGCGCCAGACGTTCTTGCCATGCACCACGGCGGGCGTGATGTTCATGCGATAGCCGGACAGCGAGGCATTGCGGGCGGTATAGATACCCCAGGCGCGGCGGGCACCCTGGTGGCTGGAGAATGAACCAAGCTGGACCATGTGCGTACCGTTGGCGGTGACAGGCACGGCGCGCTGGATACTTGCGCGGAGTTGGCGCGGTGCCGGCTGCGGCGCGGCAGCGGCGACCTGAATCACCGGTTGCGAGATAAACTGGGTGCCTTCAGACAGTGCAACTGGCGCCGGGCCAGCGGCGACTTCCATCGGCGCTGCGGGAGCATCGGCTACGGCCAGCGGCGCTGAAGCGACCGGTGTTTCGTCAACCGGAGCAAGTTCAGCATTTGCCGGCGCTGACGGCATCATCACCGCAACAGCGACAGGCGCCGCCGGATTGGCCGTAGCTTCAGCAGCGAGCTGTTCCATCGCAGGGTTGTTGGCCAGTGCCAACATAGCCGGTTGGCCCGAATCACTCCGCATCGGCGTGCCGAGCAGCACGGCAACCCGGCGCTGGTACTGTTCGGGTGCTACCGATGAGGCCCAGTCGGTCAGACGGTTATCAAGCTTGTCAGCCTGGACATCCTGCGATGCCATGACGCGTGCTTCTTTCCAGCGGCCGGCAAGTGCATAGGCATAGGCAAGGTTCTGGCGGACCTTCGGCGTATTCTCACCGCCACGCAGAGCATCGGCAAGCACCGAGACGCCGCGTTCCGGCTCACCGGCAAGTGCGAGGGCAAGGCCAAGGTCGCTTGCCGGGATCTCACCACGCCAATCATCGAGCACGGCAAGCGCCGCGTCCTGATGGCCAGCGCCAATCTGCGCCAGCGCCAGGCTGAGCGCGGTGCGGGCGGAATTGTCACCCAGCTTCATCGCGTCGTCAAAGGTGGTCGCGGCCGACTGGAAGCGGCCCGTCTTGAAATAGGACTGGGCAAGCAGGACGCGCAGCGCGACATCGCGCGGGCTGGCAGCGACTGCAGCCTCGGCGTTGGTCACGGCCTTTTCGCCATTGCCCTTCATCAGCGCAAGCCGCGCCGCATCCGCCGAATTCTTGCGCACGGTCATGCCCTGCGCAGCACAACCAGCGAGCAGGCCAATCGCGAGCACGGCACCGGCAACCTTGGTAAAACGAGCCTTGGAAGTGCGGGAAGACATGACAGTTACCCCTAGGAAATTATTTGCGCTTGGCGCGCAGCTGGCCGGCAATGGCGTCGAATTCGGGATTGTCGGCGAGAAACTTGTCGAGCGCCTGCGTGACCACCGCCTGGGCGCTGAGGTTCTGCGCGGTGCAGGCCAGACGCAGGCGCAGGTGACGTTCCTCGTCGAGCCGCAGCGTGAAGGCAGCCTTGCGGCCGCGCGCAAAAGCCGACTGGCGCTCGCGTTCCGCGCGCGCAAATTCGCGGGTCAGGCGCTGCTGCTGGCGGCGAGCATCGGCGGTGCGCGTGATGGGCACGACTTCAGCTTGCGGCATGGTTTCGCCCATGTCGTTCCAGCCGAGCTCGTGATCTATTGCAGCGTCTTCGAATTCGCCGGGCATGGACACTGCTGCAGAATGCTGGCGCATGGCCGGCTTTGCCCCGCCCTTGCGAGCAAGCAAGGTCGGGCTGAGAGAGGCCAGCGGCTTGTGAGTGTCTACCGCCATGGTCCTGTCACGATCCTGCGACGCGGCGACCGAAGCCACCAACTGGGCGGGCATAGCCTGCAGCAATCGGCGCACCCGGAGCAGCTGCCGGAGCAGCGAATACCGTGCGGCGAAAGTTCTTTTCCAGCCGGTCGTAGACATAGTTCCACAGCGCGGCGATTTCCATCGACGAGCGGCCCATCGGATCGACTTCCATCACCGTGCGGCCATCGATCATCGAGGCAGCATAGTCGGTGCGGTGATGCAGGGTGATCGGGGCAACGGTGCCATGCTGCGACAAGGCAACAGCGGCTTCCGACGTGATCTTGGCCTTGGGGGTAGCGCCGTTGACCACGAAAAGCAGCGGCTTGCCGGCGCGTTCGCACAGGTCGACCGTGGCACCCACGGCGCGAAGGTCATGCGGGCTTGGGCGAGTCGGCACGACGATCAGTTCGGCAACCGAGATTACCGACTGGATCGCCATGGTAATCGCCGGCGGCGTATCGATGACGGCCAGCTTGAAGCCCTGCGAGCGCAGCACCTGAAGGTCTGCGGCAAGGCGCGAAACCGTGGTCTGGGCAAAGGCCGGGAATTCCGCCTCGCGTTCGTTCCACCAGTCGGCGAGTGATCCTTGCGGATCGATGTCGATCAGAACGACAGGACCCGCGCCGGCGCGCTGCGCCTGCACGGCGAGATGCCCGGACAAGGTTGTCTTGCCAGATCCACCCTTCTGTGATGCCAGTGCCAGTACGCGCAAAGTAAATTCCCCCCGAATGCGTTGGACCATTCGATTGGTCCCTAAAAAACCAGATGCTCCCTAATTTTGAGTTAATGGCGGCGATGGAATTGTTCGCAGCGGCTTTGGCACGCCCGGCCATCTCAGGGGCTTTCAAGCCGGGTTTTCCTGTGTCACAAGCAAGACTTAGGTCCGGCGGGGGCCACGGGTGGACGGGGTAAGCGAATGAATCTGCGAGTTGTGCTGTCAGGATTGCTTGCCGCCACGCTGGCCGGAGCCGGCCCGGCGATGGCCGAAGTGAAGACCGGCGTCGATGCCTGGGCGCGCGGCGATTTCACCACTGCGGTCAAGGAATGGGAAGGCCCGGCAGCGCGCGGCGATGCCGATGCGCAGTTCAACCTTGGTCAGGCCTATAAGTGGGGCAAAGGGGTCAAGCAAGACCTTAAGAAGTCCGAGTTCTATTTCGGTAAAGCTGCTGCACAGGGACACATCGAAGCCTCTGATAACTATGGCTTGTTGCTGTTCGATCGCGGTGAGCGCGGACAAGCCCTGCCCTATGTCAAGGCCGCTGGCGGACGCGGCGATCCGCGCGCGCAGTACCTGCTGGCAATCATGTATTTCAACGGGGACATGGTCAGCCGCGACTGGGTTCGCGCCTATGCCCTGATGACGCTCGCCCAGCAGTCCGGGCTGCCGCAGGCGAAGGCCGGGCTTGAGCAGATGGACAGCCATATCCCGCTGACCCAGCGCCAGCAGGCGGTCGGTCTCGCACAGCAATTGGCAACTGAAGCCGAGGCCACGCGAAATCGCCAATTCGCCGCCGACGATCTGGGCGTGAAAAATCCCGCCGGTGTCGTGACCTCCCCGCCGCCAGTGGCCGCCGCCGCGCCGGTGCGCCGCCAGCCCACGGCCGAAGAAGCCGTTGCCGAGGCCGAGCGCGTGACGGGGAGTGCCACCCCGCGAACTGCCGGGGCCGACTATGCCCGGCCCGTTGCAGCCACGCCCCCTCCCCTGGCACCGCGTCCCACCGTCGCCATGGCAACACCGCGCCCGATCACCATTCCGCCCCGTCCAGCCGCGACACCGTCTGTAGCCGCGTCCAAGCCCGCCGTGATCACAGCAAAGCCAACCCCGCCGCCAGCAGCAGGCGGCTGGCGCATCCAGCTCGGCGCATTCGGTGTCAGCAGCAATGCCGATGCGCTGTGGGTCAAGGTTCGCGGACGGCCTGAACTGGCCGGTCATGCCCGGATCAACGTGCCGGCAGGCGCGGTGATCAAGCTTCAGGCCGGCGGCTACAGTGAAGACGGCGCCCGCGCCGCCTGCCGCTCGTTGAGCGCTGCCGGGCTTGCTTGCGCGCCGGTGAGGAACTGACCGGAGACGTGCCGCCAACCCGCGCCCCTGACGGGCGTATCGCTTCGCTCGACCTGATCCGCGGCATTGCGATCCTCGGCATCCTTGCGGTCAATATCGCCGGTTTCGCCGGACCGATGGACGCAACGGTATCGCCGGCATGGAACGGAGCGCCCAGCCCGGCCGACGAGACCAGCTTCCTGGCCACATTCATCGTGTTCGAAGGCAAGATGCGCGGCCTGCTCAGCCTGCTGTTCGGCGCCAGCATGGTGCTGCTGGTCGAAAGCGCCGAAGCGCGCGGGCGCAGCGGTGATATCGCCCAGCTCAGGCGGCTGATCTGGCTGGCCGTGATCGGCTACCTGCATTTCGTCGTGCTGTGGTGGGGCGATATCCTCTTCGCCTATGCCTTTGCCGGGTTTTTCGCGCTGCTGTTGCGGCATCTGCCGGTCAAAATCATGCTGCCGCTGGCCCTGTTCGCCTTTGCCATCTGGCACGGCGGGGGCATGGCCGGCAGTACCAACGCCGTGCTTGCCGACCTGCGATATTCAGCGGGCGCTTCCCCGCCGTCCGAGGCCAGCCGCATCGCGCAGGAACGCAAGGCTGTGCAGATCAGCGCCGACACCGAACTGCGCCGCGAGAAAGGCAGCTGGAGCGAACTGGCCGCCTACAAACTCACCGAGCAGACCCGGTTTCCCATAGTCGGAGCCCTGATGGGCATGGGCGAAACACTACCGATGATGTTGATCGGCATGGTGCTGTATCGCAACGGTTTCTTCACCGGAGGCTGGCCCCGGCGGCGCACCATGCTGCTTGCGGGCGGAACGCTGATCTTCGGGCTGGCCGGCACACTCGCCCTCGCCGCAATGGCCCAGGCTTCCTCCTATGCCCCCGCGACCATGAGCGCGATCATCGTCTACTGGGCGGCGGTCCCCCACTTGGCGATGACCCTCGGCTATGCGGCGCTGCTGACAGCAGTTGCGAGGCGGCTGTCGGGCGGCCGCCTCGCCCGGCGCATCGAAGCCGTGGGCCGCATGGCTCTGAGCAATTACCTCGGCTGCTCGCTAGTGTTCACCGGGGTATTCTATGGCTGGGGAATGGACATGATCGGGCAGGTACCGACGCGCTGGCACTTCATCTTTGTCCTCACCGGCTGGATTGCCATGCTCACTTGGAGCCAATGGTGGCAGGCGCGGTTAGGCCAAGGCCCGGTCGAGCGCTTGTGGCGAAATCTGGCCAAAACCGGCAACTAACTCGTCCGTGGACTTGGTGAGTTTCATTATGCCTTTAATTACTAATCTTAAACCTGAAATTGGTTAATTTGGTCCGGCTGGGCCATTTACCATCAGCTATCCGAATAACGGTATTGTCAGCCATCGCTTTGAGGGCAAGGCGACACCTGGAATTTTGACTTTGGAGACTGGGAAATGAATCTCATGGGGAAAATCCTTCGCGAAAGCGAAGGTGCGACCGCAATCGAATACGGCCTTATCGCCGCCCTGATTGCTGTTGCTATCATGTCGACAGTCGGCGGCCTCGGCACGCAGCTGAACAAGACATTCTCGAAAACGTCTTCAGCTATGAGCTCGACGAACGCATAATCATCGGCGCCTCAGCCTGATGGTCCAGCGCATTGTCTTAACTTTTTGCGAAAGGGTTCTTCGGGCTGCGCAGCGTCAGGCGGACCGGCACAGCATCAAAGCCCAGATCGCGGCGGATGCCGTTGATCAGGTAGCGCTGATAGCTCATTGGCAGATCATCAAGCCGCGTGCCGAACAGCACGAAGCCGGGCGGGCGCGTCTTGGCCTGGGTGATGTAGCGTAGCTTGATCCGCTTGCCGCCGGGTGCGGGGGGCGGATTCTTTTCCAGAACATCGTCAAACCAGCGGTTGAGCAGCGATGTCGGCACGCGCTTCGACCATGCTTCGCGCAGATCGAAGGCAGCGGCAATCAGCTCGTCGAGCCCCTTACCCGTGCGCGCCGAAACGGCGAGCAGCGGCACACCGCGAACCTGGCTCAGACCTTCTTCCAGCGCGGCACGGATGCCGTTGAACAGGCCCGATGGGCCTTCCGCCACGTCCCACTTGTTGATCGCAACGATCAGCGCGCGGCCTTCCTCAAGCGCCATGGCCGCGATCTTGAGGTCCTGATGTTCAAGCCCCTTGGTGGCATCGAGCAGTAGCACGACCACCTCGGCAAAATCGACCGCATGGCGCGCATCGGCGACGGCCATCTTTTCGAGCTTTTCGACCACCCGCGCCTTTTTGCGCATGCCGGCGGTATCGATCAGCCGCACCGGGCGCACTTCGTCCGTCTTGGGATCGGTCCAGACCCAGTCCACCGCGATCGAATCGCGCGTGATCCCGGCCTCAGGCCCGGTCAGCAACCGGTCTTCGCGCAGCATTGCGTTGATCAGGGTAGACTTGCCGGCGTTCGGGCGGCCGACAATGGCGAGTTTGAGCGGACCAGCAGTGCCCTCCTCGTCCTCGTCGTCCTGAACTTCCTTGCCTTCGACGTGGGGCAGCAGCGCCTGGAACAAATCGGCGAAACCTTCACCATGTTCGGCCGACACCGCAACAGGCTCACCAAAGCCCAGCGAATAGCTTTCCAGAAGGCCCGATTCGGAAGCGCGGCCCTCAGCCTTGTTGCCCACCAGAATCACGGGAATGGTCGATTGCCGGAGCCACCGGGCGATTTCCTCATCTAGCGGGGTCAGGCCTGCGCGGGTGTCGAACACGAACATCGCCGCGTCGGCACCGTGGAGCGAAACCTCGGTCTGGGCGCGCATCCGGCCGGGCAAGGTGTCAGGATCCTCGTCCTCCCAGCCCGCCGTATCAACGATGGTGAATTCAAGCCCGAGCAGGTTGGCATCGCCAAACCTGCGGTCACGCGTCACCCCCGGCTGGTCATCGACCAGCGCGAGCTTCTTGCCCACGAGCCGGTTGAACAACGTCGATTTGCCGACATTGGGACGTCCGATAATGATTATTTGCGCTTTCGCCATGACGCGCCAAGTGGCCTTTTGTGCGCCAATAGGCAAGCGTGGCGGCAAATGCGTGCCTCTACCCGGCAAAATATTACCGGCTTGTTTACCATATGTAGATGCCCTGATTTAACCGGACACGCGCAAAAGCGCTGCCATGAAGCGCCGCCTTGCCCCCTTCTTACTAGCCACGCTTGCCGCGCTGCCCTCACCGGTTTTCAGCCAGGCGCAGGGTGAAGCAGCGGTCGCCGGGACCGCCGGCATCTCGGCCTTACAACTCATGTCGCTGCAATGCGTTCCCTATGCGCGCACGGTGTCGGGCATCCAGATTTACGGCGATGCCCATACGTGGTGGGGTCAGGCAGCGGGCAAATATGCCCGCGGGGACCGGCCCAAGGTGGGCGCCGTCATGGCGTTCAAGCCCTATGGCCGCATGGAACTAGGCCACGTCGCCGCGGTCAGCCAGATCATCGATTCGCGCACCGTCCTGCTGCGCCACGCCAACTGGTCGCTGATCAATGGCGCACGCGGGCAGATCGAGAATGACGTGCGCGCGGTCGACGTTTCGGAAGGCAACGACTGGAGCAAGGTCCGCGTCTGGTTCGCCCCGATCCAGGGGATCGGCGGCACCGCCTGGCCGGTCCAAGGCTTCATCTACAACGAGAAGCCGGGCAGCCGCAGCATGCTGCTCAAGCCGGAAAAGCAGTCCGCCCCGCGCAAGACCGATGGCGCCATGGCAAAGGTCTCGCCCGGCCCGGTAAAGGGGATCAAGGCCTCGAAAATCGACGCGCGATATGCCGCCGATCCGATCGGAGCGATCATTTCGGCGGCAATGAAGTAGGGCGGCTCAGCCGACCTTGTTGACCGGCGCGCCTTCGCCCAGATCTTCGTACCATGCCTCGACCGGACCGGTGAGCTTCAGCGTCAGCGGCTGACCCTTGCGGTCCATCGTCTTGCCGGCCTGCACCCGCACCCAACCTTCGGAAATGCAGTATTCCTCGACATTGGTGCGCACGACGCCCTTGAAGCGGATGCCGACGCCGCGCTGCAGCTTGTCCGCATCGAAGAAGGGGCTGCGCGGGTTGATCGCGAGGTGATCGGGGGGCACATCAGGCCCCGAAGTGGTTTCTTCGCTCATGCTCCGCGCCTCTAGAGCGATAAGCCGTCTTGTCAATTCGCGCCGCTCGCTCTAAGGGCCCTGCTCCTCGCGGAAATGGGCGCGTAGCTCAGTGGTAGAGCACACCCTTCACACGGGTGGGGTCGCAGGTTCAATCCCTGCCGCGCCCACCATTTCCAGCGTTGATAATCTGCCCTTGTTGACCGATTTCGACAACGATGAGCTTGCCGCCCTGCCCCGCCGTGGTCAGCAAGTGGTCAGCCCCATAGCTCCGTGCTGAACGGTGAACCTGGCACCAGAGCTTGGTCAGTACCCGTGAGGCATTGCGTAATCGAGTAGGGTCGTATTTCGCATAAATTCGCGTCGTGCGGGCTAGCTGACCTTCGTGGCCGAGCAATTCGACGATCTCGCGTTCGGGAACGGACTCGTCAGCATACAGCAGCGTTGCCACGGTATGCCGAATTGTTTTCGGATAGACGTCTGAGGAAAGATCGAGAGTACGTCGCATAATGCGCCACGCTGTCCTGTGACTGTTCGCCCGTATCATGGCGCATGCCTTTCCAGGCGATTTTCAGCCTGTTCGCCCTTATGGGCCAAAGGGCGACCTCAAATGCGATGGTTTCCGGGCCAGCGATGGCACTGTGTTCCAATGCTACGCACCCGACGCCATGAAGCTTGAACCACTCCTCGCCAAGGTCGATGAGGATTTCGCGGGTGCGCTCCTACACTGGACGACAAAAATGCTCCGGTGGATGTTTGTCCATAACGACAGTCGCGGGCTCCCGGCCGAGGCGGTCAAAAAACTTGCCGAACTTAACTTGGCGAATCCGAACGTTGCTTTGGCGGTCTGCGGCGAAGCGGAATTGCGGCTGATCGCCATGTCGCTCGCACTTCACCAGCTCGAGGATCTCTTTGGCGCCGTGCCATCGGGGCGTGTGCTTGAGAAGCTCGATTTCGTGGCGTTGCGGCCGGTGTTGCTAGCGATTCAGCGACAAGAGCCGGAAGCGGAACCATCGCTGGTGGCACCTTCAGCGGCAAAGCTAGAACGCAATGCCCTCTCCCCGGATGCCGCCGGCCTGCTCCGCCAGGGTCGCCGCCGCGAGCAACTGGTCGAAGCCTTTTTTGCCGGCTGGCCTGATCCCGACCTCGGCGAGGAGATCGCGCAAGCGTTCCGGGTGCGCTATCAGGCGCTGAAGGCGGTCGGGCTATCACCGGATGATATCTTCGGCGAGCTTCAAGCGTTCGCGGGAGGTATGACCGGAGAACCAGCGCGCCAAGGCGCGGTGCTCGCTGTGCTTTCTTACTTTTTTGAGCGTTGTGACATCTTTGAGGACGCGATTCGAATCGACCTGATATGATTCTACCGACCAAACATATCCGGCCCGATCGGGCGCTCTTGGCGGTTGGCGCCGACGTGCTCGGCTGCCTACGCGAGCCGATGACCGTATCGCGTCTCTGGGATGAGATTCGCACCTCACGCAGCGATCGGGCGGTGTCGGCACCGATCAACTATGACTGGTTCGTGCTCGCGCTTGACCTGTTGTTCATTGTGAAGGCCGTGCAGTTCGATCGTGGCCTGGTTCAGAAGTCCGCGTCATGATCCACTTCCTTTCCAGCGACCTTCCGAGCTTCAAGAGTCTGGTCTTCCGGCCCGGGCTGAATATTCTGCTGGCCGACAAGAGTGATGGGGCGACCGATCGCCAGTCCCGCAACGGCGCCGGCAAAACGAGCCTCGTCGAACTGATCCATTTCCTGTTCGGCGCCAACGCCGACAAAGACAGCATTTTTCGTGCCGATGCGCTTGCAGGCTTCAGCTTCGAGGCCCGCGTCGATATCGGATCGACGATCGTCGATGTCGCTCGCTCCGGCACCAAGCCGTCCCGCATCCGATTGCAGGGCGACACGTCCGATTGGCCGATCGCCCCGTCTCTCGAAGCCAAGTCCGGCGATCTGGTCATCAGCAACGAAAATTGGCGCGCGGCATTGGGCGCGCTGCTCTTCCGTCTGAACCCGGATGTGGATGACGATGCGAACGGCCGCTTTCGGCCGACCTTTCGCTCTCTATTTTCCTATTTCGTGAGGCGGCAGAATAGTGGCGGTTTCGTGTCACCCACACAGCAATCCTCGATGCAGCAGGCTTGGGATCAGCAGGTAGCGATCAGCTATCTCCTGGGCCTCGACGCGAGTGTGCCGCAACAGTTTCAGGAGGTCCGCACCCGCGAGCGCGCGATGGCGGAGTTGCGCAAGGCGGCAAAGGACGGCAGTCTCGGCCGATATTTCGGGACGGCGGCCGATCTCCGAACCCGCATGACCATCGCCGAAGCCCGCGCCAGACGGATGCGCGAGCAGCTCGACACCTTCAATGTCGTCCCCGAATATTCCGGGATGGAGCAGGAAGCTTCGCAGATCACGCGCGAGATTTCGATGCTCAGCGATGACAATACCTCTGATCTAGAACTGATCCTGCAACTGCGCGCGGCGATCGACAGCGAGCTTCCGCCGGCCACGACCAGCCTGGACCGCCTCTATCGAGAAGCCGGTGTCGTGCTGCCGGGATCGGTCGGTCGCCGCTTCGAGGAAGTGGAAGAGTTCCACCACGCGATCGTGCAGAACCGTCGCTCGCATCTGACGTCTGAGGTTCAGGCAGCGGAGGATCGTATCCGGACGCGCGACCGTTCTCGCGAAAATCTTGATGGCCGCCGCCGACAGCTCATGGGTATCTTGCAATCTGGCGGCGCGCTGGAGCATTATGCGGCGCTCCAGCAGGAAGCCGGTCGCGCAGAGGCGGACGCCGAGGGGCTGAGGCAGCGTCTCACGACAGCGGAACAGATCGAAAGCACGAAAGCGGAACTCGACATTGAACGCGCCCGGCTCCTGAAGACGCTTCAGGACGATCATCATGAGCGCGAGAGCATCATCGAGGAAGCAATCCTCGTATTCGAGGATCTGTCCAACGCACTCTACGAGAAGGCCGGGAGCCTGACGGTCAGCGCAACGCCCAACGGTCCCCAGGTCGATATTCGTATCGATGCCCAGCGCAGCAAGGGCATCACTAACATGCAGATATTCTGCTTCGACCTCATGCTGGCCGAACTGACTGCCCGCCGGGGTATGGGGCCGGGTTTCCTCGTCCACGACAGCCATTTGTTTGATGGCGTTGATGAGCGTCAGGTAGCCAAGGCTCTACAGCTAGGCGCTGACCATGCCGCCGCGGTCGGATTTCAATACATCTTAACCATGAACTCGGATGCTTTGCCGACCGACGGCTTTCGCGACGGCTTTGATGTTGGTGCTTATGTGCTCGATATCAAGCTGACAGACGCAACTGAAACCCGCGGGTTATTCGGGCTCCGCTTTAACTGAAGCACGCTGGTGCGCAGGCTGAAGATCACGATATCGGCCGCGCGACATGTGGTACAATGTGAACCAACCGATAGGCCTCGCAGCGCTTCCCTCAACCGTCGCGGGGATAAGCGACAAACGGCACAATAATAGCCCAGCAGAGGAGCCGGTCAGACCGCAGATCGCCCGCTTCAATTCCTGCCGTTCAACCGCCGCGCAACGCAGGTGAGCGTATGGCCGGTTTCGGAGACTGGTTTCAGCCTCAGGAACGGCGGCTATGTTGGCGAACTTGGTCTCCGCCCAGCGAGAGTTTTTGCTCTAATTCACGGAGATCAGCGGAGCGCACTACTCTTGGGCGACTGGGAGCAATCAAGTTGAAAAAGTCTTGAAAGTGCGCCTCGGCTGGTGACCCGGGTGGACGCAGGTTGAAGCGGTTCTCAGCGAGATCGCCCGATTCACACCCGGACCCTTTATAAATGTGTCGATATATATAACGGCTCGATACTAGGTAATTAGGCAAAAACTAAGGTATAGTAGTGATAAGTTAAATTTCCGAGGTGGGGCTTACAAAAATTCGAGAAAGTTTACTGAGTAAAAATTCATCTAGTGCTGGCTGCGTTTCGTTCAAGGCTTATGGCGTGTGAACCTTCAACGATAGGAACACAGCCATGAATAAACTTCTCCTCCAGAGCCGGCGGATTAACGTTCGCTCTCCCATCAGCCTCGCGCCCTGTCGCGTTCGTGATTGGGCGGGAAATCGTCTGTCCGGTGGGATCGAAGGGGTCGACCATCAGGTGCCCTTCAGTGTTGATCCCCTCACGCCAGATAACAAGGCGACCGCAAATGACTGAGGTCCAGACACTCTTCAAACCGGAAGAGGCGGCGGCCTTGCTCCGCTTCAGCCGCAACACACTCGCCGCTTGGCGTTTAAAAGGTCAGGGCCCTGCCTATCTGAAAATGCGAGGTTCGGTTCGCTATCTCCGTATTGATATTGACGCTTGGCTGAATTGTGACGAACCGGGTCGTAAGGCCCTAGAAGCATCGTCTGATTGCCACCGTCTTCAGCGCGGCCTTGCCAAGCGCGCACGAGGCCGGAAGGCGGTCACTGACCGCAAGGCACGCATCCTCGCAGAACCTGAGTGCCGAGACTGCCGAGAAGAAGGCATCTCTCGACCATCCGTGGAGGTCGACCACATTATTCCTTTCGCGCAAGGCAGGTCGGATGATGACGACAACGTCAGGTGCCTCTGCAAACCGTGTCACGCAATCCGCACTAAAGAGCAGAAAAAGTCAGCGAAGCCCTGCGAGGAACACATCGGGTAGCTGCTAGTTTGTCGGTGGGTTGGTTCAGCATTGTCTGACAAACCCACCGACAGATCAAAATTCGACCTGAGGCTGCAAACGTCGCATGCTCTTAGTTGACATATGCTTCCGCGGATTTCAGGTAGGGAGCATATCGCCAAGAGCGTCGTCAGCCAGATGCCAAGAACGCTCGCAACGAGCGCCGCCGCCTGCGTAGATTCACAGGGGAAATGGGGGCGCGAGCAACCTGAGGTCTGCCGTCCGGATCCCTCACCCAGTTTAGCCGGCCGTAAACCCACCATCAACGGGCAAAGCCGCTCCGTTTGCGATCAGTGCCTGACGTGCAAAAACTTGTTGTTGCCTTATCGAGACAAGGTCAGCCATTTCGGTAGCGATGAGTTCGAGACGACTCGGGATTTCGTCACTGACTTCCTGCTGCCGCGACAAGACCTGCTCCTTGGGAGCTGTCAAACTCCCCGGCATTCGGTTTGCAGCCGAGAGATCTTAGTCAAAATTCTGAATTTGTGCGGGAATTTTTCCGATAGAAGCGGAAAATAAGGTGTGCCCGAAGTGAGATCGAAAGGCTGCCGGAAACTCGGCTAACCAATTTGGAGAATGGCGGTGCATTTGCTTTGACATTACCCTTGGCACAGCTTGAAAACTGGTAGCCAAAATCTATTGAGAAGAACGAACCGGGCGTGCGGGAATTTTAACAATGAACAGCGAAGCAGAGCTGCCAAATGCCGGGCTTTTCCGGAAAATCGCGCACCCAACTATTATGGCGTTGGTTTTTGCCTATGGGTTGCCTGCCGAAGGGCTGGCCAAGGACCTTGCTGTTGTCGAGCCCGTGACCAGGTGTGAGGGATTGTCGGGCTCGACCTTCGCCGTTGGCACTGATCCAGTTCGCATCACTGCGGCCAAGGTCAACGGGGATAATTCTGCGTCGCCGTTCTGCGAGGTAACCGGTTATGTCGCACCACAAGTCCGCTTCGCGATCAAGCTGCCGCTGAAGACCTGGCGCCAGCGCATGTTGTTCCTAGGTTGTGGTGGATTCTGCGGGGGGGTGGGCACCCGGGCTTGGGCCATGGCCAACTGCCAGCCCTACGAGCGCGGCGAATTTGCCGTCGTTTACAGCGACCTTGGCCATACAGCAGTCAATTCTGACGCTGTATGGGCGAGCGGTAACCCTCAAGGCATTCGTGATTTCGGAAGTCGCGGCGTTCATGTCGTGCAACTCGCTGCCCGCAACCTCATTGATTCCTTTTATCGCCAGCCTCCGAAGTACAGCTACTTCAGCGGGTGTTCCGATGGTGGGCGGGAGGCGTTGATGTCGGCGCAACGCTACCCGCGCGATTTCGACGGAATTGTGGCCGGAGCGCCGGCCGCTAACATGACTATGAACAACAGCATCTACCACGGCTGGCTCGTGCAGCATCTGCTTTCGCCGGATCGCCAGCAGCTGGTCGATGACAGCCAGCTGCTGGCCGTCCAGGCGGAGGCAATAAGGCAGTGCGATGGACTCGATGGCCGCGTTGATCAGGTCATCGGCAATCCCGGCAAATGCCACCCCAATCTCGAACGGCTGTCCTGTCCGGCCACCAGTCAGCTTGTTTGCCTGACCCCGCAACAGATTGGTCTGGTCCAGGCGCTCTATGCCGGACCAAGCGATGCCAAGGGTCGTCTGCTCTATCACGGCGTGCCGCCGGGGTCGGAATACAGCTGGGGCCGGCAGGTGCGCGGTTCAGCGGAATTCGCATTCAATTTTACCAGCTTCATGACCGGCGCAGTCAGGCCCGAGGCAAGGGACGTGTGGAAACTTGGCTATACCCCGGCAGACCTCAAGCGATACAACTTCAATGCCAGAGAATTGAACGCGCTAGATCCGGATCTTGGCGCGTTCAATTCAGGCGGTGGCAAACTGCTCGTGTGGCACGGTTCGGCCGATTCATCGATCCCACCGGGCAGTTCGAGCGCTTATATTGAGGCCGTGCGCAAGCGGATGGGTGTAGCGAAGGCCAACGAATTTCTCCGGTTCTATCTGGTCCCGGGTATGGCGCATTGCACGCCGATTGCACCGGGGCCGACGGCCGTCAATTTCCTCGATCCGCTCATGCAATGGGTAGAGGACGGCATTGCGCCTAACAGTATTCCGGCATGGAGCGCTTCGGGCGCGGCCGACTGGAACTTGAAGCCCTATGTCAGCGACTGATCGCCGCCGGTTCTTATGCCTGCATGGAACTACCCGCACAGGCGCAAACAGGTTCTCGCCGGCGGCACATTTCGAAGCGAAATGGCCGAGCCAGGCAATCCTGCTTCGTAACCTCGAATCTTCCTGAAAATGGTGCTGTTGAATCGCCTCCGGTAGCTACATCGAACGCGCCTTCGTCATTCACCCTGATGCGGCTGGCAGGATTCCAGTAATCGACCATTTGTAGATGAAGCTCTGACCAGTGTGGGCGTCAGGCTCCCAGCGCCCTTGCTGCAGAGACTACCCGTGCCGCATGCTCACGGGGCGAAAGGCCTTCCATTAAGTCGGCCAGCGCAGGTGCTTCGATGCCGATGTGCAGGTCCGCTGGAAGGGCTGCGACCCAGTCATGCAAGGGAAATTCGCCTTCGCCTGGCACCGATCGACCGAACGTTGACTCCATCAGGTAAGGCTTGCCATCGACTGGCTCCCAAGGAGCGTCACAGAGCTGTGCATAGCCGATCAGCGCGGGGTCAATAGCCGCAAGTTCCTCGGTCCTGCTGCCAGAGCGGTAAAAATGCATCGAGTCGATCAGGACCTTGGCCTTGCCGCCGCCAATAGCCGCGGCGACCGAGATCGCGTCTGTAAGCGAGTTGATGGCATTCGGCGGCGCGAACTCGACGGTAAATTGCATGCCGCGCGCGATGGTCATGTCCGCGAGTTTGCCCAACTGGTCGATCGTTCGGCTACGGTTGCTTTCTATGCTGACGGCGTTGATCCGTTGCCCGCCAAGGTCGGCGAGAATGTCCAGCCATTCCGCTTTCTCACTCACGTCGAGAGACGGGTCGGCGCGGAAACCTTCACCGAGCGAAATGGCAATTCTGGTGTCGGCAAGCGCTGCTTTGAACTCACGGCGCAGTGCCAGGTCATCAACCAGCGACCATTCGGGATAGAGATTCACGTCTTTGAAGCCGAACCGCTCGAAGGGCATCGACATCAGGCCGAGCGATACGCCCACGCAGCCAAGTTCGGCTGCTAGTTCGACGTACTGGATGGGCGGCATGCCCATCAGGGTCAGATTTTCGATGCCCAGGCGGTTGGTCATGCTCAAGAAATCCCCATGGCATCAAGCAGCGCTGATGCTGCCAGAATGCCTTCCCGCAGTTCTGTTTCATCGGTGGCGGCGGAAAAGTCCGCTGGCACCACTTCGAGATCGAATACGCCGGTGTAACCAGCGTCGATCACGTCCTGCATGAAGCGCTGCACGGGCAATTCGCCCTTGCCGATATGCGCCCGTCCGCCCGGTGCCGGCTTACCCGAAGAGCCAATGACGACATCGTTGATCTGAATCAGAGCGACGTGCGGCATGGCCCGCTTGAACACCTGCCCCAGATCGCGCTGGGTCCAGATATTGGCGAAGTCGGCAACGATGGTCAGGCCGCTCAACTCCGCCATGTCGACAGCATCGGTGAGGTTAGTGATGAAGGATACGCTGGTGCGCTGCGTCGGCTCGATTGCGACCTTCACGCCCTTCTCCAAGCCATAAGCGATTGTCGGTTTGACCGCTTCAGCCAGCAGACTTGCGTCCTCGTCCCAGTCGAGGCGTACGGTGCGCCCGGGGGTGAAGTAGATCGAATGACCACCGATGCCGGCGACCAGATCGATTGTTTCACGGTGGCTGGCGCGGGTAGCTTCCCACGAACTTGGCGAAGAGAGATCATAGCTGCCGACGATCAGCGTCGAGCAGCCTATGCCGGCGTCCTGCAACTGCCGCATCCGCTGCGCTGGGGCATCGGAGATCTTCGAGATCAGCAGACCGGCGTGGCGGACGCCAAGGCTGGTCCACAGGGCCAGGTCCTGTTCGAACGGCCAGCGGAACGAGCACATCGCGTCAACGGAAAGGCGCGGATTGACGGCCATGGTTCAGCTCTCCATTTCGGTGCGAAGCTTGGCGATCTGGGCTTCGAGCCAGCGCACTTCGCTGAAGTTCTCGCGGCCTTCGCGCTCAAGGATGGCCTCGGTTGCGGCGAGCTTGATGCCGAGCGCGGCGCGGTTTCCTGCCTCTTGCGCCAATATGGCTTCAGCCAGATGCATGGCCTCAAGCGGCTTGCCCGCATCGAACAGCGCCTGCGCCCTGCCGAGCACCGGCTCGATGCCGCCGGCGAGTTCGATCAGGTCGGGGAACACGGCCTGCGGGGGCACGTCGTAAAGCTCGGTCGAGCTTTCGAAGCGGAACCAGCCCATGTGCTCTTCCCAGATCGAGCGCACGATCCACGGCACTTTGCCATGCCCTTGCGGGATGGCGAGTTTGGGCGGCATTTTAACCGTCCGCATCAGCGTCCAAAGGTCCACCCCGGCGTTCATTCCGGCAAAGACCTGATCGCGCAGCGACTGCACGCAGTCGCGCATTTTCGTCAGGCTGGCGCGAATGGTGTCCGCGCCGCGCAGGGGTTCGCCGTGGCCGGTGATCAGCACTTCAGGGGCAAGGTCGATCACACGCTGGACCGAATCCAGATACCACTGGACGTAGCGATAGCGTTCGCCGCGCACCGTGTAGAGGTTGGGCACATGGCCGAAGATCGGCCCGGTCATGTTGCCGGTGAAGACAATGCGGTCCTGCGGCAGCCAGACCACCAGCGAACAGATCGTCTCGCCGCCGGGCACCGAGTAAAGCTCGAACCGGCGCCCGCCAAGTTCGAAGGCATGGGAGTCGCGGAACGTCGTTGTCAGCGCCGGCTCGGGGCGCTCGGTCAATTCCTGCTTCTGGTCACGGCTCCACAGCGCGCGGCTGCGGCGGGCCATGGCCTGACCCAATTCGCGGTACTGGATGCGCACGAACGGCTGGTTAGCCTGGGCAATCGTCTCGACACCCGGCGCGTTGAACGTCGGCCAGCCGCCGATGTGGTCCTCATGGCTCTGGGTGAAGACGATCTTGCGGATCGGATCGCTCGTCGCCGCATCAAAGCGGCGTTTGTTCTCGGCCGCCGAATAGATGATGCCAGTGTTGATCAGCACGCTGCCATCGTCGGTGCGGACAAGGTAGAGGTTCGACACGTCCTTCGACATGTAGATGCCGCCCCCCAGATCGACAGCATCCTGCCTGCCGAGACCATCGTTGATGATCTGGGCATTGAGCGGCTGGTTCGTGTCGCGTGTCGGCTGGCTCATCCGGCCTTGACCTCTTCCTTGTAGGGGAATGCTTCGCGGTAGAAGGCGAAGCGTTCGCGCAGGGCCGCGACGTCGAGGTTAAAGTCGCCCGACAGGTCATAGACCACCCGGCCGTCCTTGCCGCGCGGGTGGCTGTCCATGTAGTCGCGCATGTCGGCGATGCTTTCGTCAGTCGAGGGCAGCCCCGCGAACTCGAGCACGCGCTGCGCCGTGCCGACATCGTCAGCGATGACATCACCAAACAGAATGTCGAGCCGCTGGCCGGCGGGCACGTTGTCCATGTCGCGCAGATAGGCGCGCAGCATCCGTTCGATCCGGTCGACCCAGTAATCGACGTGAGCCTTGATGTCGGGCTCCTTCTGGTCGGACAGGATCGACAGGCCGCGCATGGTCAGCACCGATTGCAGGATCGCCAGCGGGTCGCGGTGGATCTGGACGATATAGGCGTCCGGATAATTTGCCATCAGCGCGGGCACCTGCTCGCTGTGCTGGTTGCCCTTGAGGATCCAGCGCCGATCGCTCGGGAACTGGTGCGCGATGGCCTGGAGCATCCGCTTGCCATAGGCATAATGCGGGGTCTGATTATGGCCGAGGTAATAGTCACGCCAGCCGGGGACTTCCGCCATCCACTCCCACTGATAGGTAGTGAAATCGGGCATCTGCAGCTCGTTTTCACCGCAGGCATGGTCGGGCGAATGTTCGTGCATGGCCGCCATGATCGGGTTGCCGCTCATCCGGTCCCAATGCGCAGCAGAACGCACCCAGCGGGGGTCGCGGCCATCCGGGCCGGGTTCTTCACCCGGTGTCGGCACCGCTTCGGAACCGAGGTACACCGGCAAGTGACGCAGGCGGCGATCGGCTGCGATCAGGTTTTCTAGGTGAGTGGTGCCCGAACGCGGCAGTCCGACGATGATAATCGGGCGATCGATCTTTTCATTCGCCACCTCGGGGTGGGCATCGAGATAGGCCTTGTTCTTCAGCCGGTTCGCCGCCGCCTTGACCAGCGAGCCGCGCATCCGCGCCTTGGAATGGCGCCACAGGTTCGTGTTGCGCGCAACTTCGCCAGCGATGGCTTGAAGCCGTTCGACGAAATCCATCGAACCGAAATCGGCAAGACCGGTCTGCGCCTTGGCTTCGGCAAGGATCTTCTCGGTCGAAAGATCAACCGGCTCGGCTTCTGCCGCTTCAAGCTCGGCGCGGCGTTCCGGCGCGATCTCGGGGTTGCGGAACTGCTCGACCCGGAAGACCTTCGTTTGAACCTCGCTCATGCCCGGCGCTCCGCCGAGGTGTTGAGCTTGCCGGCATTGGCCATCCAGCCGCCGTCGATCTTGACGAGGTCTCCGGTGTGATAGCGCGAGGCATCGGACATGAAATAGACGCCGATGCCCTCGAAATCATCCGCCGTGCCAAAACGGCCCATCGGGCAGCGTTCGCGCACCTGCGAGCCGAGCGGTGAGTCCGGCCCGCCGTCGATCACGGTTTCGCTGACCGTATAGCCCGGGCAGACGGTGTTCGCGCGGACGCCGAACTTGCCCATGTCCACCGCAATTCCGCGCGCCAGCGAAGCCATGGCGCCCTTGGCGGCGTTGTAGTGCTGCATGCCGATCGAACCGGTGAGCGCGGACAAGCTGGCGCAAAACAGGATCGAGCCGCCCGGATCGCCGGCTTCGGCCCGGGCGCGCATGTGGCGGGCACCTTCGCGCGCAACATAGAACGCGCCGTGCTGGTTGACCGAGAGCAGGCCATGCCATGCTTCGCTCGTCATGTTGGTGAAGCAGCCCTGGTTGAGCATCAGACCCGCATTGGCGATGACGCCATCCACGCGGCCCATTTCCACAACGGCTTCGGCAAAGGCAGCGATCACGCGGGCCTCATCAGCAACGTCGACTTCCTGGGTCAGCACCCGCGTGCCGAACTCTGCCAGTTCATCCTTTGCCTTGGCATTGGCCTCGGCCCGGCGGCCCCAGATCACGACATCGCCGCCTGCCTTGCAGATGCCCTTGGCAAAGCCGAGTCCGATACCGGCATTGCCGCCGGTAATCAGCACGACCTTACCACTCATGTCCCAAGGCAGCTTCGACATCACTCTCTCCAACGCATCCTGAATTGCACTTATTACCCGGTTATAGCCATGACTTTAGCAAATCAAAGGCTATAAAGGGCACTTTATAGGTTATCGGTGGGGCGTAGAATCGGGATTGGTGGTCCAATCCGGATAGCGGCCGAGACTGAAAATCAGCGCGCCGCTGATCAGCGAAACCACGGCCCCGCCCCACAGCAGGGGAGCGTAGCTTCCCGACATGTCATAGGCGATGCCGCCCAGCAGCGGTCCGATTGCTCCGGCCAGCGCAATCATGCTCGCCATGAAGCCGAAGATCGTGCCGTAATTGCGGATGCCGGCGTAGCGCGCGGTCAGGTAGTTGCAGATCTGGATCTTGGTGCCGGCGGCATAACCGCTGACCATCATGGCCGCGACGATGACCGGCGTACCCGACACGCCCTTGATCAGCAGCGGGAAGGCAATTGCCGTCGAGGCGAGCGTAATGCCGCCGATCCAGCGCGCGTGGAAACGGTCGAGCAGCCAGCCGGTGACAAGCTTTCCGACGATCCCGGCAATCCCGACTGCGCTACCGATCCAGCCGGCATCCGCGCGGGTCAGTCCGGCGTCGACAAGGATCGGGAACTGGTGGACATTGACCGCAATAGTCACGGCCAGAATGAGGAGCGTTGCGATGGCGACGCGCCACAAGGCGCTGTTACGCCAAGCCCGCGCCACGGTGAGGCCGGGAAGATCGTCGCGGGCTGTCACCGCTTCTCCGCCGTTCTTGATCGCGGCGCGACGGTGATCGTGAATGTCGTAGAGAAACAGCAGGCTGAACAACAGCGCGACGGCGCCCCAGCCAAGGCCCAGCCACATGAAGGCCGCGCGCCAGCCCTGCGTTGCAATCAACCAATTGCCCAGCGGCGCGACAATGACTTGTGCCGCAGCGGTCCCCGAGAGAGTGACGCCCAGCGCCAAGCCGCGGCTGGTGTCGAACACACCGGCAACCGCGGTCGACCATACTGTTGTCTTCACCGTCATCGAGATGAAGCCGAAGATCAGCCACACGCCGATCCACAGGGCGACCGATCCCGTGGACAAGCCAAAAGCAGCAATCGACGCGGCTGTCAGAACCAACCCCGGTAGTGCCAAGCGGCGCGAACCCCAGCGATCAATCAGCATCCCTGCAAAGGGAGAACCGATCACTGTGATGATGGCACCGAGCGACATGCCCAGGCTGATCTGGGTGCGGCTCCATCCGAACTCCCGGGTCAGCGATTCCATGAACAGGCCCAGCGCCGGCGACATGAACGAGAAGAAGGAGACGCCAATCGACGAGGCGAGAACCAGCGTCCAGTAACGCCTCCATTCCTGGCCTGCGGTCATTTGCGTCTGAGCCATGAACGTGTCCTTGGGCAGGCCGATCAGGCCGGTAAGGTAATGCAGACCTTCTGGGCTTCGTCGGCCCGTCCTGCCTGTTCGAGCGCATCTTCGATTTGCTCGAGCGGATATTCATGCGTGATGAGCGAAGCGAGATCGAAGCGGCCCGAGCGCATCATGTCGAGAATCTCGGGCCACATCTCTTCGGTCGAATGGCTGCCACAGCCATGAATGTGCCAGTTGTTGAAGGCTACCTGGGCGAGGTCGAGCGCCACCGGCTGCTTGTGTACGCCAACGAGCGTCAGGCTGCCGTCGCGCGGCGCCAGCGCGGCGAAATCATCGATCACCGATGCCACGCCGACGGCATCGACATAGAGCCGCGCACCGCACTTCTCGGCCGGATAGCCGGGGCTACCGCCGAAGATGTTCTTGGCCTTGTCGCGCAGGTTCTCCCTTGCGGGATTGCAAGTTGCAAAGCCGAGCCCCGCAGCATTTTCAAGCCGGAAGTCGGACAGGTCGACCACCATGACCTTCTCGCAGCCATACCATTTGAGCATGATCGCCGAAGCCATGCCGATGATGCCGGCGCCGAAGACCACGGCATGGTCGCCGGGTTGCGGGGCCAACTGCTTCACGCCGCGCGTGGCGATCACGAAGGGCTCGAACAGCACCGATGAGCGCAGTGGTAGGTCGTTACCCAGCGGCAGCAGGCTGTAACCCACCTCGCATTGAGGAATACGCAGGTAGGACGAGAAGCCGCCCGCTGCCGAGACACGGCGCTTGTCGCGGAACGCTTTGTCCGTGTTGACGAAGACCCGGTCTCCAATCTTGAGGCCCTGAACGTTCCTGCCCAGCTCCACCACTTCGCTGACGGATTCGTGGCCAAATTCTTCGTCGATCCAGATGCGGCTGGTGGGGCCGTGTTTCTGCCAGGCGAAGATGTCAGACCCGCAGACGCCAGTCATGACATTGCGCACGATCACCTCATCATCGCCGCAAGCCGGATAGGGCAGATCGACCACATCGACCTTGCCTGGGCCGCGAAAGATCGACGCGCGATAGGATTGCGGCCTGGCGTCCAGAGAGGTCATTGAAAAATCCGTTGAGAGGAACGCGGCCCGGCCCTTGGGAGGCAAACCGGGCCGCGAAAGTGTAGCGATCCGGTCAGAAGCGCTTGCGCAGACCGAACTGGATGACCCGGCCAACCGTATCGCCGAAGTGCCCGTTCACCGAACCGGCGATGTTGGCGACCGACTTGACCAGCGGCGGCGGGGTGTTGAACAGGTTGTTCACCGTCACCGAGATCTGCGTTCCGCTGAGGATCCGGCTTTCTTCCGAGAACTCATACGAAGTGTAGAGACCGAACTGGTTCCACGAATCCACCGAGCTCTGGAACAACGTCGCCGTTGGCAGGACCTGGAACCCGTCGAGATGGGTCAGGGTCAGCTGCGTGCGGAAACCACCCGATGACAGGCCAAGCTGCGCGGTGAAGCGACCGAGCGGACCGGTTTCGCTGCCTGCCGTCGCACCCTGCGAGACGATCAGGTTGTTGACCGTTGGCGAACCCGGATAGGGTACCGACTTGTTGGACAGGTTGTGAGTGCCGTTGATGCTGGCCCACATCTTGCCAAAGCCAGTGCTGAAGTCATAGCGCAGCGAGTAATCGAGACCCGAAACGCGGCTGAACTTCATGTTCACTGTGCGGATGTCAGCCAGCAGGTAGATGTTGCTTGGCGTGGTTGGCGGCGAAGTGCCCGTCTGGCCGATGACAACCGATCCCTGAGCGATGAAAGCATCGATCATCGACTGGGTGATCGCGGTACCGGCAGAGTTGTTATAGATGCCGAGGCCCAACGTCGAATAGGCCGGATTGAGCGACGGGTTGGCGAAGGCATTTTCGTAAGTCGTGACGTAATAGGTCAGACTCGCCCGAAGGCCTGCAACCGGGGTGAAGTCACCACCGATCGACCAGCTCTTGCCGTTCTGCGGCTTGAGGTCGGGGCTGGTCCCTTGGATCGTTGCTAGTGTGGTCAACTGGCCACCGGCGCAGGTTGCCGTTGAGTTGGCATTGATGACGCAGGGCACGCTGGGATTGATCAGTGCCTGGCTGAACGGGAACACCTGATTGACGGTGCGGAAGTTGACCTGCGATCCGGCGGGGCTGCTGGCGATCACGTCCATCGTCGTCGGAGCACGAAACGACTTGCCCCAGGCACCGCGCAGGGCGAGGATGTCGATCGGACGCCATACCACGCCGAAGTGCGGGTTGAACGTGCCGCCATAGCGGTTGAACTTGTCATAGCGGCCCGAGGCGGAAAGCCGCAGTTCACGGATGAACGGCGTGGCATTTTCCTCACTGACCAGCGGTATGTTGGCTTCGCTGAATACCGACCAGACCTTCTGCGTTACCGAAGGCGGACGGAAGTTGGTGGTCGTCGAAGGCAGGATCTGCGAGAACCCGTTGGTCGTCGAATCGACGAAGTATTCAGCCCCGATAGCTGCCTTCAGCGGACCGCCCGGCAGTGTAACGACGGTTCCGTCAAACACGGCGCGCGTCTGGAAGATCCGGTCGCGGGCAAAGCTGTCGAGATGGCCCCCGGTGATCTTGGTGAGCAGCGCCGGATTGGTCGCCCCCGGATTGAACACGTTGAAGCAAGCTGCCTGCGCTGCGGCGAGGTTGCCAGCCGAAGGTGAAGTAAAGTTGAGGTTCGCCGCCACCGCGCAGCTGGTCGTCGAGGTGTTCGACGTCATCAGCATCTGGTTGAAGGCAGCGGTATCGGTCGACGGAGCCGTCGCGTTGCTGCGGCTTTCGTCATAGTTGAAGGTGAACTTGCCCTGCCAGTCACCGCCCAGCCGTGCGAGCACTTCGCCCACTGCGCCCCATTGCTTGAAGAAGGTCGATGCCTCACGGTCTTCAAGCGGAATGAACGAGCTGAAATTGCCGAGCACGGTGTAATTGCCGTTGGCAGTCTCGCCGGCGGGAACCGGACGGTACCACGGATTGCGGCTGGTGATCGTCGTCGTGTAGCCGGCAGTGCCGGGGTTATCGATATAGCCGTTGATGGCTGCGACCCGGCTCTGCGCATAGCGGCCGCGCAGAGTGAACTCGATGCTGTCGGACAGATCGACTGCGACAACGCCGTAGACGTTGTGACGCTCGGTTTCCGGAGACTTGTATCCCAGCGCGCCAAGCGAGCAGACATTCGGCGTGCCGATTAACGTACCGGTCGTGGTGAACGGGGCAGTTCCGATCCCGGTGGCAGTCGACGGATAATAGTGCGTTCCGGCGACGACGCTGCTCGAGCCGAACTGGACATTTGGCGTATTGCAGCGCAGGTCGCGCTCGTAACCGGTCGAGAAATCGAGCGGCTGGAACCAGTCCACCTTGTTGTTCTGCAGCGGCTTCGAACCGGCGTAGTTGTAGGAAATGAAGGCCGAGAAATTGTCCCACTTCTTGCCCACGGTCGCGTTGACGTCCCAGTTGCGGTAGCCGCCCTCGGCGAAACCGTACTTGCCGGAAACTTCAGCGCCTTCGAAGGAACGCCGCGTGACGAAGTTCATGACGCCGCCGATCGCATCCGAACCATAGATCGCCGAACCTCCATCAAGGCTAACGTCGACGCGCTCGATGATCGAGACAGGAATGGTGTTCGGATCGGCGACGTTTTGCGTGATGCCGGTGCCCGAAGTGCGGAGGCCGTTGACCAGCAGCAAGGTAGACGTACCGGTTTCCGAATCGCCGGGGTTCTGACGCAGGCCGGGCTTGATAACGCTGGTGCCACTGCCGAACGAAGCGCCGACCTGGCCAGCGCTGACCTGCGGAATGCCCGTGCCGAAGCCCTGGTTCGATGCACCGCCCGAAACCTGCGGGATGGTATCGAGCAGTTCGGTCACGCTGGTCGCGCCGCGCGCTTCGATCTCTTGCTTGGAAACGGCTGTGGAATTGCCACCGGCGGGCGTGATGCCACGGATGTTCGAGCCGGTGACGACGATCTCGTCCTTGTCGACATTTTCCTCATCGGAAGAGGCGGGCGCGGAAGACTGGGCATAGGCCTGGCCTGTGAACACGACCGGGGCCAGGCAAGTGCTGGCCAGCAGAATGAATGTACGGAACTTCATGTGCAATCCCCCTCTCCAAAGTGCGGATATGACCGGTTCGTGCCGGTTATCCTTGTCTCTTTTACGAAGCGCACATGCTTTTGAGGGCCATGTTTAAGCCAGTTTGGCTGCGTTTCGCTTTAGCAATCTTGTTATCTGAGCGCCTTCAGTATATTCTTTGATAAGCGCTGGCAATGGCATTTTCTTCCTCTTTTAGCTCATTTTCGGCAATCGCCGGTGCGAATGAGGCCTAAAGAGAGGGTTCTATGTGCAGAAGTGTCTGCGGCCATTGAGGATAATCTATAGCCGGAATATCGGCATTTGCGGGTTGCGCGGGGGCGACTTTTACGCAAATTGAGGCAAATGCGGACAAATGGTCCGATTGGGGAGTGTGCACAGATGGCCAAGACCAAGCGTCGCACCGCGACGCAGCAGGCAGCAGACCGGCTGCGGGCGATCGTTCTCGACGCCCCAGAGGGCACCCTGATCGGCAGCGAGGATTCGCTCGTCACACGCCTCGAATGTTCGCGCAGCACTGTCCGCCAGACCGCCCGCCTGCTTGAGCGCGAAGGGCTGCTCAAAGTCCGCCGTGGCATCAATGGTGGCTATTTCGGTACCCGCCCCACGGCCGAGACGATCGAGAGCACGCTTGGCGCGCATCTCGAAGCGCTCAATGTCGACGGGAATGACACGACGACAATGGCAACCGCGCTATGGGTGGTTGCCGTCCGCGCGGCGAGCAATGCCGATCCCTCGCAAATCCGCAGCGTTGTCGATCGCGTATCCCGCAAGCTCAAGTCGCTCGACGAGAACGCCAGCTTCGCCAAGGTCCGCGAGCTTGATCTGATAATCCAGAACGAAATTTTCTCCTTGGCGCATAGCCCCTACATCAAGCTGATCTTCGACGTGAACGTCACGTTCTCACGCCGGCATTTCAGCATGCCAGCTGAGAATGACTCCGGCCCCGCCCATGCCGCCTTCGTCAATTCCTGGCGCGAGGCGAAGCTCATGGAAATGAACGCCATGGCCAGCGGAAACGAGAACCTGGCCGGAGTTGCTGCGCAGCACAGCCGCAAGGTTTGGATCGATCGCATCAAGCAGCGTCACGCGGTGATGGCGAGCGAGGCAAAAGCCTCGGTCGCCTGAACTGCGTGTCACATTGGACGGGATGACCTGACATGACCGCGATCACCTTCGGCGATGCCCGGCTGAACTGGATCGAAGAGGTCCGGATACCGAACAGGATTACCTATTTCACGCAGGACGAGGCGCTGATCGCGGCGAACCGCCATTGGCTTGAACCGCACTTCCTCGATGCCAATGGCATGTTCGATCTGGTCTTCCAAAGCTGGATCGTGGAAGTCGGGGGCCGGATCGTGCTCATCGATCCGTGCACCGGCAATGGCAGGCCGCATGTCGTGCCATTCTTCAACCTGCTCGACACGCCCTATATCGAAGCTATGGGAAGTCTCGGCTACCGGCCGCAAGACATAGACTTCGTGGTCTGCACGCACCTTCACCACGACCATTGCGGCTGGAACACCCACCTGCGCGACGGACGCTGGGTGCCGACCTTTCCCAAGGCGCGCTACATCGTGCAGCGCATGGAATATGAGCGGTTTCGCAGCGGGAAGACGGGGCTGGAAGTGCCCGAGTACAATACCGGGGTGTTTGAACACAGCGTCGCGCCCGTGATGCGTGCCGGCCTGATGGACCTGGCGGAGGGCAACCACGGCGTGTGCCCGCAGGTCACGGTCAAACCCGCGCCAGGTCACACGCTGGGGCACCAGATGGTCCACCTTGATTCCGGCGGACGGCACCTGTTTTTCACCGGGGACTGTTTCCACCACCCAATCCAGTTGGCGGAACCGCATGTCCATTTCGCGGGCGGGGAGGACATTGACCAACTGGTGGCGACCCGCCGGATGCTCGTCGATCTTGCGGTCGACCTGGGTGCCAGTCTTGTCGCCGCGCATACGCCAGCGCCCTATGCCGTCAGGGTCACGCGCACCAATGGGCGCTTGGCGTTCACGGCTGGCTTTAGTTGAGCCTTTCCAGACGGCGAAGATGGTCCACGCGCTCGAAGCTGCCGCCGCGCAGGATCAGTGTGGAGCCAAGAGCCAGCCCGAAGGTGACCGCCAGATAAAGCCAGCCCATGCGGGTCAGGACATCACCCGGCACCTCGCTCCTGTCCGCGCCGGTGGGAAACTCGGCGAATGTCAGGACCAGCCCGGCGGCGAGTGTGCCAAGTCCCTGCGAGGCCTTCCGCACGAAGGTGTTCGCCGAAACCATCAGTCCTTCGGAGCGGTATCCGGTGCGCAGTTCCGCCTCTTCGACCAGGTCGGCGTTCATTGACGACAAGGCGATGAGCACCATCGCCATGGTCCCGGCGCCCACCGCGCTTTGCAGGCCGACCAGCAGGAAAAGGAGGGTCCCTCGTTCGGGAACCATCTCGGTAAGCCGCGCCAGCAAGGGCAGCGATGTGATTGCGAGATAGAACCACAGCATGGCTACCGCCGCGCGGCGCTTGCCGATGCGGCGCACGATCACCGGCGTCAGTGCCGTCGCCGCGAGGCCGATCATCGCCGGCACAAACAGAAGCGAGATTTCGGCTTGGGTGAACCGGTAGAAGTATAGCAGCCAGTAAAGACCCAGCGCGCTGCCCATGCCTGAACCAAGCGCAATCAGCATCGCGGCCAGCGCCAGCCGCTTGAAGCCGGGCGATCCGAAACTGCGGCGCATGTGTCCGAATAGGCTGGCGGGTTTCGGCTGCGGTGTGATCGTCTTCAGGCCTGAAATCCGGCGATGCAACCCGACCGTGCTTATCAGCAGGCAGATCACGATCACCGCGCCGGTGAACAACCCGAACGAAGGATAGCCGTCGCCCGAGAGTACGCCGCCGCTGCCATCTGGATGCTCACGCAGAAAATAGTTGTAGGCGAGCGCGGAAATGCCGATCCCGCCGATCGCTTCGAACAGCGAGCGGATGGTGAGCAGGCGGGTCCGCTCGTCATAGTCGCGCGTCAGTTCGGGCACGAGCGCGAGGTGAGGCAATTCGAACAGGGTATCGAACAGACGCAGCGCCAGCAGGATCACCGCCAGGTAGATCTCGATGCCGAAGGGGGTGAAGCGCGGTGGGGTCCACAGCATGATGAACAGCACCGACATCGGCACGATGGCCGCGTACATCAGCGGCAATCGCCTCCCCAGCCGGCTGCGCAGCCGGTCCGACCAAGCCCCGACCAAAGGATCGAACACCGCGTCGAAAACCAGCGAAACCATGACTATCGCCGAAACCATGAAAGCCGACAGGCCGACGATCTGGTTCCAGTAGAGCATCAGGAACAGGCTGATCGGCACTGTTTTCGCGGCACTTGCCAGAGCTCCCAGGCCATAGAGCAACTGGACACCAAGCCCGAGGCCGGGAGTCGGCTGCGGCCTTTCGTCAAGCGTGCCGGGCGCGCCGAGCGGGGTCATTGCCCGCTGTCGTCGTCCTGGCTCCAATCGACCGCGCGGCCCTCCCACAGGCGGCGGGTGTGAAGGGCCGCCATCATGGCGAGCAGTTCGTCGCCCTGAACGATGGCATCAAGCTCGGCGAGCTTGGCCTGCCGCCAGCGCCGGGCAAAACGGCTGTTCACCACGCCCGGCGATCCTGACACTAAGGTGGCATATTTGCTGCGGGCGAAGGTGACGTTGATCTGGAAAATCAGGTCGATATAGGCCCCGTCGATCAGTTCGAAGATCCGCTTGCGGCCATCACGTTCGGCTTGCGAGATGACGATGGCGGGGGCCTCATCGGGCACGGCTTCGTACATTGCCACCAGTTCGCGGGCGACCTTGCGCACCCGGTCACGGTCAGCACAAGCAGCCTGACGCAGCGTCTCGACCCACAGGGCCGTACTGACATTGCCGGTCCGGTTAGCCTGAAATCCCAGCGAATCTAGATAGTTGCACACCGTGGCAACAACCAGATCGGCATCGGGCCGCGAGGCGAAATAGCCGCCGTTGATCCCGCGCTTGACCTTGAGCAGGCCTTCCCGTTCCAGCAGCCGCGCCGCCTGCCGCACGGTAACACGCGAAACGCCGGCCATCTCGACCAGCGCATCCTCGCTGCCTAGTAGGGTGCCCTCTTCTGCGGTCAGGGCAACGTCACGCAGGCGTGATGCCGCAACGTCGATCGGGCTGACGGGCTTGTCCTTGCTCACACGGGTTACTTGCCCGCGCCGTGTGCCGCTGTCCAGTCGGTGGGCCGGAGAGGCGCGGTGAACGCGCTATTCGTCCACAAGGAACGCCGGGACCGTATCAATCTCGTATGCCATCGAGATGCCGTTGTATTCACCCGAGACCGGATCGTAGAGCCCATCAGCGTGGCGGCGGAAGCCGTAATAAAGCCCCGGGATCTTGTAGTTGAACAGGCCTTCCGAATAGCCGCTGCTGACGGCCAGCTTCTTCCATTCCTGATAACCGCCAAGCAACACCTTTGCCGATCCGTCCGCCTGCGGTGCAATGCGGAAGCGGGCCTGATGCAGGCTGGCTTCCGGGCCTTGGCCGGGGTTCATCTTGAGCAGCGGAATCGGGTCAGACATGACCACGCCGTCGACGATTCGCCCCTTCACCCGCGCATTGTAGATGGCAAAGTTGGGATCGCGGCTGGGGGAGAACGTGTAGTTCGGGATGAAAGTTTTGCCCAGGCTGTCCCGCACCGGCCGATCGCCTGAATAGATCAATGCGACCTCGACTTCGCCGTCGTTCTTGTCGTCGTCGATCCCGCTGACTTCAATGAGAGTGACGACGTTGCCATCGGCGCGGCGGGCATTTGGCGTCTGGTTGCCATAGCCCTGCTTGCCGCGCAGTCCGGGGACGCAGCCATAGACGCGCAGGAGCTGGTTATCGATGCCTTTGCGGCCATCGGGTGCAGTGAAATTGGCATGTTTGCGGATGCCATTGGGTGTGCGCGTGCCGGACTGCTCACCATCCAGGTCAAGGCCATCAGCGATGGTCGCCTTCGGCTCGGGCATGACCGGGTCAGGCACGGAACCGGGGAAGCTGGCAACGCTCATCCGGTGCGGCCCGCGCCGTTCGCTGTCCGGGCCATAAGAGACGCCCTTCATTGACCAGCGCTTCTTGAGTACGGCCACTTCGCCTTCCGTCAGATAGCGATAGACGTCCGCCTCGCTGGGCTTGGTTTCCAGCACCGGGCAAGCCTCGGCCTGCGGAGGCAGGGTAGCCGGCGCGATCCAGGTGATCAGGTAGGCACGGGCTTTCTGACCAGGTTTCGGCGCTGCTGGCCGGACTGCCCTGATTTTCTCAGGTGCGACCGGAATGGGATTGGCGTTGGGCCGCGCCGGATCATAGTTCAGCCATTGAATGTCGCGGAACGAGATCATGATGATCTGGTCAGCGGCGCCCTTCAACACCGGGCAGTCATCTACCACCACGTCCTTCAAACGGTATTCCCAGAACGCCGGGAACTCAGCCGGGCGTGCCCCCAGTTCAAGCACGGGACGAGCGCGGTCGGAACTTTCGGCATAGGTCAGCTGCGCGATCGGCGTCTTCTTGGCACAAAGCGCCATGAGTGCCGGAAGATCGGCATTGGTCTTGCTGAACGACAGCGCGATCTTGCCACCGCCATTGCCGGGCTTGGGCACGTTGGGACCACCGAAGAACAGCTTGTTGCCCGCCAGCGGATCGGTGGCACCGCTATTGAGCTTGGTCAGGCGGCCCTGCCACTCACTCGCCTCCGCGCGGATCCAGTCCTTGTGTTCGGTACCCTGCCAGTGGCCCTTTTGATCGGGGATCGAAAGGAAGCTGTCGCCGATGTATGCCGAGGCCGTTTCGCTCCAGCCAAGCGCCATCGCACTGAGTGCAATCAGACCAAGCTTTCCTTCGTTCCGCACGCGATCCTGTCCTCTCATTTTTTGTCTTCAATCGATCCGCGACGTTTCAGCGCGCCGGCAAAGCTGCCAGGTCGGCATCGATCTTCACAAGAACCGCTTCGGAAAGCACGTCAGGCGAATAGGCCTTGATGGCATCGCCGATCTCGCTGAGCGTCATGCCGCCCGCACGTTCCGCAATGTCAGGGTTACCGACCAGTTGTGGCACATGCTTGACCAGCACCGCTTTTGCTGCCGGATCACCGAGCAGTACGGACATCGGTGTGGTTTTGGAGCTGTACTTCGCCGCAGTAGCGGCTGGAGCCGCGTCTGCGGCCAGCGCGGGCGTGCCGATGCTGGCGGCCACAAGCGAAGCTGCCGCGAGGATTACGATGGATTTCATTATGCTCGTCCTTGTCCGCAGGCGATGGGTATTGGTGAGCTCGATCACGCCATGACCTCGCCTATAGTTTTCGAAGTTTCGTTGCCGCCAGTCCCCCAGGTTCCCACCGGCATGCCGAGCGCTTGCTGGATGGTGAGGCCCACTCGGGTAACGGAGTCGCCCTTCCCGGCGATATGCTGCCCCGCCTTCCAGCGTCCGCCAGCGCTCCCGCCAACAACAATCGGCAGCGATTCCAGCGTGTGCAACTTGGCCAGATTTGCTTCCGAAGTTGCCAGGATCAGCGAGTGATCGAGCAGCGTGCCGTTGCCCTCCTTCACCTTGTCGAGCTTGGTCAACAGGTTGGCGTAGAGGCCCATGACCCGTTCGAGGAAGAAGGTCGCCTCAATCTGATAGCCCAGCTTGGGATCGATAGGCTCTTCGTGCGTCAGTTCATGCAGCGCGATCGATTGCCCCGCCTTGCGCAGGTTCGACGTCGCCTGAGACAGCGCAACGTGGAAGACATGAGTCTGGTTGCACGCCAGTGCCATTACCAGCAGGTCGGTCAGCCGATCATGCATTGCGGTGGCATCTTCCCAGGTCGTGCCCGGTTCCATCCCGGCGGGCGCCTTTGGCACCACGCAGGCGTCGGCGCGCGGCGGTGGCTGGAGCTGCACGGCAAGCTGGTTCTCAAGCTCGCGAACCGAGGTGTAATACTGGTCGAGCCGGTGGCGGTCAGCGCTGCCGACAGCCCGGTTAAGCGCCTCCCGCTGGCCCTTGACTGAGGATAGCACGCTCTGTTCGATCATCACGTTCGGATCGGGTTTGAAGGTGCCCGAATTGGGATCCTGAAAGCCGGTGCCGAACAGCCGGGTATAAAGCGCCAGCGGATCAACTTCGGCCGGGTTCACGGTGGTGCCAGCCCGCATTGAGAAGCTGACATTCGATTGCCCGGTGCAGGCAATACCGAGCTGTTTGAAACGCGTTCCGTTACCAAGGTGATCGGCGACAAGGCAATCGAGCGTCGTGGCGGGCGCGGCGCCCTGACCGTTGCCACCCTTGGTCGGCACAGTACCGCCAAGCGTCGTCATGATGCCAGACCAGTGGGTCAGGTTCGGCTGGCCATCAAGATAGGCGTTGAAGCCCGAAAACATGGTGATCTTGTCCTTCAGCGGGGCGAGCGCAATGGACTCTTCCTTGAAGGCGAAGTCTCGGCCAACCGCATCGGGAAAAAAGCGCTTTTCATTTACGCCGCAGCCCCAGAACCACGTTCCGAACCGGGTGGGGATTGGCGATCCGGTTGCCGCCATGGCTTCGCCATTGCCATCCAGAAACAGGTCGAGACAGGGCAGAGCGACCGCGACGGATGCGCCGCGCAGCATTCCGCTCATCACGCTGCGCCGGTTCCACTTGGATAGGGACATCGACATTCTCCTCAAGGCTGGCGGTTGAGCAAGGCGACGCGCTTGGGCGCAATCGGTGCAGGCAGGGCAACGGCCTGGAAAGCCGGACTGGTGGCGACGCGGCGCAGCAGGGCCTTGTAGCGATAGCCATCGGCGGTGAACCGCTGGCTCAGCGCCTCGAGCCAAGGCCCTTCGCCCGGAACGGACTGACGGCCGGTGCCATATTCAAACGTGCGCTGGACCACGCAGGACGGCACGCTGGGACTGTCATGCAGCAGGCGCGTCAGTTCCATTGCATTGCTGTAAGGCTTGCCGTCGAACTTGCCGCTCGGGTCAATCAACGCACCGTTTTCATGGGTACGGTACGTCCCGACGGCGTCGTAGTTTTCAAGCGCAAGACCGATGGGATCGGTGATGCGGTGACAACCCGCGCAGGCCGGGCTTTCATTGTGCGCGCTCAGCCGTTCACGCGCAGTCTTGAACTGCGGGTTGGCCGTATCCTGCACGATGCGGAAGTTGACGTTGGCCGGCGGATTGGGAACCGTCTGGCAGAGGAATTTCTCGCGCACGGTCTTACCGCGGATGGTCGGTGAAGAGCGGCCTTCATGTGAAGGGTCGAGCAGCAGGAAGCCAGGGAAAGTCAGCAGACCGGCGTGCGGACTGCCCTCCGGGAAGGTGTAGGGCATCCAGCCATTGATCGCCCTGGCCTTCACTGGAACACCATAAAGTGCGCCGAGCGAGCGGCTGAGGAAAGTCTCGCGCGTCGTGAACAGCTCCCGGTAATCGGCATTGTTCGTCAGAAGATGGTGAGTAATCGTCCGCAGCGACTGCTCCTTGGCATCGTCGCGCAGTCGCGGATTGAAGATCGGAAAGATCGCCGAATCCTTGGACAGTCCGTCGAACTGATCGAAACCCAGCATGTCGCTGAAAAATGCCCGTACGCCGTCTTCAAGCTTCGGCGAGGCAAGGAGGCGGTCGACCTGCTTTTCCAGACCGGCCTGCGAGTGAAGTGAGCCATTGGCGGCTGCATCGAGCAGTTCCGCATCGGGCGGGGCGTTCCACAACAGGAAGCTGATCCGGCTGGCGAGCGACCATGAATCGAGCCGCTCCCGCCCCTTGTCCACAGGGTCCGGTTCGGCTTGCTCGACGCGGAAGATGAAGGCGGGAGAAACCAGCAGCGACGACAGGCCCGCCGCCAGCCCCTTGGCAAAGCTGCCTGAGGTCTGGGTGATATTTCGGCTGAGAGCCAATGCCGCGGAGCGCTCCTGCGCCGAGAGCGGGCGGCGGAACAGCAGGCGGCCATACTTGTCCAGAAACTGCGAGGCACAGGGGCTGTCGAACGAAGCGGTCAACTGGCACGAGACATAGCGGTTGCGCTTGGCCTCGCTGAGCACTTCTGCCGAAATTTCGCGCGCGCGAACTGCGCTCTGCTCGATCCCCGACGGGGTGACGATGACCTTCGAACTGCCGATGGCCAGCAGGCCCTCATCACGGACGGGCGGCTCGAACCGGCCCGGCACCTTGATGTCGGCGCCGAAGATCTGCGCGATCGAGCGCTTGTACTGCGCCTCGTCCAGACGGCGAAAGGTGGTTGGACCGCCGGGCGATCGCGGCTCAGCAAAGCCAGGGTTTTGCGCCGCGCCGCCGGACGAGACAACCACCGCAGTGAGCGCGCCGAATGCCGTAACCGCAGCGAAGGGGGGCCGCGTCTTCCGACTGGGAGGCAGGATGGCTGGCAATCTCATTGTGGTCCTTTTGCTTCCTCTCCGGCGATCCAGCGCGTCCTGCCCTTTTCGGGCAGCGACGACTCCGGACACTGGCTTGCCTGTTATGCTTGAATCTATGCCAACGCTGGCTGACCGTCAACATTGAGCAACCTCATTTAGGCCAGAACATACAATATGCGACAATTTTTGCCGCGTATGGCTGTAATAGGGACGTCCGATCGCATAATGAACATACTCAATTTAGGACTTGCTTGCATCTATGTTCCGGCTGCATTGCGGCAATCGAACAGGCTTGGGATGGAACATGGTGAAAGCAGGAAGCAGCGAGCGACCCGATTGGCCGATGGCCGTAGTAGTTGGCGCAGGCGGATTGGGCATGGTTGTCGCCCGGCGGCTTGGCCTGTCGCACCGGCTGCTGATTGCGGATCGCGATGCCGTGCTTGTCGAACAGCACTGCGCCGATCTGCGCAGCCAGGGCTACGATGCCACCGCCATCGCCTGCGATGTCACCAGTCCTCCGGATATTGCCGCATTGGCTGATGCCGCTTCGACGCGGGGCAAGGTGCGGACACTCGCCCATGTCGTCGGCCTGTCACCCGCGGCAAAAGATTTCACCGCGATCATGGCGGTTAACCTTGTTGGTGCGGCGAGCGTGGCAGAGGCTTTCCTAGATTTACTGGAACCCGGCGGCGCGGGCATCTTTATCTCGTCCTCGGCAGCGCACATGCAGGATGTTCCCGCCGTCCTGCAGCCATTGCTCGACGATCCTCTGCGGCCGGATTTCATCGCGGCGCTCGCAGCGGAACTGGGCGCAGAGGCCAATGCAAATCAGGCCTATGCGTTGTCCAAGGCAGCGCTCAACCGCATGTGCCGCCGACTTGCCCCTGCCTGGGGGAAGCGCGGTCTGCGCATCGTTTCACTGTCGCCGGGGCTCATCGCCTCGCCGCAGGGAGCCGAATCCTACAAGCATTCGGCGGGCAAGATGGCCTTGCTTGAAGCTGCGCCGCTGGGCCGCGAGTGCTCTATGCTCGAGATTGCCGGGGTCGTTGCGTTCCTCGCCTCGGACCAGGCATCGTACATCACAGGCACCGATATCCTTGTCGATGGCGGACTGATTGCCGCAGTGCGGCCCGGCTCTTGAAGCTCAGTTCCTTGCCGGAACCATCCGCTCGGCACCGCCGGGCATGATGGCCTGACTGAAAGACATGCCAGCAGCCGCCATGGCGCGCCGACCGAAGTCACTCGCACCGATATTGGTATAGCTTCCCCAGCGCGACTTCATGGCGGGATTGGCAAATCCGGTCGTCCCGCTCGATCCGCCCCAGCCATAGGTGCCCGGCCTTGGACCACCGACCGTGACCATGCCGCCCGCGCCAAAGCCATCATAACCGGTGCGTGACGTGTACTGGCTCATGTCCGTACCCGGCGGCAGCAGGTTTGAGGTACCGAGTTGCACTGCATCGGCGGGGAACACGCGCCTGCCGTCCAGCAGACCCCGGTTCACCACCATCCACAGGAAGCGATCATAGTCGCGCGGAGTCGAGACGAGCCCGCCCGAAGCGCGGGGAATGTCGGGCTTGACCAGTAGGCGCGATGTTGCCGCAGCATCGGTCGGCACAAGAGCACCTCCCTGCCGGGCATACATCGTCATCAGCCGGCCCTTGTCCTTGGGCCTGACCCAGAAACCGGAGCTCGCCATACCCAGCGGGGCGAACATGCGCTTTTCAAGGAACGTGTCGAACGGCATACCCGAGATCACCTCGATCACCCGCGCGGCAATGTCGAGGTTAGGGGAATAGAGCCACTTCGTTCCGGGATCGCAGGTCAGCGGCACTTGCGCCAGCCGGACAACATAATCGTCAAGGCTGCGGGGCGGCGGCAGGGCATCCGCGGACGCGGTCAACGCGGGCGCTCCGCCAGTCAGGCCGAGACGGCGATAGCTTTCCGCGATCGTGCCGGGAGGCTCGTTCACGATCCCGCTTGTATGGGTAATCAGGTGGCGGATGGTGATCAGCCGTTCTGCGGGGCGGCTCTCTGTCGTCTTCGGGTCGGTCACCACACGCATGTTGGAGAAAGCGGGGATGAAGTCTGCCACCGGCTGGTCCAGCTTCAGCTTGCCCTCGCTGATCAGCAACATGGTGGCCATGCCGGCGATCGGTTTGGTCATCGATGCCATGCGGAACAGCGTGTGTTCATTGACCCGGCTCGTGCTGTCAAAATCGACCGTGCCGCCGGAGATGAATACGGCCGGCCGATTGTTTCCGCCCAGTGCGACGACCGCCCCGGGAAGCTGCCGCGCTGCCACGCGTTCGTCTATCAAGGCCTTGATCTCGACTGCACCAGGAAGCGTTGCTGCGGCGGAGGCAGGCAATGCCAAGGCGCCAGTGAGGCCCAGAGCCGCACTGCCACGAAGCAGAGTCCGGCGATCCAGCGAAGGTATCACTTCATTCATTTATCCGCTCCCGAAACCCGCCTCAGAACGGCGGCTTGGCTGCCTCTTCCGCCTTGTAGCGTGCGCCATCGGCAGCGGTGATCCAGCGCGCGGCGACAAGCGCGTCCAGCCCGGCATAGAACCGCGCGAGGTAAGCATCTCGCGTGCCGTAAAGCGCAGTCAGTTTTGCGGGAGAAAAGTTCTCCTGCAGACCCTGCTGCGCGCGCGTATTGGGGTCTCCGGGCGCAATCGGCGCTGCCGCAATGATGCGGGCGCTCGGCACATCAACCCAGGGCGAACGGATGCCGCCTTTGACGTTGCCGTGCTCATCACGATGCATCACACCGTCAGCCGACTGTTCAAGCCGGAGTCCGCGCGGCGGCATCGTGCCCTGCGTTACCCAGTCGATCAGGTGAAGCAGCGCCATCTTGTAGAACGGCTGGGTCGGAAACTGGCTGGGATATTCCCCCTGCCGATCCGTTGAGGTCCGGCCACGCGTCGGTACGTGCGAGGCTGCGGCGAACTGATATTCGCGAAACCGGTCCTTTGGTGCGTCGGCATCTTCGCGGGCGGCGAACCTGATCTGCGGGTTGCCCGCCCGGAACAGGGCAAAATCCCCTTCGCCAACCGCATGGATCACGGCCGCGTCGCCGCCATCGATCCGCGTGGCGGAAAAAGCCTCCATCGGCATATAGCCATCATAGATCGGCTTGCCATTCGGCAACCGCGCTGCCGCGTGCGATTGCTGGATATAGCGCAAGGTCGTGCCGCCAGTCTGCGACGATCCGCCCATCAGCAGATAGCGAACCTTGGTTCCCGCAAAAGGTCCCGCCTTGCGGTTGCTCTTCAGCAGCATGCCGACCTGCGTCATGATCGCCTGCGATATGGCATCCTGCGGGCTGGCCGCCATGCCGTTTGGACCTGCTGGGGCCTCCGGAATGTAGAGCGATGCGTAGCGCGCGGGATTGAACTTCTTTACCCGGTTTTCCAGCGCCGCACGCTGCGAGGCCACGGCAACCCAGCCATGTCCGCCCACCGCCCAGACCTCGCGCCCCACACCCCAGAAAGGGATCGCACCGCCGGCATGGATCGTTTCCACTCCGACCAGCCCGGAAAAGCGCTTGAGATCCGTCGGCCGGCGCAGCAGTAGCGACGTGCGGTACGGCTTGCCCGCAACCGTGCCGGAGATGACGAATTCTTCCTGCACATAGCCTACCCGCTCAAGGTCCGGCATCGGCAGGCCCGGGCCGGGAACAGGCTGCTCGTTCGATCCGCGATAAGATTCGCCACTTTCAGCGGTCACCGCGATCGGGCCGGAAATTTGCGAAATGGATGCACTCTTTGCAAAAAGTGGAGCGCCGCATAGAAAGATTGTGACTGCTATAACGTGCAATGCTCGAAAAGTTCGCATCTCCCGCATCTCCCTATAATCCGCGTTTGTGTACGCCGGCTCCGTAGGTCGTCATTCCGTGTGAGGGTATGATCGCAAAGGAGCGAATTGAGTACAATCAATTTATTGGGCACTGTCAGAGCAAATGCACCAATTGGCGATGGGCGCGGTTGACGTCTAGGAGCGCTGCATGCTCCGCCCTCACAAACCCGCTAGTCTGTTTCGATATTTCAACTCCTCACCCGATGTGATCCGGCCCGTGGTGATGATGTACGTGCGCTTTCCGCTGTCCCTGCGCAATGTCGAGGACCTGCTCTTCGAACGCGGGATCGATCTCTGTCACGAGACGATGCGACAATGGTGGAACAGGTTCGGTCCGATATTTGTCGGCGATACAAGCTTCGCCGCTCGACCGCACTGGCCGAGTGGCAGTCGCTCATGGGCTAAGGTCTCGCACTCAAAGCTCAAGCTGCAAAAAAGCGGAGACGAGTTGCGATTAGACTGACAGCACCACTGACAGCACCGCCAGATCCCTTTTCATAGATGATCGCCCTCGTGCGTTTCGATTGAAAAAGCGCCGTTCCTTCTTTCAGCGGTGTTCATCAATGGTCGCACTGAACCGCCCGGATCCGCATCTCGCAGTAGGGTCGGTGTTGGGGCTGGCCTGGACTGGAAGTGCTGAGAAATCAGAAAGGCCCTCGATTTCCACGCCACCGGTCGAGTTACCGATTTGCAGAAATTCAGAATTTGTGGATTTCCATGATCCCCGTCTAGGCGGCAGGTTGACTGGGGAAAGGGCGTGGTACCCTTCTTGTGCGCTATCACTTCCCTGCGTCGAAGCGTCTAAGCGCTCGGCTCTCAATGAGGCACTCTCCGGGTATTCCAAAGTTCTGCAGGTTCTGGAGAATTCAGCTCGGAGCTGACAAGTAGATAGCCCAGGCCGCCATCATGTCGCGGCGCTGATCAAGGGTGTCCCCGCGCCGATAGGCACGGGCGACTTCGCTCCCGACCTGATGCGCCAGGGCTATTTCGTGTGGAAAGCTGTCCGTCTCTTCTGCGCCTTCCGGAAGCAACTGTCGCATCGCACTTCTTAGGTCGCTAACTAACTCAGGCCACAGCGGGAATGGTCAGCATATGGACAGCAGATTTCGCTTTGTTCCTGACCTAAACCTCTTCTGTTCTCAATTTGAGTGGCGGCAATCCAACGATCTTGCTGCTATTTCACCCTTCACACGGGTGGGGTCGCAGGTTCAATCCCTGCCGCGCCCACCATTTCCGCCTACTTCCAGCAATTGATACGCATCAATGCGCCGCAGGGCGTCAGCGCCGAGACAGGCTGCATCCTGGAAGGAGGACTTGCCATGTTCAAGACCAATGTCGGCGGTATCGACCGCGCCCTGCGTATCGTGATCGGGGCCGTGCTAATCGCGCTCGTGTTCGTCGGAGACCGCGTCGGACTGCCAATCGGCAACTGGGGCTGGCTGGGGCTGATCCCGCTCGCCACCGGGTTCCTCAGCACCTGCCCGCTCTATTCGATCGTCGGGATGAGCACCTGCCCGCGCCAGTAAGCGAGCATGCTTGCACTGCATGGCCCTGCGCGGCATAGCGCAGCGCCATGCACGATATCCGACTGATCCGCGAGAATCCCGAAGCTTTTGACGCCGGTCTGGCGCGCCGCGGCGTAGTGCCGCAGTCCGGGCCGATCCTGGCGCTCGACACCGCGCGGCGCGCCGTGGCGACCAAGATGCAGGAGGCGCAGAACCGCCGCAACGAGGCGTCAAAGGCCATCGGCGCGGCCATGGGCAAGGGCGACAAGGGCACGGCGGAAGCGCTGAAAGCCGAGGTTGCCGAGCTCAAGAACACGCTCCCGGCTTGGGAACAGGAAGACCGCGAACTGACCGCCGAGCTGCAGGACGCGCTCGCCCGCCATCCCAATATCCCCGTCGCCGATGTCCCCGATGGCGCGGATGAGAGCCAGAATGTTGAGGTTTCGCGGTGGGGAACGCCGCGATCCTTTGATTTTACGCCAAAGGAACACGCCGATCTTGGCCCGGCGCTGGGCCTCGATTTCGAGACCGGGGCGCTGCTTTCCGGCGCGCGGTTCACGTTCCTGCGCGGCCAGATGGCGCGGCTCCAGCGCGCGCTGGGGCAGTTCATGCTTGACAAGCAGACGGTGCAAGGCGGTTACATCGAGTGTGCGACGCCGTTGCTCGTGCGAGACGAGGCCGCTTTCGGCACCGGCCAGCTGCCCAAGTTCTCCGAGGACCTGTTCCAGACCACAGATGGTCGCTGGCTGATCCCGACCGCCGAAGTGTCGCTCACCAATTCCGTGCGCGAGCAGATCCTGCCCGAGGCCTCCTTGCCGCTGCGGATGACCGCGCTGACCCCGTGCTTCCGGTCCGAAGCGGGCGCCGCCGGTCGCGATACGCGCGGCTATATCCGTCAGCACCAGTTCGAGAAGGTCGAGCTGGTCACGATCTGCCGGCCCGAGGACAGCGAGGCCGAGCATGAGCGGATGGTCAAGGCGGCGGAATCGATCCTCGAATCGCTTGAACTGCCCTACCGCAAGGTCCTGCTCTGCGCCGGTGACATGGGCTTTACCGCACGCAAGACCTTCGATCTCGAAGTCTGGCTGCCGGGACAGGATGCCTACCGCGAGATCAGCTCGATCTCCAACTGCGGCGATTTCCAGGCGCGGCGCATGGATGCGCGCTTCCGCCCTGCCGGCGACAAGGCCAAGCCCGAGTTCGTTCATACGCTCAATGGCTCGGGCCTTGCTGTAGGCCGCACGCTGGTGGCCGTACTTGAAAATTACCAGCAGGAAGACGGCTCGGTCGACGTGCCGGCTGCGCTTATCCCCTACATGGGCGGCGTGACGCGGCTGGTTCCGTAATGCGCATTCTGCTGACCAACGACGACGGCATCAACGCCCCCGGGCTCAACGTGCTGGAGCGGATTGCGCGGCAGTTCTCCGACGACGTATGGATTTGCGCGCCGAGCGAGGAACAGTCCGGCGCGGGGCACAGCCTTACCCTCACCCGCCCGGTGCGGCTGTACAAGCACGCCGAACGACGCTTTTCGGTGAGCGGCACGCCGACTGACGCGCTCACCATGGGCATCAAGAAAGTCCTCCCCGCTCCACCCGACCTGATCCTGTCCGGCGTCAATCGCGGCGCCAATCTGGGCGATGATGTGACCTATTCAGGCACGGTATCCGCCGCCATCGAGGGCGCGCTGGCCGGCGTGCGCTCGATCGCCTTCAGCCAGGTCTATTCCAAGGAAGGCATGGGCGATGACGTTTCCTTCGCTGCCGCCGAGGAATGGGGCCCCAAACTGTTGAAATCCCTTATTGACGCGCCATTCGCCCCGCGTACTCTGGTCAATGTCAACTTCCCGGCGCTGGCCGCGAACGAGGTGAAGGGTATTCGCGCAGTGCGGCAGGGCTTCCATGACTATGCGCGCGGATCGGTGGTCGAGGGCACGGACCCGCGTGGCTATCGCTATTTCTGGTTCGGTCTGGACGGGATCGAGCATACCCCCGGCCACGACAGCGACCTTGAGGCGATTGCCGACGGCTACGTTTCGGTCACGCCATTGCAGCTCGACCTCACGCACGATGCCTCGCTCGCCATGCTCAAGGAACGCTTTGCATGAAACGCTTTGCTGTCCTCGCCCTGATGTTCGCGGTTCCATGTGGGACCGCGCTGGCGCAGGACAGTGATCCGGCGAACGAGACAGTCCATGTCGTCAAGCCCGGTGAGACGCTGGGCGGCGTGGCGCAGCGCGCCGTGGTGCCGCGCGTGCTGATCATTGAAGCGAACGGCCTCAAGGCACCCTATGCACTCAAGGCGGGCCAGAAGCTGGTCATCCCGCGCCGCCGCAGCCATACCGTGAAGGCGGGCGAAACCGGCTTTGCCATTGCCCTGCAATACGGCGTGCCGTGGGACGCCATCGCCACGGCCAATGCTATCGATCCGAGGAAGCGGGTCACGGCCGGCACAAAGCTGGCCATTCCGACCATCGCAAATGTCCCACCTCCCCCGCCCGGCCCCGTCGCTCGGCCGGGAAGCGTCCCGGCAGCACCCTCGCTGGCAACCGCGCCGAATGGGCTTAAGTTCAGCTGGCCCGCGCCGGGCGCGGTGATCCGCGGCTTTACTCCGTCCGGATCGCGCAATCCGCACACGGGCATCGACCTTGCCGGTGATATGGGCAGCGCCGTGCGCGCCGTCGCCGCCGGCCGCGTGGTCTATGCCGGTTATGAACCCAAGAAGTTCGGCAACCTCGTGGTGATCGACCACGGCAATGGCTGGCACACCGCCTATGCCAAGCTGCAGAAGGTCACCGTTACGAAGGGCGACCGCGCCAAGGCCGGCGAACGCGTAGGCCTGCTGGGCGATACGGGCGAAACCAAACGCATCGAGCTGCATTTCGAAGTGCGGCGATATAACCTGCCGGTCGATCCGGAACTGCTCCTGCCTGAGCGCGATTGACGTCGTACTCAATACGCTCCCCCGCGAAGGCGGGGGCCTCAGGCCTCTGGACGCTAGGTTCCGTGTGGCCTCCTGTGGCCCCCGCTTGCACGGGGGAGCAGGGATTGTTCGTCATCTCGGATCAGGTCCGGGACGACGGGATTACGTCAAGGCCCAGAACACCGTGCCGGTTGCCAGATAGACCACCAGCCAGAAGCCCGCATCGACCAGCGCCTCGCGCATCGGCAGGCGGTGGCGAGCATAGGAAATGAACAGCGCCGGCCCGATGAAGGCCAGGGCAATGCCGCCTGCCTGCATCCAGTAAAGCCACGGCTTCACCGCGAGCGTTTCCGCGCCGATCCGCGCGAAGGCGTGAGCGAGCATCAAGGCCGAGAGCGCCTGAAGCAGGATCGCGCCAAGAATGCCGCTGACCGGCCCCTTGCCGCGGGTCTCCACCTGCTGTCCGGCCATTCGCCCGAACATCGCCGCACCGCCAAACAGCGGGCCGTACCAAACAAAGCCGATCGCCACTGCCAGATTGGCCGAAAGGATCACCGCGAGCCAGTTGATGGGTTCCATTGGCCGATCTTGCCGCATCGCCCGCGCTTGGCAATGGCCAATCGCGCCATTCGGGTGTAGGGGCCGCGCCCATGTCCTCATTAATCCCCTCCACGATTCCCGATCAGAAGAAGATCGGCATGGTCAGCCTCGGCTGCCCGAAGGCGCTCGTCGATTCCGAGCGGATCCTCACCAAATTGCGCGCTGATGGCTATGCGATGAGCCCCGACTATGCCGGGGCCGATGTCGTGCTGGTCAACACCTGCGGCTTCCTTGACAGCGCCAAGGAAGAGAGCCTCGCCGCGATTGGCGAGGCGATTGCCGAGAATGGCCGCGTGATCGTGACTGGCTGCATGGGCAACGAAGCGGACGTCATCCGCGCCAAGTTCCCTGCCGTGCTGGCAGTCACCGGCGCCCACCAGTACGAAGCCGTGGTCGAAGCGGTCCACGAAGCTGCGCCGCCGACGCAGGGACCCTTCATTGATCTGGTCCCGCAAACCGACGTCAAGCTGACCCCGCGCCACTACAGCTACCTGAAGATTTCAGAGGGCTGCAATCACGCCTGCGCGTTTTGCATCATCCCTTCCTTACGCGGTAAACTCGCCAGCCGCCGCATCGATGCCGTGCTGCGTGAGGCGGAAAAGCTGGTCGCGGCGGGAACGCGCGAACTGCTGGTGATCAGTCAGGATACCTCGGCCTATGGCGTCGACGTGCGGCATGAAGAACGCCAGTGGAAGGGCCGCCCGGTCCGCACTCACATGACCGACCTTGCCCGCGAGCTGGGCAACCTGCGCTGCCCCGATGGCACCCCGCCGTGGGTGCGGCTGCACTATGTCTATCCATATCCCCACGTCGATGCAGTGATCCCGCTGATGGCCGAGGGGCTGGTGACGCCGTACCTCGACATTCCGTTCCAGCACGCCAGCCCCAGCGTGCTGCGCGCGATGAAGCGTCCGGCGAACGAAGCCAAGGTGCTGGAACGTATCGCTGCTTGGCGGGCGATCTGCCCCGACATCGCGATCCGCTCCAGCTTTGTTGTGGGTTTCCCCGGCGAGACCGAGGCGGACTTCGAATATCTGCTGCAATGGCTGGAGGAAGCCCAGCTGGACCGCGTTGGCGCGTTCCGTTTCGAACCTGTCGAAGGCGCAGCAGCGAACAACCTGCCCGATCCCGTGCCCGAAGTGGTCAAGGAAGAGCGCTATGCCCGGATCATGGAAGTGACCGAGCGCATATCCACCGCCAAGCTGGCCGCCAAGGTCGGCCGGACGATTCCGGTGATCATCGACGAAGTGGGCGAGCCTGACGAAGACGGTGACATCGGCGCAACCGGCCGCAGCCAAGCCGACGCGCCCGAGATCGACGGCGCGGTGTACCTGCGCGAAGTGCCGCCGACTCTCGCCCCCGGTGACGTGGTTCAGGCGCTGATCGAGGATTCGGATGCGCACGACCTTTACGGCGTGATTGCAGGAAACTGAACACTCAGTTGCAAAGAACGCAATTACTGCCGCTCTTTTCGCACTTGCAGCATTTCGATTCGCTACTCATAAGGGACGGGCCTTTCAGGCATCCTCTCCCAAAAAGACTTTTCAAAGGCCCGGCCCGCAAGGACCGGGCCCTTTTTTTGGTTCAGCGGCCTGAAACGATTGCGCTGCCTGCGTCATTGGCAGCGAAGCGTTGCAAGCCGCCGGGCGGGAAGGCGCGACAAACTGCGATGTGGACTAATCCGCTGGCCCGGTTACGCTCCGCCCCCATGAAGATTGCATCGCTCGCGGCCATCGCCGCCCTGCTCGCCCCACTCCCCGCACTCGGTCAGGCGCTGACGCCCGAAGAATCGGCGAAGATTGACATTGCTGTCACCCGCATACTGGCCGAAACCGGCGTTCCGGCGACGCAGGTTGCCGTGGTGCGGGACGGCAAGGTCGTCTTGTCAAAGGCCTGGGGCAAGGCATCGGCCAGCCAGCCGGTGGCCCGCGCCGACATGCGCTTCCAGATCGCCTCGATCTCCAAGCAGTTCCTCGGCGCGCTGATGCTGCTGCTTGAGGATGAGGGCAAGCTGAGCCTTGATGACAAAGTCGCCAAATACATGCCCGAGGTGACCGGGGCGGACCGGATCACCCTGCGCCAGTTGCTCAGCCACACGTCGGGACTGCAGGACTTCTGGCCGCAAGACTATTCCTTCGCGGCGATGGAAAAGCCAACTGCGCCCGGCGGCATCGTCGATCGTTGGGCGAAGAAGCCACTCGATTACGAACCCGGCACGCGCTGGCAGTACTCGAACACCGGCTATGTCGTGGCAGGGATGATCGCCGAAAAAGCAGGCGGAGCGCCGTTGTGGCAGCAGTTCGAACAGAAGCTGTTCAAACCGCTCGGCATCAGTCCTGTACCGCTCGATTCCACCAATGGTCCGGCCTACCCGCAAGGGCACGAGCGCTTCGCCCTGGGCCCGGTGCGCGTCGTAAAACCGGCCGCACCCGGCTGGCTGTGGGCGGCGGGCGAGTTGGCCATGTCGGCCGAGGAGCTGTCCAAGTGGAACATTGCCCGGATCAACCGCACCCTGCTGCCACGCGAAGACTGGGAGGAAATGGAGCGCCCGCAAATCCTGACGAATGGCATCAACAGCAACTACGGGCTTGGCGTGTTCCGCGTGACAGCTAACGGGCGCACGCTCGTCGATCATGGCGGCGCATCGGTGGGGTTCCTCTCACTCAACCGCGTCTGGCCTGACACGCGGGCGGCGGTGACCGTGCTGACCAATGCCGATTTTGGCGGGGCGCAAACCAAGATCAACGACGCGGTGGCCGAGATCATCCTGCCAGCCAATGCCCAGGCCAGCGTACCCGAAGCCGCGCGCACCGATGATGCCCGCGCCGATCTTGCCGCGCTGGCGGAAGGCAAGTTCGATCCGCTGCGCTTCACCGAAAGCGCGCGCTATTATTTCACCCCGACCGCGCTGGCCGATTACCGTGATTCGCTGGTGAAGCTGGGCAAACCGACTTCGATCGAGCCGACCCGTTCGCCTCGCCTGCGCGGCGGTTTCGTCAACCGGGTCTACAAGGTTACCTGGCCATCGCGGACCATGTACCTGAGCACTTATGCCGAACCCGGCGACAAAGGCCGCTGGGAGCAGTTCATGCTGACCGACTAGTCCGCCTAAGCACCAGATAAAGCGCGCCCGCCCCGCCATGCCGGGGATGGGCCGCGCGCACTGCCGCGATCCGCGAGGAATGGCTGCCAGCCGCCAGCCAATCGAGCAGCTTGGCGCGGATCACGCCGCGCTGGCCGCCCGAATGCGCCGCGCCGCGATCCACCGGGCGCGGTCTGCCCGTCACCACGAGGATCACCCGCGCGCCCTGACTTTCCGCCAGCATGAGCCCATGCTCAAGCCGGTTCCACGCCGTGTCGAGCGTATGGCCGTGCAGGTCGATAGTGAAATCGGGCGCAACAGTGCCTTGCGCCAGCTTGCGATCCCAGCTGGCGTCGAGCGTGTTGCCGGTCGGTCGTCGAAAATCCTCCCCGCTCCGGGGAGGGGGACCAGCGGAGCTGGTGGAGGGGGGGCGCGGCTTGGCGCTCACCTTCTTGGTTGCGCTTGCCGGAGAACCCCCTCCGTCAGCACTACGCGCTGCCACCTCCCCGTGCCGGGGAGGAATTCGGCCCGCGAATGGTTTCACCGTCGCCGCCAAGCGCGACCACAACGCGGCCTCGTCCGCAGTCAGGCCGCGCGGAGGTTTCATCCTACTGCGCGCCCAGACGCGCCAGTGTGCCCTTTGGGAGGAACAGCAGCGCTTCGCCCCGCCCGGTCATGCCGCCGGCGATCTGCCGCGCGGTCGGGCCAGCGCCCCAGAACGTGTCGAAGCGGTTCGCGCCCTTGATCGCGCCGCCAGTATCTTGCGCCACCCACAGGCCGCTGGCCTCTGGCCGGTCGACCGACAGCCAGACTGGTGCGCCCAGCGGGGTGAAGGCCGGATCGGCGGCAACGCTCGATTGCCCGCGTACCGGCACGCCAAGTGCGCCCAGCGGGCCGTCGCCGGTAATCTCGCGGAAGAAGATGTACGACAGGTTCTCCCGCATGATCGCCTTACCGCCTTCGGGGTTCTCCCGCAGCCAGGCCATCAGCCCTTGCATCGAAGTGGGATATTGTCCCGTCCCGCCGACCAGCCCGCGCTGGCGCATCAGCGAGCCAATGCCGACGTAATCGCGCCCGTTCTGCCCAGCATAGCCGATCCGCATCACCGTGCCGTCAGGGGCGAGCAGGCGTCCGGAACCTTGTATCTGGAGAAAGAAGAACTCGATGGGATCGGCGGCGTAAGCGATCTCAAGGCCCTTGTTCGCCAAGGCCCCGTCCTCGATCGCTGCGCGGTCGTGGTAGAGCACGAACCTGCCGGTCTCGTCATAGCGGCCCAGCGGCGGGGTGCCGGTGCGCTGCTCGGGCGGCGTTTCTGCCGGCCATGCGCGGATCAGGTCGGGCGGCAGGCGATAGACCGGAACGGCAAAGCCCGGCTGCGGCGTGCGGGTGCCGGCGATCTCGGGCTCGTAATAGCCGGTGGTGAAGGCCCTGCCCTCGCCGATCTTCGCCGCTTCGAAATGGGTTGCGAAAAAGCCGGGCGCGTCAGTCGCGGGCCATGTCTTCGCGGCGTCGCAAGCCGCTTTCCAATCTGAACTTCGCGTCAGCCCGCTGGTGTCTGTGCGGGTCAGGAGGCGCGGGCAGCTTTCGAAGAACGACCGCAGCGCGCTCGTAGCGCGCCCGCCGGACAGGTTCAGCGTGTCGATGGCCGGGCCGGCGCGCACGCCAAGCTGGGCTGCCGTGGCGGCTGGCGGCGGAACTACGGGGACATTGACGACCGGCGGCGGCGGATAATTCGCCGGCCCGGCCGCGTCCGGGATGATCTTGCAGGCAGAGAGCGAGGTGATCGCAGCGATGGCGGCAAAGCGCCCGAACCAGCCCCCCACTTGACCGGCCTCAGCCTTCGTCGGTTTCGTCGATCAGCCAGTCCGGGCTGGTGGACTTCAGGTTGCGGCTGAAGGTCCAGATGTCGATCGCCTCAACCGCGTCGGTCAACGAACCGGCAACGACATTGCCCTGGGCATCGCGGGTGACGGCGGCAATGTCCGAGGTGAAGCGCACGGTCACGCGGGCCATCGGCGCATTATAGCTCGCATCGACCACCACGGCTTCCTCGATCCGGACGAGGCGGTTGTCGAGGACTTCGCCAGCGGCAAGGCGCGCATCAATCGCGCCGCTAAACCCTTCGTAAACGTCGGAATCGCACAGGTGCGACAGGTCTTCCTTGTCACCGCGCCAGAATGCTTCGAGCGCCATGCGATAGGCACCTTCAGCGCCGGCAAGGAAGGTCATCAGGTCGAACCGGCGATCGGCAGCGGCGATTTCGCGCAGCGCGCGTTCAGCGGGAGCAAGAACCCCCGGAATTTCGCGCAACTGGCCATTCGGACCCTGCACCCGGTCGCCCGGCTTGGGCAGGGGCAATTGCACGACCTTGGAATCGGCCCCGGCATCGACGCGGCCCGAAATCGTTTCTTCCTCGTGCTCTGCGCGGCGGCCGAGCACCGAATAGAGGCGCAGGCCAAGGAAGGCTGCGATGAGGGCAAGAATTACAATCTGAACGGTCACAGCAGGACTTTCATTCCAGGCGCGCAAGCACGCGTGTTGGCTCTTCCTAACCCCAGATAGGTATCGTTGACAAATGAACAACGCGTGG